>JBKJZO010000203.1:0-27412 GCA_046715235.1 Mycobacteriales bacterium
TTGACCTTCGTCGGCTCGTGGTAGAGTAGGAGATGGCGCTCCGGCTTGGTGTTGTTCCGGATCGGCTTGTTCGGGTCGATGCCGATCGCCGCGAAGGTCCGCATGTTCCTTCCCTCCGCCGTGTAGCCGGGAATGGTGAGCGCGCCCTCGCTGAGCGACAAACTCTCGTCGTACAGCGCGGACAGGTCGAAGTCGGTGACCGAGCCCATGCCCTCGCAGCGCGAGCACATGCCGCCCTGGTAGACCGCGCCGCGCACCACGGTCTTCTCGCCGGCGCCCTTGTCGCTCGTCATCACGCCGCTCGCCCGCCGGGTCGGGACGTTGAACGCGAAAGCGGTGGGAGGACCGATGTGCGGCTTCCCGAGCCTGCTGAAGAGGATGCGCAACATCGCGTTGGCGTCGGTGGCGGTGCCGACGGTGGAGCGGGGGTTGGAGCCCATCCGCTCCTGGTCGACGATGATCGCCGTTGTCAGCCCCTCGAGTACGTCGACCTCAGGCCTTGCCAGCGTCGGCATGAAGCCCTGCACGAAGGCGCTGTAGGTCTCGTTGATCAGCCGCTGCGACTCAGCCGCGATCGTGTCGAACACCAGGGACGACTTGCCGGAGCCGGACACGCCGGTGAAGACGGTGAGCCGGCGCTTCGGGATGTCGAGCGAGATGTCCTTGAGGTTGTTTTCCCGGGCGCCTCGCACCTCGATCCACTCGTGCGCAGCTGTACGTGGCTCTAGAGCAGCGGAAGCTTTGGGTGGCATGGCCACAGCCTAGAGAACGCGATCTGTTGGCCGCTTCAGACGCCCCGGACGAGCATCAGTTGCGGGTCGGACTGCGAAGAAATGGCGGCCACGAACGCGATCTCGCACGTTGCCGCGTCCACGTCGCATCGGACGATGCGCCGCGCCCCGTAGCGGTCGAGGGCGTTGACGAGGATGTGGCTGTCGTCCTCCCAGATCACATGCGTGGCCGCACTCGCGTCAACGTGCAGGTCTGCCGCCCTGAAAACCGACCGAATCCGGTCGTCGGTCGCTCCGGTCGCTGCATCGCCGACCACCGGCCACCGCCAGGTCTCGGGCGCACTTCCGAGTCCAGGCACAAGATCGTCTTCGCTGGATCGCGAACCGGCGTACCGCTTACCGTCCGGCGCGAGAGTGCCGAACCGGTCGTCGACATACGGCGCGCCGTCGCCACCTGAGCACCTGGAGAAACGAGGGGTGAACGGTTCGAGGCCGACGACTGCGACGCAAGAGGAGTCTCCCTCGGCGACCAGCGCCACATTGCCAACGGCGTCGAGTGGGACGTTGCCGGCTGATGCTGGCCACTGGCTGAACGTATTGCTGTCCAGTCGCCAGCTCCCCGACGAACTCTCTGCCCCGTCGCCGACCGAAAGAACAACGTTCTGTGAGCCGCTAAATGCGACCGGACGTGCGTTTGGCGCACCGTCAAGACGTTGCAGCTCCTTGCCGGATTCGACGTTCAGGAGGACGAGGTTGCTCTTGACCAGTTCACCGCTGACGACCTGGACGGAGTACGCGACACGGGTCGCGTCGACCGCAATGCCGAGGATGGGCGCGGCGCCGCCGACGAGATCCTTTACCGTGCCGTCGTTGCGGACGACGTAGATCGCGTGTGACGACGGATCGTGCGCGGCGGAAAAGATCACCGTGCCCACAGGGGTCGAGAACGCCTCGCGTACCGCAGTCGGCAACGAGACGACGGGGGGTTTGGCGTCCGCTCGGACGAAATGGTTATCCAGGACCACTCCGGCCTGGGGCGGCGCTCCGATCGGGAGAGCGCCTGCAGAGGTGGACGGCGTGTTCGCCCCAGTTGCTGGCGCCACGGGCGTCTGATGACTGTGCGATGGCTGAAGGGCAAGTGGTACGGCGATCGCTGCGATAGCGACAGCCGTGACGGCAATGGCCGTGCGGCGTCGGCGTACTGCTGTTGCGCCTTGCAGCGAGCGCGTGGCCAGATCACGCGCCGGCGGCGGCTCCGCGACCTGCGCGTTGAGGCTGTCGCGCAGTTTCTGCTCCAGGCTCATGGCGTTGCCTCCTCGATTGCGTCCGCGTTGACCAGCGAAATCCGCAGCGATTGCATGGCGCGCGATGTGTGGCTTTTCACCGTTCCGGTCGAGATGCCTAGCAGGTGCGCGGACTCCGCTTCGGAGAGGTCCTCGTAGTACCGGAGCACCACGACGGCGCGCTGCTTGGGTGGCAGCCGTCGTACGACCTGTCAGATGCGGTCTCGCTCGTCGACCTGGTCGGAGCCATCGGCGAAGGAGATCGGCTCAGGCAGCTCGTCGGTCGGGCGCTCCCCATGCCACCGGCGCCGCCACCACGACGTCGACGTCGTGACCAGCGTCGCCCGCGCGTACGCCTCGACCGCGCCCTGATCGCGAATCCGGTGTCGCGCGAGGTAGGTCTTGGTCAGCGCCGTCTGCAGCAGGTCCTCGGCCGTACCCCAGTCACCCGTGAGGAGGTACGCCGTGCGCAGCAGCGCTTGCTGCCGGCGCGCGACAAACTCGCGGAACGACTCCTCGTCGAGCGCGGTCACGAGCCCTCACACCTCACCCCGTCAGGACTGGATGTCCTATTGGACGCGCTGGCCCTTCGAATCCGTTGTCGCCGCCCGGCGGGACCCAGCCGGTCGAGGCTCACAATCGACGAAAACGTCCAGAAACCCGGGCGTTTTCGTCGATTGGCGGCTGCGGTGACTCAGTTGACGGTGAACGCGACTGCGGGGCCGATTGCGGCGGCTAGCTCGGGCGACGCAGCGCGGACGACGCGATAGACGGCCCGGCCACGTGTGGCGGTGGGGACGAGGAACAGGTACGTCTTACCGAGGCCGACGTTGGTCTGCGCGACCGTGCGCCACGAGCGACCGACACGCACTTGCAGGAGTACAACGGGCTTGCGCGCGTTGGTCACGATGGAGCCGCCCACAGTCGCTCGCGCTCCACGCCGCACCTGCAGCGCGTTCTGGCGGGACGTGACCGCGCCCGCGACGTTGACGACGACGACGGGGCCGACGGAGCCGGACTTGCCGCCGGATCCGGCGTACCGCAGCTGGAATTCGGTGTCGCCCAACAGTGTCGTGCCAAGGAGTGCGTAACCGAGATCGTCGGTCACGAGGGTGCGATACGTGCGCCATCCGGCAGTTGATCCCCTCGGACGCACCAGTACGACGACGCGCTCACCCGAGACAGATTCCTCGGCGTCGGTCGTGACCCGCCAGCGGATCCAGGAAGGTCGGCAGGCCACTGCGGACAGGCGCGTGGGGCCATTGATGCTCGTCGGGGTCAGCTGTACCGCCTGGGCGTTGGCTCCTGGTGCGGTCGTCGGTGGGGTGCTCGTGGGTGCCGGGGCTGCGGTCGGCGATGCGGTGGGTGCCGGGGTGACGGGGCCGTTGAACACGAACGGAGCGGAGACCGTCGACGGGCCGACACCGACCTCGTTCTGCGCGGAGACGCTGACCGTGTATTCCACGCCGGCTGTCAGGGTGTTGATCGGGCAGGTGCGGGCCGTGCCAGCCGGGGTCCGCCAGCATGGGTGATTGCCCGGATTGGCCCTGACGCCGTACCACTGAACCGCCGCGCCGCCGTCCGACAGCGGCGCTTCCCAACTCACGTCGAGCGTGGTGGGCCCGTTCTGGGTCAGCGTGACGGAGACCGGTGCGCCGGGTTCAGTGGCCCCAGCGGGCGCTTCGTTGAACACGAACGGGTCGGCGGCGGTCGCTGGACCGGTGCCGTCGGCGTTCACGGCTGCCACGGTCACTGTGTACGTCACGCCGGACGTGAGGGTGTTTATGCGGCAATAGTGCGAGTCGCCCGTCGGCGTGAACCAGCAGGCATGGTTGCCGGGGTTGGCCGTGACCGCCCACGAGGTGATGGCCGAGCCGCCGTCCGATGCAGGGTCCTGCCAGGTCACGTCGAGCATCGTGGGACCGTTTTGCGCGAGTGTGACTGACAGTGGTGCATCCGGGGCCGCGGCGGCGGCCGAAGGCGCAGTCGCTACGCCGACCCCTAGTAACGCCGCCATTGCGAACGACGTCGGGACAACCCGAAGCCAGAGGTTTCGATATGAACGCACGGCCGCCCCCCGTGAGATGCGCCTAGGTGCGCATGCGCGCAGAATAGTCGCTGATCGCCTGCGGCGTAGGCGATGTCCGAAACACGTTGAGATGCGATCGAAGGCGTGGCGGCGAACCCACTGCCTTCCCGCCCCCGCGGTAAATCAGCGCCCTCGGATGGCCCTATCGTTGGAGCCTGCGGGTGACAGGTCCCGCGCGTACCGGAGGTGCCGAATGGCGGAGATCGAGCTCAGCTACCCGGAGGGCAAGCTGGCGCTCCCAGTGACCGAGGGCACCGAAGCGCCGCCCGCGATCGGCATCGGCAGGCTGATGAGCGACACGGGATATGTCACGTTTGATCCCGGGTTGGTCAATACCGCTTCGTGTACGTCGGCGATCACCTTCATCGACGGAGACGCCGGGATCCTGCGCTATCGCGGCTACCCGATCGACGAGCTCGCCGAGCACGCGACGTTCCTCGAGGTCGCCTACCTGTTGATCTACGGCGAGCTGCCAGACAAGGCCGAGCTCGACGACTTCTCCGAACGCATCTGCGACCACACGATGCTGCACGAGTCGCTCAGGGCGTTCTTCGACGGATTTCCCAAGGACGCACACCCGATGGCGGTGCTGTCTTCGGCGGTGAGCGCGCTGTCGACGTTCTACCAGGACAGCCTCGACTTCGATCACCCGGAGCACGTGGAGATCTCCACGATCCGGCTGCTCGCCAAGCTGCCGACGATAGCGGCGTACGCCTACAAGAAATCGATCGGCCAGCCGCTGCTCTACCCCGACAACTCCCTCGGCTACGTCGAGAACTTCCTGCGCCTGACCTTCGGCCTTCCGGCCGAGCCGTTCGAGGTCGATCCGGTTGTCGCGAGCACGCTCGACAAGCTTTTCACGCTGCACGCCGACCACGAGCAGAACTGCTCGACGTCCACGGTCCGGCTCGTCGGATCGAGCCACGCCAACCTCTTCGCGTCGGTGTCAGCCGGCGTCAACGCGCTCTTCGGCCCCCTCCACGGGGGGGCCAATGCTGCTGTGCTCGAGATGCTCGAGGAGATCCGCAGCCAGGGTGGTGACGCCCACTCCTTCGTGCGCCGGGTCAAGGCCAAGGAGGAGGGCGTCAAGCTGATGGGCTTCGGCCACCGCGTCTACAAGCACTACGACCCGCGAGCCGCGATCGTGAAGCAGGCGACACGCGACGTACTCGACCGGCTGGGCAAGCCTGACCCGCTGCTCGACATCGCGATGCAGCTCGAAGAGATCGCGCTCAGCGACGAGTACTTCATCGAGCGCAAGCTCTACCCCAACGTCGACTTCTACACGGGCGTCATCTACAAGGCGATGGGGTTCCCGACGAAGATGTTCACGGTCCTCTTCGCCCTCGGCCGCCTGCCGGGCTGGATCGCGCAATGGCGCGAGATGGTCAACGACCCCGAGACGAAGATCGGCCGCCCGCGGCAGATCTACGTCGGCCCGGCCGAGCGCCATCACCCGGCCGCCACCTAAACGTGCGGGACGAGTCATCGAGAGTTCACCCGTGACGCCACACACATCGGGAAGGCCCCCAGCCGTGACGCCCAGCGATTTCGTGGTCCGGCAGCCTGACCCGCACGAGCTCGACGTACCGGTCATCGTGCTGTCGCACCGTGCTCCGGTGCAGTTCCGGCGCGAGCGAGGCAAGCGCAAGGTCACCAGGGGAGCGGGTGGACTCGTCACTGCGCTCGTCGGTCTCGCGTCGCAGCTCGACAACGCGGTGTGGGTCTGTGCAGCCGCCACCGCAGAGGACGCGGCGCTCATCAAGGAGTACGACGGCCGTGCGATTCCGATCGCGATGAACCTCGAGCCGCACCTCGTGGACACACGGGAAGGCGCGGACGCGCCCGTGCTCGAGGTGCGCCTCGTCGACGTCGACCCGGCGGCGCACGACGACTTCTACGGAGTCATCTCGAACCCGTTGCTGTGGTTCATCCAGCACGGGCTCTTCGGCCTCGCAACATCGCCCAACATCGGGCAACGCGAGCGCGACGCTTTCGAGAACGGCTATGTCGCAGTCAATGAGACCTTCGCGAACGCCGTCGCCGACGAGGTCACCAGTCGCGGCGGACGCGCGATCGTGATGCTGCACGACTACCACTTCTACCTGGTGGCCAACCTCGTGCGGCAGCGATGTCCCGATGTCGTGATCTCGCATTTCGTGCACATCCCGTGGCCGGGCCCCGACGCATGGCGCATCCTGCCGCCCGACATGCGCGACCAGATCCTCCTGGGACTTCTGGGCAACGACGTCGTCGCGTTCCACACTGAGCGCTACGCCCGCAACTTCCTGCTGTGCGCGCAGGAGTTGCTGGGACTTCCAGTCGACCTCGCGACGATGACTGTGCAAGTTGAGGGCCGGGAGGTGGCCGCCCGCACCTACCCGATATCGATCGACGTCGAAGCTCTCGAGCAGATGGCGAACGCCGATCACGTCAAGGCGCGCGCCGAGCAACTCGTGCAGGAACTGACGGGCAACGGCGAGCAGATGATCCTGCGCGTCGACCGCACCGATCCGTCCAAGAATGTCGTCCGCGGCTTCCTCGCCTTTCAGACGATGCTCGACCAGCATCCCGAGCTCGTCGGCAAGGTGCGCTTTCTCGCGCTGCTGCAGCCGAGCCGGCTCGACGTACCGGAGTACGCCGACTACGTCGCGAAGATCGGATCCGTCGTCGCCACCGTCAACGCGCGCTTCACCCGCGAGGGCACGCCGCCGATCGACCTGCGACTGCAGGACGACTTCGCGACCGCGGTCGCGGCGTACACGATGTGCGACGTGGTGATGGTCAACGCGCTCGCCGACGGCATGAACCTCGTCGCCAAGGAAGCCGTCACCGTCAGCAAGCGTGACTGCGTCCTTGCTCTGTCGGAGAACACCGGCGCGTACGACGAGCTCGGCGCCTTCTCGGTGACGCTGTACCCGTTCGACATCCAGCAGCAGGCCGACGCGCTTTACACCGCGCTCACCATGCCCGCGGCCGAGCGGCGCGGTAAAGGCGACGCCGCCGCGGCCGTCGTTCGCGCCAATGACGTCGTGAAATGGCTCGACGCTCAGTTGGGCGATCTCGCCGAGCTCACGGGGCTCTGGGCAGCCAGATAACCCTGGGCAAGCCGAGAATCCCGGGCGATGCGCGAGGATGCTCGGCGTGCCGAAGGGGATCTACCACCACCTTGACGACCACAGCGGCGAGCTGGTGGCGATCGAAGCGTTTTCGTGTGCGCCGGGGCCGCAGGGCTGGCGGTACGTCGGCGACGTCACCGACGAGGACGGGCAGCCGCAGGGGCGGGTCGACGTCACCGTCGACGCGCGGTGGCGGCAGGTCCGGGTCGAGGTGCGCAGCGGCAGCTGGGTCGTCCGCGGCGGCGTCGCGGGCAACGAGGTCGTCTACGCGCGACTGCCGGCCGGGAACGTCGCGCCTGGCGAGGAGGAGTCAGCGATCGCCGCGGCGTTGACCGGACGCTCGCCGGCGTTCGCCATCACCACGAGCCGGCTGCTGTCACTCTCGCCGGACGAGAAGCGCCGCATCAAACTGGTGCAGGTCACCGAGCCGACCGCGGGCATCAGGGTCGTCGACGAGGGCTGGGCGCTGGTCGAGGTCGCCGAGCACACGACCGAAGACGCGCCGCTCGTCGTACGCCGGTACGAGGTCGCCGATCTGGCGACCGGCGACCGCAAAGTGTGGAGCATCGCCGGCGACGTCGTCGTCGGAGGGCCCGACCTCGAACTGGTCGAACTGGAGTCGCCGCCCAACCAGGACGAGGGCTAACCGGGCGGGGCGAACCCGCCCTCATCCGGCGGCGGCACAGGCTCTGTTGGCTGGATCGGCTGGGTCGGCGGCACCGGAGCGGGCGCCGGCACCGGCGTGGGGCCGGGCGGCACGGGCGGCGTCGGCGAGTAGTGCGGCGCATGCGGCACTGCGGGACCTGCCGGCACCGGCGGTGAAGCACCCGTTGCTTGCGTCGATGAGCCCCACGACAACGTGGGCGTGGGTCCCCAGCCTGGCTGCGGTGGCCCCTGCCAGGTCGGCTGCCCGCCGGTCGCGGCGTACTGCACCACTCGTCGCTGCTCGGCCATCCGCAGCTCGTCACGCCGCCGGCGTTCGGCGAGGACGGCGGCGATGATCGCCCACCCGGGCGCACCGGCCGGCGGCGGGGGAGAGATCACCGACACGATCGCATGGGTGATGCTCGCGCCCATCTGGTCGCGCGCCTCCGGTGCCAGCTCGTTGGCGCGATCGAGGAACTGACGGGCCGCGAGTGCGAGGTCGTTGGGCAGCCGGGTGAGGTCGAGCGTCGCGGCCCAGCCCGCGAGCGGCATCGGCATGGGCACGGCGCCCATAACGCGCGTCGGCACCCGCTCCTGTATGACGAGAGTGCCGGCCGCGATGTCGCCGAGGCGTTTGCCGTTCTCATTCACCAGCGACGTGATGATCGGCGCGACGAAGAACGTGATGCCCGGCAGTTCGACGAAGACGGCAAGCAGCCCGCGGATCAGGGCATGCCGGAAACGTATGGGCCCTCCGTCGTCGCGCACGACACGCAGACCCATCGCGGCCTTGCCGAGCGTGCGGCCGCGCCACATGGTCTCGATCCCCACGGGGTAGCCGAGGAAGACCGAGACGTAGATGACCAGCCCGATGGCCGCGGCGGCTGCGTCGTCGAGTATCCCGACCTGGCCGAACAGCAGCAGCAACCCGAGGAGCACGAGGATCTCAAGGATGAAATCGAGAAGGGCGGCAACCGAACGCGAGCCGATCCGCGCGACACGCAGGTCGAGGGTGACCGCCTCGCCGGTGACGATCTGGCTCACGTGACGCCCCTCCTTCACCCCGCGGCCGCGGGCTTGCTCGTACGATCGGTCCCCCAGCCACTGTCACTGAAGGAGCCGCGTGGACATCGACGTTTTCGTCGCGGCCCATTCGCCCCAGTGGCAGCGGCTCGAGAGCCTCGTCAAACGTTCCGGTCGCCCGAGCCGCTTGTCGGCCGCCGAACTCGACGAACTCGTTGATCTCTATCAGCGTACGGCGACGCACCTGTCTGTCGTACGCACCAACTCGCCTGACCCGTTACTCGTCGACCGGCTTTCTTCCCTGGTTGCGCGCGGCCGCAACGCCGTTGCCGGCGCGCGTACGCCGAGCTGGCGCGCGCTCGCGGTCTTCCTGCGAGTGACGTTTCCCGCCGCGGTGTGGCGGATTCGCTGGTGGGTGATCGTCACCGCGGTTGTCTGTTTCGGTGTCGCCGCAGCCCTCGGCAGCTGGGTCGTGCTGAACCCGGAGGTGCAGGCAAGTGTCGGCACACCGGACGAGATAAAGCAGCTCGTCGAGAACGACTTCGCCGACTACTACAGCTCCGATCCCGCGTCGTCGTTCGCCGGCAAGGTGTTCACGAACAACGTCTGGGTCAGCGCACTGGTACTCGTCAGCGGCATACTCCTCGGCATTCCCACGGTGTACATCTTGTTCAACAACTTCGCCAACCTCGGCATTATCGGCGGTGTCATGATCGCCAACGGTGCCGGGCCGCTGTTCTTCGGGCTGATCACGCCGCACGGGCTGGTCGAGCTGTCGGCCGTCTGCATCGCCGGCGCCGCAGGCCTCAAGATCGGGTGGACCGTGGTCGACCCGGGGCCGCTGCCGCGATCGGCCGCCCTCGCGCATGAGTTCCGGTCGCTCGTCACCGTCACGCTGGGGCTCATTGCCGTGCTCTTCGTTGCCGGCACATTGGAAGCCTTCATCACGCCGTCCGGGCTGCCGACCTTGGCGCGCGTCGGCCTCGGTGTGCTGGCCGAGGTCGGGCTGATCGTGTGGATCGCCGTCTATGGCCGGCGCGCGGTCGCGGCCGGCGAAACAGGTGATCTGGGCTTCGACGTCCGAGGCGACACCGCGCTGACCGTGTAACTCGCGCCGGGCTCAGAGCCGGCCGGCCGCCAGATCCACGACTTCGATAGCCGGGCGAGCGCCCCGAGCTGCGGCCCGCCGGCTCTCATGATCGCATCTGGGGGGACTTCACCCTGGATGGCCGATAACTTCCCGCAAACGGGAGAACTTCCCCCAGAGGTTGTCTGCTGATGGCGGGAACGCACCGATCGGAGGCACGCGAACGCGTCCGCGGCGATGTCGACCAATGCCTGTCCAATGGCGGCGCCCCGCAGCACTCGCTGACGCTCAGAGCCGGCCGGCCGCCTTCAATGCGAGGTAGCTGTCGGCGACCGCAGGAGCGAACTGCGCGGGCGGCGCGTCGACGACCTCGACGCCCCTTCGGCGTAGCAAGGACGTCAGTCGCCGGCGTTCGTCAGTCGCCCGCTCGGCGGCGGCGGCGTCATACACCAGCCGCACGTCGCGCCTGCCCGCGGCCATCTCGCCGACGCGCGGGTCGGCGACTGCGGCAAGGAGCACCGTGTGCCGCGCGGTCAGCATGGGCAGTACCGGGAGCAGCCCCTCTTCGATCACCGCGGTATTGAGGTCGGTGAAGAGCACGACAAGTCCGTGCTGGCGGTGCCGGCGCAGGATCTGCCCGACCATCGCCGCATGGTCGGACTCCAGCAGCGCAGCCTCGAGCGGCACCATCGCCTCGACGAGTGTCGGCAGTACGTCGGAGCGGCTTCCTGCGCGCACGATCGCACGAGGGTGGTGGTCATGTGCGATGAGATCGACCGTGTCGCCGGCGCGCGCGGCAAGCGCGCCGAGCAGCAGTGCGGCGTCGAGAGCATGGTCGAGCCGCGGCGTGTTGCCGACTCTGCCTGCGGAGGTGCGGCCGGTGTCGACCACGAGCACGACCCGGCGGTCGCGTTCGGGTCGCCAGGTGCGTACGACGACCGCCTCGCGTCGTGCGGTCGCGCGCCAGTCGATCGAGCGCACGTCGTCGCCCTCGACGTACTCGCGCAACGAGTCGAACTCGGTGCCCTGACCACGACGTCGCACCGTCAGCAGTCCGTCGAGCTGACGCAGTCGCGCCAGCCTTTCGGGCAGGTGCTTGCGGGAGTCGAAGGGCGGCAGTACCCGCACTGCCCACCGGACGATGTGCCGGCCCTGACGGCCGGCCAGACCGAGCGGACCGAGCGAACGCACGGTGATCCGTTCGGCGTGCCGGTCACCGCGCCTGGTCGGCGTCAGCGTTGTGACCGCGTGCCTGCGCTCGCCCGCCGGCACCGTGACGTCGTGGATGCGCGGCGACGAGCCGGCCGACGGCGGCCACGCGTCCCGGATGCGCGCTCGCGACGTTCGGGTGCCGGTGTTGTGCACGGTCAAGGTGACGTGGGCATCAACCCCTTGCCGGGTACGCGTGTCGCCCCGCCGTGTCAGGTGCAACGCATGCACAGAGGCGGCGAGCGAGATGTCAGCGACGACGGCGACCAGCAGGGCGGCGTTCCACAGCAGCAGGGTCACTCCCGGCCGCGGCGAGAACGCGACAACGAACGCGCCGGCGAGGGCGACGGCTGCGGCCCGGCCGGTGATCGCCATCTACCGAGGCACGGGTACGGCGGCCAGCACGGTGTCGAGCACGGCGTCTGGGGTCGCCCCTTCGAGTTCGGCTTCCGGCCGCACGCCGACCCGGTGCCGCAACGTCGGACGGGCAAGCGCCTTCACGTCGTCGGGTGTCACGAAGTCGCGGCCGACGAGCCACGCCCAGGCCTTCGACGTCGCGAGCAGCGCGGTCGCTCCCCGCGGCGATACGCCGAGCGACACCGACGGCGACTGACGTGTCGCCCGCGCGATGTCGACGATGTAGCTGAGCACTTGTGGCGCCACCTGGACGCGCGCGACCGCCTCGCGCCCGGCCTGCAGCTCAGCCGGCCCGGCGACCGGACGCAGCCCCGCTGCCACGAGGTCGCGGGGGTTGAACCCGGCGTGGTGCGCGGCGAGGATCCGCGTCTCGTCGTCGCGACCCGGCAAGGGCATCGTCAGCTTCAACAGGAAACGGTCGAGCTGTGCCTCAGGCAAGGGGTATGTGCCTTCGTACTCCACCGGGTTCTGCGTTGCCGCGACGATGAAGGGGTCGGGCAGTGGCCGCGGTAGGCCGTCGACCGTCACCTGCCGCTCTTCCATGGCTTCGAGCAACGACGCCTGCGTCTTCGGTGGCGTGCGGTTGATCTCATCCGCGAGCAGCAGGTTGGTGAACACGGGGCCGTGCTTGAAGGTGAACTCAGCCGTGCGCGCGTCGTAGATCGTCGACCCGGTGACGTCTCCGGGCATCAGGTCGGGCGTGAACTGCACCCGCTTGGTTTCGAGCCGCAGCGCCGCCGACAACGAGCGCACGAGGAGTGTCTTCGCGACGCCGGGCACACCCTCGAGCAGCACGTGCCCGCGGCAGAGCAGCGCGATGATCAGGCCGGTGACAGCGGCGTCCTGCGCGATGACCGCCTTGCCGACCTCCGCGCGTACGGCCTGCAGTGCGGCCCGTGGGTCAGGGCCAGTGGGCGGGGGCTGCGGTGCGGGGACCGGGGTCGGCTCGAACGGCTGCGTCATGAGCGGCGTACCTCACTGTCGAGTGAATCGAGATCGTCGGCGAGCTTCGTCAGCGCGGGGTCGTCGACAGGGTCAGGACCGTACAGGAGTGTCTTCACCGCTTCGGGTTCTCGACCGGTGTGTGTCGCGACGCCTTCGATGAGAACGTCCCCGCGGGCGTCCGGCGTCGTCCCGAGGCGCGTGCGCAGTCGTGCTCTGGCACCCGCACGCAGTTGTGCCGCCGCCCCTCCGCGCGCCTTCGCCGCAGCGTAGAGGCGGCCGCGTCCTTCCACCGCTTCGGCGGCGCGGACGACGACGGGCAGCCGCTCGGTCACGACAGGACCGAGCCGCCGTCCGCGCCACAGCATCGCGATGATCACCGCGAAGATGAGCTGCAGCAGGACGAGGAACACGCGGCCGGGCAACAGCTCCGCCAGGCTCTTCTGCTCGTCGGGGTCGGCCGTTCCGGCCGGTGGCGGCATCACCCAGGTGACCGGCGCGCCCTGGTCGAGCAGGCCGAGAGCAAGCGCCGCGTTGCCCTCCTCGTCCAGCAGGTCGTTCGTGAACGCGCGCGCGGACCCGAGCATCGTCACGCTTTCATCGTCGCGTTCCACCCGGAGCAGTGACGGGCGGCCCTCGACCGCGTAGCAGCTGAAGACGCGCGCGTCGGCGGCACCGGCCTGGGGCGCGAAACGTAACCCGCCGATGTCGGCTTCCCCGGCCGCGACCGCGAGCGGCAGGTCGCACCTCGGAGCGACTGTGCGAGGCGCCGCATCGCCCTCCTCCTCGACGGTCAGCCCCAGGACCCTGTCCGGTGTGATCCCGACGAGCACGACATCGCCGGTGGGCGTGTCGGTGAGGGCGTCGACTTCTCTCTCGCTCAGCAGCTTGGCAAATGGCACGAAGACTGTGCCACTGAGCTCTTCCGGCAGCCCACGCACCCGTCGTACGTCGACGCCTCGGTTTTCGAGTAGCTGCGCGAGCGCCCGCGAGCCGCGGGGATCGGCTGCGTCGGGATCGAGTTCTCCCTGCCGTGCACGCTCGGTGAAGAGCGCCGCGAGCAGTACGAGCAGCAGCACCACTGCGATGAACAGCGCGGGTTTGCGCACCTGCTGCCAGAGCTGGCCGGGCGTCGTGATCCTCTGCGCGGAGCCCGCCGCATGGGTCTGCGCTGGTTCGGTGTCCGCCAGTGGATCGTCGGTGGCAGCGGGCTCGACGACGGTTTGTGTCATGTGGCAGCCGCCATGGTGCTCTGCCGCGTGCGGCCGACTAGTGCGTCGAGCGCGACCATGCGCTGATACGCCGCTTCCGTTGCCTGCCGGCCGCCGTACCAGATCTCGTTGAACAGATCGGCGCCGCTGCGGACATCGGCCGCGATGGACGGCATCGCAAGGCCCGCCTCGGCGGCTATCTCGCCGGCCGTGCGTCCGGCGCGCTGGTCGAGTACGCCGCGCTGCTCGAGCTCGCGGATGACCGCGCGGAACCGGGCGCGGACGGCTTCACGAAAGTCGCCGGCAGCGGCGGCCTGGGCAGCCTGCTCGCGGTGGTCGTCCGCGGTGCGCAACCTCGCTCGGGGGTCGCGGTCCGAAAGCAGGTCCTGGACCCGCAACGGGCCAAGACCCACCCGCAGGAGTACGACGACCGCGACGACTAGCACCACGAGCAGTAGCAGCCCCGGCAGGCCGCCTGGCATCACTGAGCTGGCTCGGCCGAGCAGTTCGTTGAGCTTGTCGATGACCCACTCGATCGCCCGCTGCACCAGGCCTGGTTCGTGCGCCTTGTAGATCCGCTTGCTCAGTTCCTGCTCAGCTGCGTCCCTCGCCGTCTCACGATCGATCGGGTCGACCTCTGCCAGCACGGCGAGCCAGGACAGCATCACCAGCTGGTGCCCGGCGCTTGCGGTGGGGGTGGTGCAGGTGCCGACGCGCTGGCGGCACGGGCGAGTGCGACGTCGAGGCCCTCGCGTCGCATCCGCCGGTCTATGTAGAGCAGCGCACCGACGCCCGCGCTGATAGGAGTCGTGACGGTGGCCGAGAGAATCGATCCCACGCCCTGAATGACCAGCGAACCGACGCTCTGCGTCGCGCCGATATCCGAGCCTAGCGCCACGGACACCCCGCCAAGGATCGCGAACGGGATCGTGATCACCCCGCTGATGATGAAGACGATGATGAATGCCAGCAGCAGGATCCCGAAGACCCGCCACCAGTCGCCTTTGACGAGCGCACGTGACCGGCGGAGGGCGTTGGTGACGCTCTGCCCCTCGAGGATCAGCGCCGGAGTCGTGAAGGAGAGCGCGACGTAGAGGTAGATGCCGGGGAGGATGCACAGAATCGTGCCGATGAGGACGAGCAGCATGATGAGCAACGACGCGCCGATCAGCGCTCCGATACGGCGCCGCACACTGGGCCAGACCACTCCGACGTCGATGGGTTTGCCGAGCACGGCCTCCGAAATGACGACGGTGAGCATGCCGGTGAGGATGAGCCCGAAGAGTGCGGTCAGCAGGAAGCCGGCAACGAAGACAGCGAAGGCCCATCCGTTGAAAGAGACGGCGTATGGGTCCGTCTCGCTCACCGTCGGCGGCGCGATGTCGTTGACGATGAGTTGCATGAAGAACATCACCACCGCGGAAACCGTGGCGACCGCGGCGGAGAGGCCGAGGGTCGCCTTGGGATAACGCCGCATGGTGGTGAAGGCGCCGTCAAGGATCTCGCCGACACCCAGCGGGCGAAGCGGGATGATGCCCGGCTTTGCTGCGGCGGTGAACCCTGACCATTGCGGTGCCGGTCCGTAGCCCGGCGGCGGCTGTTGGCCATACCCGGGCGGCGGCTGCTGGCCCCACTGCCCGTAGCCCGGCGGGGGTTGCTGCCCATAGCCGGGAGGGGGCTGCTGGCCGTATCCGGGCGGAGGTTGCTGCCCGTAGCCGGGTGGCGGCTGCTGCCCCCATTGGGGGGGCTGTGGCTGGCCGGGCTGCTGCCACGCCGGCGGCTGCTCGCTTGACTGCGTGCCCTCTGGTGGCTCGGACATCCGGTTCCTCGACCCCTACGTAGTCGGTCCGGCGGCCATCGTGCCACGCAGGCTTCCAACCATGCTGTCCACCACGCCCGCGATCACATCGTGATCAGGTCGCGATGCCGGCGCGACACCGACCCCGCATCGTTGATGGTGCCGCACGCCGCGCCGACGAGAGGTACTGCCCCATGAACATGTCCGCGACGTCGCTAGAGCAGGCACAATGGGAACATGGCGGTCGGCTGCAGCGATCCGGTGACACCGTTCCGGCGGCGTTCGTGAAAGGCCGTGTGCTGGTCGTCGACGACGATCCCGCACTCGCAGAGATGCTCGGCATCGTCCTGCGCAGTGATGGCTTCGAGCCCGCGTTCGTCTTTGACGGCGCCGAGGCCATCAATGCTTTCCGCGAAACCAAGCCCGACGTCGTACTGCTCGACCTGATGTTGCCCAACAAGGATGGGCTCGAGGTATGCCGGCAGATCCGCTCGGAGTCCGGCGTACCGATCGTGATGCTCACCGCCAAGGGCGACACCATCGACGTCGTGCTCGGCCTCGAATCCGGTGCCGACGACTACATCGTCAAGCCGTTCAAGCCCAAAGAGCTTGTGGCGCGGGTGCGCGCGCGGATCCGCCGCAACGAGGACATCGAGCCCGAGAGCCTGCGCATCGGCGAGGTCGAGATCGACGTCGCCGGCCATCGCACCAGTCGCGAGGGGCATGACATCTCGCTGACGCCGCTGGAGTTCGACCTGCTTGTCGCACTGGCGCGCAAGCCCCGGCAGGTCTTCACGCGCGAGGTCCTGCTCGAACAGGTATGGGGTTATCGGCACGCGGCCGACACGCGGCTCGTCAACGTTCACGTGCAACGGCTGCGCTCCAAGATCGAGCGCGATCCGGAGAACCCCGAGATCGTCCTGACCGTGCGCGGCGTCGGATACCGGGCCGGCCCACCGCAATGAGCCAGGGCGTGGCGGAGGCGCCGCGCCCGAGCGGCCTGCGGCAGCTGCTCCCGCTGCGAGTTGTCCGCTGGATAGGCCGACGCTGGCGGCAGTCGCTGCAGTTGCGGGTGGTGACATCCGCCATGGTGGTGTCGTTCGCCATCGTCGGGTTGTTCGGCGTCCTCCTGTTCGACCGGATCGTTCGCGAGCAACTGCGCAACCAGCAGAGCAGAGCCGAGGCGCAGTACGTCGAGGTGCTCCAACACGCGCAGCGGGAGCTGACCGGGCCGAAAGAGCGCGACGACGCCGCCCTGCGCGAGACGCTCAGCGTCTTGTATTCGCAAGCACCCAAGGACGTGCATCTCGTCCTGACACCCACCGGCGGCGCCGGACGCACCTACTTTGCTCCGCGCGAGAGCACGGCGCGCCTGACCGACGTACCGGAAACGTTGATGCGAGCGGTCGGGGCCGACCGGACCAAGCCGAGGATCGTCCGCGCGTACTCGACAATGCGCGTCGACGGCGAAGACGTCCCGGTGCTGGTCCTCGGCGCTCCCGTTCCGCATTCGTTTCAGCTCTACCTGCTCTGGCCGCTGACCAGCGAGGTTGCCACGGCCGGATTGGTACGGCGGATGCTGCTGATCGCGGGCACCGGGCTCGCAGTTGCGATCACGCTGGTGGTGTTCGCGATCGCCCGCAAAGTCGTCACCCCGCTCAAACTCGCGGCACGGGTGGCCGAGCACTTCGCGGCGGGTGAGTTCGCCGATCGCATGCACGTCAACGGCGAGGACGAGATGGCCCGGCTCGCTGAGACGTTCAACCGGATGGCGGCGAACCTGCAGCGAAACATCGGCGAGCTGCAGGAACTGAGCCGGGTACAGCGGCGCTTCGTCGCCGATGTGTCGCATGAACTGCGCACGCCACTGACAACGGTGCGGATGGCGGCCGACGTTCTGTACACGGCGCGCGAGGACTTCCCGACGCAGATCGGCCGGTCCGCGGAGTTGCTGCAAAAGGAGCTCGACCGGTTCGAGGGCCTGCTCGTCGATCTGCTCGAAATCAGCCGGTACGACGCCGGTGCGGCGGTTCTGGAAGCTGAACTCACCGACATGAGGCACGCCGTGCAGCTCGTCGTCGACGCGGTCTTGCCGCTTGCCGAACGCCTCGGCAGTGAGGTCGTCTTGCACGCCGACGTCGAGACGGGGCTGTTGGTCGAGGCCGACCCGCGCCGGCTGCAGCGCATCCTGCGCAACCTGATCTTCAACGCGGTCGAGCACGGTGAGGGTCGCCCGGTCACCGTGTCGATCGGCGCCGATGAGGACGCCATCGCGGTCGTCGTACGCGACCACGGCCTTGGCTTCCGGTCGACCGACGTGTCCCGGGTGTTCTCCCGCTTCTGGCGTGCCGACCCGTCGCGCGCCCGGAAGACCGGCGGAAGCGGCCTCGGCCTGTCGATCGCACTGGAGGACGCGCGGCTGCACGGCGGCTGGCTGCACGCGTGGAGCGAGCCGGGTCGCGGCGCGGCGTTCCGGCTCACGCTGCCCCGGCGGGCGGGCGGCGTACTGCATTCATCGCCGCTTCCGCTCGAGCAGCCGCCGGTGATGACCAGTGCGTAAGGGACGGGTCGCCGGCTGTGTGCTCACCGCGGTACTGGCGTCCGCCGCGTGTTCTTCGGTGCCGAAATCGAGCACACCAGTCGTTCTTGGAACTGTGCCGGTCGCCGTCGCTCAGGACCCCGGCGGCGAGATCGAAGTGCGCCAGCAGGAGGCGGCGCCGCAGCCGGGCGCGACACCCGCGCAGATCGTCGACGGCTTTGTGAGGGCGGGGGCCGACCGCACGAGCGAGGGCAGGACCATTGCCGACAAGTACCTCGCCCAGATCAACGCCTGGGACGAAAGCGGCGACACGTTCGTCTTCTCGTCGTACACGCAAGAAGCCGCTGACGCGGGCACCGACCCTCGGGTACGCCGCGTGGCGGTGACCTACCGGATGCTCGCTCGCATCACTCCCGACGGTGAGTACCGGCCGGACGTGCGCTCCGTCGTCGAGGTCTACCGGCTCGAAGACACCGATGGCAACTGGCGCATTGGCAGTTTGCCGCGCGGACTGCGGATCAGGAACGACGACCTGCGGCGTGCCTTCCGCCGGGTCGTGCCCTACTTCTACGCGAACACGTTCGAGCCCACCCTCGTCCCGGATCCGGTCTATCTCCCCGGTGGCGACGCGCTTGTGACGTCGGTGATCCAGAAGCTTCTCAACGGCCCGACGCCGTGGCTGTCCGACTATGTCGCCGTGTCAGCCTTTCCCCGCGGTACCAAGCTGTTGTCCGCGCCGCTGACGGGAGAGATCGCGGAGTTGACGTTCAGCCGCGAACTCAACGACGCGCCGGAGGCCGATCGCAAGCACATCATCGCTCAGCTGGTCTGGACTCTGACGTCGCTGACCCAAGCTCAGATCACCGCGGTCGATATCCGCGTCGAAGGTGAACCGTTCCTCGTTGGTGCCGAGATGCAGGCCGATGCGCGCACCCGCAACCGGTGGTCGGCGTACGCCCCGGAGGGCGATGGCGCCAAGCGGTCGACGTACTTCAACCTCCGTGGCATCCTCGCCCGTTACCGGCCGGCGACGCTGCTGGCGCCCGGTATGGCGTTGGGGTCAGCGAACGCGCAGCTCGCGGTCGACAGCGCCGACGCGCAGGTAGCCGTGGTCGATTCGTCCGACGGCGGCCGGTTGGGCCTGACGGTCGCGCCGATGACCGGCGGGCAGCTCTCGCCGCCGCTCATCCAGTCTCGGTTCCTGACCGCCCCGTCGTGGGGGCCCAGGGACGAGGGTGTCTGGGTGGTCAAGCAGGACGAGAAGGGCGGTCCTGAGGTGTTCCTCGTGCCCGTCCCCAAGGACGCGCGGCCGATCCCGGCGCCGCAGTTGACGGCGCGGGTGCACGCTTTCGAGGTCGCGCCTGACGGCGTGCGGGTCGCCGTGATCTACCAGGTCGGTGGTACCAGGCGCGCCTTCGTCGGCCTGATCAAGCGTGACCCGACCGGCCAAGCGTTGTCGGTCGGGGGATTGCCGCAGCGGTCGATCGCGCCGGATGTCGACGTCGCCGCGGTGACCTGGGCCGGCAGCGGGCAGCTCGCCGTCCTCGGCCGGCGCGGCGCCGCAAAGCCCGCGGTCTTCACGGCGGCAGTCGACGGGTCGGAGCTGCAGGAGTCGAAGGGTTCGAGCGACCTGCTCGAGAGCTCGACATCTGCCCAACTCGTGGGCCGCAGCGACGGCGAGCTGGTCCTGGTGGTCGACGGAACATCGGTCTTCCGCAACGACGGCACCGACTGGAGGCGGCTCACGACGATCCGCGAGGCCAACTAGCCGTCCACAGGTGAGGACGATGGCCGACCGGCGAAGCGTGCGCACGCGAAACTGCGGACATGTTGTCCTCCCTGCTCGACCTCGTATGCCCGCGGATGTGTGCCGGTTGCGGCGTTTCCGGCGGCGTTCTGTGCGCGGTCTGCGCTCGGGCGTTGCACGGGGCGCCGTTCCTGGCGCAGGTAACTCCGCGCCCTCCCGATCTGCCGCCCGTCGTTGCAGCGATGGCGTACGACGGAGCGGCGCGTTCGGTGATCATCCAGTTCAAGGAACGCGGGCGCATCAACCTCGCCGCGGCGCTCAGTGCGGCGCTCGCGACCGCTCTGGTCGCCTACCGGCCTGACGTGATCGTGCCCGTACCCTCCTCCCGCCGCGCCCGGCGTACTCGCGGCTACGACCATGTCGCGCTCCTCGCCAGCCGCGCGGCTGCCGAGCTGGCCGGAGTCACCATCGTGGCCGCGTTGTCGCAGAGCGGGTCGGTTGCCGACCAGTCGGGGCTGGGGGCGCGATCCCGGCACGACAACGTCGCCGGGTCGATGCGTGCCGACCACGCCAGATGCCGTTCGCTGGTGGGCAAACGCGTCGTCATTGTCGACGACATAGTCACGTCCGGAGCGACCCTGTGTGAGGCAGCGCGGGCGTTGTCCGCGGCCGGCGTACGCCCGGTTGGCGCGGCCGTCGTGGCCGCCACACGCCGACGACAGTTGCCGTCGCTCTACAAACACGGCGTGCAGGGATAGCCTCGGACAGTGACGCCCGTTCGGGTCCGTGGTTGCAGCCGGCCTCTCATCGAGACCGGACTAGCCGATGCCAGCCGCAGGCAAAACGGCCCACGTAAGGCGACTTTTCGTCGTTCGATCATGGTGCGGTTTAGATGTAAGTCCTGCCTCGACGGAGTTCCCTATGTTCTCCGACCCGGGAGAAGGGCAGTAGTGACGTGACAGTCGCGACACCCTCCGCAGGCGGATGTGGGGCAAAAGACCAGGTCGGCCGAGCGGGCGTCACACAGCAACGCTCCACCGCGAGAAAGGGACCGCATGGACATCGTGGTGAAGGGCCGCAAGGCCGAGGTCACCGATTCTTTCCGGCAGCACACTGTCGACAAGCTCTCTAAAGTCCAGCGTCTCAATCAACGCATCATCCGGATCGACGTCGAGGTCTCCGAGGAACGTAACCCGCGGCTCAACTCCCACAAGGACCGCGTCGAGCTCACCTGTCTGAGCAAGGGCCCGGTCATCCGGGCGGAGGCGGCGGCGCCTGATCCGTACGCCGCGCTCGACCTCGCGCTCGACAAGCTCGAAGGGCGGCTCCGCAGGGCAGCCGACAAGCGCAGGGTGCACCACGGTGCGCACTCGCCGGAGGCACTTCACGCGGCGGCGGCCACAACGAACAATGTCGCGACGGCCGCCACAGCGGCGATCGACAGCACGCCGATCCATGAGGACGTCGACAACGTCGAGGCGCCGCTCGAGGTCGTGCGCGACAAGACGGTTCGCAGTGATCCGATGTCGCTCGACGACGCTCTGCACCACATGGAGCTGGTCGGACACGACTTCTTTCTGTTCCCGGATGCCGCGACCGGCCTAGCCAGCGTCGTATACCGTCGCAAGGGCTACGCGTACGGCGTCATCCGGCTCGAGCTGTGACGCCGCGCTCCGAGCCGCACAACTTCGCGATGGAGGGCTCGTGACCGAGGAGACCTTCGAGGACATACCCGCAGGGCCGCGTGAGGCCATCCGGGTGCTTGTCGTCGACGACCACGCGCTCTTCCGCCGCGGCCTGCAGATGGTTCTCGAGCAGGAAGACGACATCGAGGTCGTGGGCGAGGCCGGCGACGGCGCCGAGGCGCTCGAGAAGGCAGTCGACGCGATGCCCGACATCGTGCTTATGGACGTGCGCATGCCCAAGCGCGGCGGCATCGACGCGTGCACGGCCATCAAGGACGCCGTCCCGAGCTGCAAGATCATCATGTTGACGATCAGCGACGAGGAGGGCGACCTCTACGACGCGATCAAGGCCGGCGCAAGCGGCTACCTGCTCAAGGAGATCTCCATCGAGGAGGTCGCGACGGCGATCCGGGCCGTCAACGAAGGCCAATCCCTGATTTCGCCTTCGATGGCGTCGAAGCTGCTTACCGAGTTCGCGTCGATGATCAAGCGCGGCGACGAGCGGCAGAACGTGCCCACCCCGCGCCTGACCGACCGTGAGATGGAAGTCCTCAAGCTCGTCGCCAAGGGCATGAACAACCGCGACATCGCCAAGCAGCTGTTCATCAGCGACAACACCGTCAAGAACCACATCCGCAACATCCTCGAGAAGCTGCAGCTGCACTCGCGGATGGAAGCGGTCGTCTACGCGGTGCGCGAAAAGCTCCTCGAGATCACCTGACCATCGACGGTCAGCTACCGGCGGGGCCGTTCATTCGGCATGCGCCCCGCTGAGGGCGTCCGCCACGGCATCTCTGCATGGGGAGTCGTCTGTCGACTCGTGGGGGAGATCAACATGCAGTTCCATCGCCGTCGTGCGGCCGCCGACTCAACGGTCGTCCGGGCGACCATCGCGCTGGCCCACGATCTCGGAATGCGCGTCGTGGCAGAAGGCGTGGAATCCCCAGCGGGCTTGTTGCGGGTCGCCGAGCTCGGCTGCGAAATGGTCCAGGGCTACTGGATCGGTCGTCCCATGCCAGGGGAGCGAATCGCGACCTGGCTCACCAACGGCTCGATGCGATCGGCCCAGTCGGGGTTTCCGCTCGCGGGCTGACCCGCCGAAAACGCCTACGATGGCCAGACGGCGGCTTCCCGCCGTGGCGGCACGGCTCTTGCCTGCCGACGGGCCGACGAGGAGTCCAGCGACGTGCTAGAGAAGCTTCTCCGCGCGGGTGAGGGCAAGATCCTGCGCAAGCTGCGCAATCTCAAGGATCAGGTCAACGCGATCGAGGACGACTACGTCGCGATGTCTGACGCCGAGTTGCGCGAGCTCACCGACGTCTACCGCAAGCGCGTGGCCGACGGCGAGACACTCGACGACTTGCTAGCTGAGGCCTTTGCGTCGGTTCGTGAGGCGGCCAAGCGCACCCTCGGTCAGCGCCATTTCGACGTGCAGCTGATGGGCGGCGCGGCTCTGCACCTGGGCAATATCGCCGAAATGCGCACGGGTGAGGGCAAGACCCTCGTCGGCACACTCCCCGCGTACCTCAACGCGCTTGAGGGCAAGGGTGTGCACGTCATCACCGTCAACGACTACCTGGCCCGGCGCGACGCCGAATGGATGGGCCGGGTGCACCGGTTCCTCGGCCTGTCGGTGGGCCTGATCCAGTCGGAGATGCCGCCGCCAGACCGGCGTGCGGCGTACGACTGCGACATCACCTACGGCACCAACAACGAGTTCGGCTTCGACTACCTGCGCGACAACATGGCCTGGGGCTCAGACGAGTTGGTCCAGCGCGGACACAACTTCGCGATCATCGACGAGGTCGACTCGATCCTCATCGACGAGGCGCGCACGCCGCTGATCATCTCGGGCCCGGCCGAGTCGGCCACCAAGTGGTACATGGAGTTCGCGCGCCTGGTGAAGAAACTCACTTCCGAGGTCGATTACGAGGTCAACGAGGGCAAGCGCACCGTCGCGATCAGCGAGAGCGGCGTCGCCAAGGTCGAGGACCACCTCGGCATCGACAACCTCTACGAGAGCGTCAACACGCCGCTGGTCGGCTACCTGCAGAACGCGATGAAGGCCAAGGAGCTATACAAGCGCGACGTCGACTACATCGTCACCGGCGGCGAGGTGCTCATCGTCGACGAGTTCACCGGTCGCGTGCTGCACGGCCGCCGCTACTCCGAGGGCATGCACCAGGCTATCGAGGCCAAAGAAGGCGTCGACATCAAGGACGAGAACCAGACACTCGCCACCATCACGCTGCAGAACTTCTTCCGCCTCTACCACAAGCTCGGCGGCATGACGGGTACGGCGATGACGGAGGCCAGCGAGTTCGACAAGATCTACAAACTCGGCGTCGTCCAGATCCCGACCAACCGCGACATGATCCGCAAGGACGAAGCCGACGTCGTCTACAAGACCGAGGACGCGAAGTTCCGCGCGGTCGTTGACGACATAGCGCAGCGCCACGAGAAGGGCCAGCCGGTCCTCGTCGGCACGGTCAGCGTCGAAAAGAGCGAGCGACTGTCGGCGATGCTGCTCAAGCGCGGCGTCCCGCACGAGGTCCTCAACGCGAAGTTCCACGAGAAGGAAGCGTCGATCATCGCGCAGGCGGGCCACAAGGGCGGCGTCACTGTCGCGACCAACATGGCCGGTCGAGGCACCGACATCATGCTCGGCGGCAACCCGGAGTTCAGCGCCGCGGCGCAGCTTCGTGAGAAGGGACTTTCGCCGGTCGACGACCCGGAGGAGTACGAAGCCGCCTGGCCCGAAGCACTCGAGCGGGCCACGGAAGCCGTGCGGCTCGAGCATGAGGATGTACGCGCGGCCGGCGGGCTCTATGTCCTCGGCACCGAGCGGCACGAGTCACGCCGTATCGACAACCAGCTGCGCGGCCGGTCCGGCCGGCAGGGCGACCCGGGGGAGTCGCGCTTCTACCTCTCGCTCGGCGACGACCTGATGCGGCTGTTCAACGCAGCGGCGGTCGAGTCGATCATGGACCGGCTCAACATCCCAGAGGATGTCCCGATCGAGTCCAAGATCGTGACTCGGGCCATCCGCAGCGCCCAGACGCAGATCGAGCAGCAGAACTTCGAGATTCGCAAGAACGTCCTCAAGTACGACGAGGTGCTCAACAAGCAGCGCCAGGTCATCTACGACGAGCGCCGGCGCGTGCTCGAGGGTGCCGATCTGCACGAGCAGGTCCAGAACATGATCGAGGACGTCGTGTCGGCGTACGTCGAGGGCGCGACCAGCGCCGACGTTGCCGAGGATGAGTGGGATCTCGACCAGCTCTGGACGGCGCTCAGGACGCTCTACCCGGTCGGCGTCAGCATCGAGGACCTCGAGGACGCGTCGGGTGGTCACCTCTCGCCTGAATTCCTCAAGTCGCAGCTGCTCGAAGACGCGGCGTCGGCGTACGCGAAGCGCGAAGAGGAGTTCGGACCGGAAGTCATGCGCGAGCTCGAACGCCGCGTGATCCTGACTGTGCTCGACCGCAAGTGGCGGGAGCACCTCTACGAGATGGACTACCTGCAGGAGGGCATTGGGCTACGCGCGGTCGGCCAGCGCGACCCACTGATCGAGTACCAGAAAGAGGGCTACGACCTGTTCGTCTCGATGATGGACGGCATCAAGGAAGAGTCGGTCGGCTTCCTCTTCAACGTGCAGGTCAACATCGAGGAGCCCGCCGCTGACGTAGCCGAAGTCGACGAGAGCGCCGAAGCCGCCGCGCTCTTCCAGCGGGCCGAGGACGAGGCCGAAGCCGCCGCCCCCGTGCCGGCGCCGCGGCAGCAGGGCGTCCTTCCGAAGGGTCTCGCCGCACCGCGCCGACCTGACCGGCTGCAGTACAGCGCGCCGACCATCGACGGTGACACCAGCACCGGCGCGGGTAGTGGTGGGGTCGTGCGGTCGAGTGGTCCGTCATCGGCTGCCGCGGTCGGCGAGGGACCCAGGCCGGGCCAGGCCGTCGGCACCCACATCTCGCGCAACGCGCCGTGTCCCTGCGGGTCGGGCAAGAAGTACAAGAAGTGCCACGGCGACCCGGCTATGCGCAACGCCTGACTCCTAGCCCAGCTGCAGGGCGGTGACCACCCACCGGCCGTCCAGCCCTTCGAGCCGCAGAGCCAGTGCTGTTGCGCGTGGACCCCGCTGGATCACCGCGGCGACCTCGGCGACTCCGTCGGCGGGTTCGGTGACGATGAGTCGCCGCGTGACGGTCGCGCAGGTCCGGGTTGTGGCGGGTGCGACGTTGACCTCGAGCTCGTCGTAGACCTCGGTTGACACCCAGCGGACCAGCTGAGTTAGCGATCGCCGGCCACTGAGCGATTCAAGGATCGCGCGGACGAGGACAGCGGCGCGCGGACCGGGGGCGGGCAGCTGCGTTCGTGGTGTCCGTACGACGTCGAAGAGCTCGGCGACCTGTAGGTCCGACATCGGCGCGGTGCGCGCCGGCGGCGCGACGAGTTCGAGCGCTGGTCGCGTCACGAGGGTGGGGCTCGGCTGGGGTAGCGGTACAGGCGGCAGGGCCAGCGCCAGCGCGCCGTCCGTCAGGCCGTCGTCCGCTGCCGCGTCCCGGTCGTCGTACGGCGGGTTGACGTCGATCACGGGGCGAGCGGTCACGTGCAGGCGGGTCAGTGTCGCGGGTGGCGTGGGCGTCGATGCGGGCATGGCGGTTCTCCGTGGCGATGAGGGCCGGGGCTTGGCGGTGCGCATGGTCACGAACGGGGTGCCGGCTTGGGCGGCTGGAGGCGCAGGCCCGGCACGATGAGGTCGGGGTCGGCGCCGATCGCCTCGCGGTTGGCGGCGTACCAACGCCGCCACTCGACGTCGACCGCCGCGTCGTCGGCGTCCTCGCCGAGCGCGGCCGAAGCGATGGACCACAACGTGTCCCCACGGCGTACGACGACGCCGGACTCGACGGCGGGCGAGCTGGTCGGGGCGACAGCCTTGAGGGGCACTGGGGTGGGCTTCGGGCGCGGGGCCGTGACAGCCGGCCGGTCGTAGGGACTGGGTGCCTCCACCGGCGCCGGCCGTGTTCGCGGCGCGGCGAGTGCGGCCGCGGGGGCGAGGGAGGTGCTTGCGATGGCGACTCCGAGCGCTCCCTCGAGCGCGCGCCGTACCAGCGTGGGAGTGATCCGTCTGGCTAGCCGCGCGGCACGGCGCCCGATGGCGCCGGGTAGGCGTCCCAGGATTGTGAGCGCGGTCGAGGTGGCGAGCCAGGCGAGCAGCAGCCACGCCTGGACCCCGGCCACCGTCGCGACGAGTTCGTCGGCCGAGCGGCCTGCCACAGCGGTGGCGCTGGGTCGCGCGCTCAGCAGCGCGATGGCGTTCGGCGCCGCCCACGCGAGCAGCCCGCACGCAGAAGCGAGAGCCGCGGAGGAGGCGGCGAAGTGGATCACCCGGCTACGCATGTTCCCTCGCTAACGTTCGTTTGCTTGTGGTTGCATGTGTACACGTTCGAATAATTGCTGTCAATGTCGGATGCGTGGGCAGCGGACGCGATAACCTCCACGCCGGCCGAACCCGAGGGGGCGCGATGCGCTGGGAAGCTCTGTTCGCTGACCTCGAGGCGGAGTTCGAGGAGGTCGCCCGTCAGGACCTCGATCTCGAGCTTCGAGACCGGCAGCGACGCGAGGTCGGGACGCTGAGCCTGGTCGATCGGCTGGCCGGAGCCGAAGGCGCCAACATCACGATCCAGGTGCCGGGCAGCGTGATCACCGGTGAGCTGCGCACTGTCGGAGCGGACTGGCTGCTGATGAGCGTGGGGCCGGCGCGGGAGGCGATCATCCCCCTGGCGTCGGTACTCGCGGTCGCCGGCCTTGGCGCGCGATCCCGAGCACCGGGTGCCGAGGGAGCGGTTGGCGCGGCGCTGCGGGTCGGCTACGCGCTGCGCGTACT
>JBKJZO010000204.1:0-24903 GCA_046715235.1 Mycobacteriales bacterium
GGATCACGGGGGTTTGTGGCAAGTCGGTTGCGGAAGGCCGCTGCCCGCGCGCTACAGTGTCGCGGTGCACATGAGCTACGAGTTTTGGTATGCGCCCAGCCCGGGTCGACCCGGTGCCGGTGCGCACGCTCGCGTGTAGCCACCCTCACCGCAACGGACCCCGGGCAGCTGCCCGGGGTTTTTTCATGCCCGCAGATGTCAGTTGAAAGGATCGTTCAGATGGTCGTCGTCATGGGTCCTGAGGCCGGTCCGGCCGAGATCGAGGCCGTCGTCTCCCTCGTCGAGACCGCCGGCGGTTCGGCGTTCGTCAGCCGCGGCGTCTCTCGGACGATCGTCGGGCTCGTCGGCGACGTCGAGCAGTTCCAATCGCTGAACCTGGCGAGCCTGCCCGGCGTGCACGAGGTCATTCGCATCAGCAAGCCGTACAAGCTCGTCTCTCGCGAGCACCACCCTGAGACGTCCACTGTGCTCGTCGGCGGCGTACCGATCGGACCCGAGACGTTCACCCTCATCGCCGGCCCGTGCGCCGTCGAGGACGCGCAACAGACGCTGGACGCCGCGCTAATGGCACAGCGCGCGGGCGCGACGCTGCTGCGCGGCGGCGCCTACAAGCCGCGCACGTCGCCGTACGCGTTCCAGGGGTTGGGTGAGGCGGGCTTGCAGATCCTCGCCGACGTCCGCGAGCAGACCGGCATGCCGGTCGTCACCGAGGTGGTCGACGCCCGTGACGTCGAGCTGGTTGCGTCGTACGCCGACATGCTGCAGGTGGGCACGCGCAACATGCAGAACTTCTCGCTGCTGCAGGCGGTCGGCTCGACGAACAAGCCGGTGATGCTCAAGCGCGGGCTGCAGGCGACGCTCGAGGAATGGCTGATGGCCGCGGAGTACATCGCGCAGCGCGGCAATCTCCAGATCGTGCTGTGCGAGCGCGGCATCCGCTCGTTCGACAGCTCGACCCGCAACACGCTCGACATTTCTGCGGTGCCGATGATTCGTTCGATGAGCCACCTGCCGATCGTCGTCGACCCTTCGCACTCGGCCGGTCGCAAGGACCTTGTGGTGCCGCTGGCCCGGGCCGCGATGGCGATCGGCGCCGACGCGGTGATGGTCGACGTACACCCGAATCCTGAAACGGCGTTGTGTGACGGCCCGCAAGCGCTGGTCGAAACCGACCTCGTCGAGCTGGCCGCGGCAGTGCGGACGCTGCCCGCCCTGCTCGGCCGCACACCCGCAACCGCGGCCCGCTAGCGCTGCTGGAGCATCTCCGCGACGAGGAACGCCAGCTCGAGGCTCTGGCTTGTGTTGAGCCGCGGGTCGCACGCGGTTTCGTATCGGCCGGCCAGGTCGGCTTCGCTGATCTGCTCGGCGCCGCCGACGCACTCGGTCACGTCGTCCCCGGTGAACTCGATGTGTACGCCGCCCGGCCAGGTGCCGAGCGCTCGGTGCACCTCGAAGAAGCCCTTAACCTCGTCGAGGACGCGATCGAAGCTGCGGGTCTTGTAGCCGTTGGAGCTCTCGAACGTGTTGCCGTGCATGGGATCGCATGTCCACACGACGGGGTGCCAGCTGTCGACTACTGTCGCGACGATGGGTGTCAGCAGGTCGCGCACCTTGTCGGCCCCGAGGCGGGTGATGAACGTCAGCTTCCCCGGCACCGCGTCGGGATTGAGCCGCTCGGCGAGCGCGACGGCGTCCTTGCCTGTGGCGGTCGGCCCGAGTTTGACGCCGATCGGGTTGGCGATACGCGAGAGCAGCTCGACGTGCGCGCCATCGAGATCGCGGGTGCGCTCCCCCACCCACAGCATGTGTCCGCTCGTACCGACGACATCCCCGGTGGTGTCGTCGCGGCGGATCAGCGCCCTCTCGTACTCGAGCAACAGCGCCTCATGGCTGACGAAGAGCTCGACCTCGTGCGTCGCCGGCGTGTTGTTGATGTTGATGCCGCAGGCGTTCATAAAGCTCAGCGCGCGATCGATCTCGTCGGCGAGGCGCTCGTAGCGCTGCCCCGCCGAGCTGCGCTTCACGAAGTCCTTGTTCCACGCGTGCACGCGGTGCAGGTCGGCGAAACCGCCTGTGGCATAAGCCCTCAGCAGGTTCAGCGTCGACGCGGCTTGGTGGTAGGCCTGCAGCATCCGCCGCGGGTCCGGCGTACGCGCGTCGATGGTGCGCTCGAGGTCATTGACGGCATCGCCGCGGTACGACGGCAGCGACTCACCGTTGACCGTCTCGGTGCCCGAGCTGCGCGGCTTGGCGAACTGCCCCGCGATCCGCCCGACCTTCACGACCGGTACGGCGGCGGCGTAGGTCAGCACGATCGACATCTGCAGCAGCGTCTTGAACTTGTCGCGGATCTGGTTGGCGTCGAACGCCGCGAACGTCTCCGCGCAGTCGCCGCCCTGCAACAGGAAGGCATCGCCTCGGCTCACGTCACCGAGCCGGCCTAGCAAGGTGCGGCACTCGCCGGAGAAAACGAGCGGCGGCACAGTGGAAATCTGGGCAGCAACGGCCTGCAACGCGTCGGCGTCCGGCCAATCAGGCTGCTGCGCCGCGGGCAGGGAACGCCAAAGGTCCAAGTCGGACGTCATGCGACAAGGGTAACGGCGTCTGGGCATGCGCCCTGAACACCCGCTTCGACCTGTGAGGGAAGTTCTCCTGTTTGGGCGAAGTTGTCGGCCATCTGGGGCTAACTTCTTCGGTCTCCTTGTAGCGCTCGAGCGGCACGGTCTTGAGGGTGCCGACGGCTTCCTCGACGCGCGAGCAGGTCACGCTTAGGGGTTGGGCGGATCTGAGTCCGGTTCCGGGGGCCGGGCGCTGGGTCTCCAGCCCTCGTTGAAGCGAACCGGCTCCCGTCGTGCCACCCGCAGAGCGACCAATCCAAGAACAAGGGCGACAAGAGCGACGATCCCCACCACCTTGGCGGTGCGGACCAGGGGACGGTAGTCGAACGGAGACGGGCCTTGTTCGACATATCCGGGACCGGCCCGAAGGGCCCTCACGCGCTTCCACTCGCCGTCCAACTCGTGCCGCAGGACCCCTTCGTTGCCCATCGCGACGAGCAGGATCGGTTCCGGCGTGTTCAAGAACGCCAGCGACGCCGCGCCTCCCAGCTTGCCGGCGCCAACCGTTTCCCGGCGCTTAGTCTCAGACGCGGGTTCGGTCCAGCCCCTCGCCCAGGTCGCGCCGGCATCCCGTGATTGCTCGACCGCTGCGGCGTCGACTATCCGATAACAGATCTCGGGCCGTCTGGCGTGACAGAGCCTGGCAGTCTGCGCGGGCCTGCTGTAGTTGCCGTAGTCATCCTGCGGTAACCGCCGCGTCTCCGGGGTGGCAGCGCCAAGAGGCGACCACGTCAGCCCGTCGTCGACGCTGACTTCTGCGTCACCTCTGCCCACGGCGTAAACGCGTGGGCCGTCCACAAAGAACCCCTCGACCGCTGTCCGTTCGGCCGGTGACGTGGCGCCGGTGGCGAGGACGGCGCAGGTAGCCGCTACCCACGCGGACGCCGACCGGATCGACGTGCGCCTCGGTAGCGGCTTGATCTGCGACCACAGCCACCAGCCGAGCGGCAATACGACGATCGCGAGTGCGTCGGTGGGATCGCGGACGACCTGCACCGGCCCTCGGACGAGGCCGATCGCGTCGATGAATGCTTCGTTCGCTGCGGGCACGGTCTTCACTGCAGAAAAGAGCAGAGCGGTCGACAACCAGGCGCCGACTCCGACGTACAGGGCGTTCGATCGCGGTGCTACGAGGCCGACACACAGCGCAAGCAGCCCGGGGAAGAAGACCAGACCCGCGAAGTCGCTCAGCTTTCCGGTCAGCCAACCCGGAGCGGAGCCCTTCAACACGAAGTCGTTGACCACCAGCAGGACGATCGACACGACGACGAGCGGATGCGTGAGGTAGCTCAACGCCCGCTGCCGTGCCCCCATCGCCGCACCCTCCAAGTCGCGTTGATCGTGTATCGGCACCGGAGGCTGACGACGAAAGGCCGAAACGATCAGGCGTGCGGCGAAGCGTCCAACTCCGTTGGGGGACACTTGTCGCACGCCTCATCACAACGTGGGTGGCAGACGGGCTGACGAGGCCTAACCGAAGAAGACTTCGGTCTCCCGGTAGCGCTCGAGCGGCACGGTCTTGAGGGTGCCGACGGCTTCCTCGAGCGGCACGAGCACGATGTCGGTGCCGCGCAGCGCGGTCATCTGGCCCCACGCGCCGTTCTGTACGGCGTCGATCGCGCTGAGCCCGAAACGCGTCGCGAGCACCCGGTCGAACGCGGTCGGCGTACCGCCCCGCTGGATATGCCCGAGGACGGTGTGCCGGGCTTCCTTGCCGGTGCGCGCCTCGATCTCCTGCTCCAGCAGCTGGCCGATGCCCTGCAGCCGCACATGCCCGAACGCGTCGAGTTCACCTTCCTTGACCGCTATCGTGCCTTCCTTGGGCAAGGCGCCCTCCGCGGCGACGATGATCGGCGCGTAGTTGGTCTTGAAGCGGTGCTCGATGTAGGCGCAGACCTGCTCAAGGTCGAACGGCTGCTCGGGGATCAGGATCACGTTGGCGCCGCCGGCGATGCCCGCGTGCAGCGCGATCCAGCCGGCGTGCCGGCCCATGACCTCGACGATCAGCGCGCGATGGTGTGACTCGGCGGTCGTGTGCAGCCGGTCGATGGCCTCCATCGCGATGTTGACCGCGGTGTCGAAGCCGAACGTGTAGTCGGTGGCGTTGAGGTCGTTGTCGATGGTCTTCGGTACGCCGACGACCCGGACTCCCTCGGCGTGCAGCTTGCTGGCGACGCCGAGGGTGTCCTCGCCGCCGATGGCGATCAGTGAGTCGATGCCGAGGTCGACGAGGTTTTCCTGGATGCGTTCCACACCGTTGTCGACCTTGAACGGGTTGGTGCGCGACGAGCCGAGGATCGTGCCGCCGCGCGGAAGAATCCCCCGCACCGACGCCACGGTCAGCGGCTTGGTCGTGCCTTCGATGAGCCCGCGCCATCCGTCCGTGAAGCCAACGATCTCGTGGCCGTACTGATCGATGCCCTTGCGGACGACGGACCTGATGACCGCGTTGAGGCCGGGGCAGTCGCCGCCGCCTGTGAGCACTCCGATACGCATGGACAAAACCCTCCAGAAGCCGCCGGGAACCGGTTCCACAATAGCGTGTGGGCGCACGAAGCCGGTCAAGGGTGCCTCGCCTCACGCCGAGGACAACCAGGTGAGCTTCGCCCTTCCGCCGGTCCGCCGCAGGCTCACTGCGGCGACCGCGACCGTCGCCGTGCTGTTCGCACTGCCGGCGACACTCGCTTCCACCGTGGCGCAGGCGGCCCCGCGCGACCCGGCGAAGTCCCGCGCGAGTATCACCAAGGCTGACCTGTCGCGACTCGACGCCGAGCTCGAAAAGGCGGCCCAAGAGGCGTCGAAAGCGGCTGACGCGCTGCTGCTCATCGCGAGCAAACTCGCCGCGATGCGCATCGACGTCGAAGCCGCTGCCGAGAGCGCCGACATTGGGCGTCATGCGCTGCGTCAACGCATCCGCGAGATCTACATGACCGGCAAGCCCGACCCCGTGACGCAGATGCTGATGGGCGTCGGCGGGGACGCCAACAGCATGCTGTCGAGCGCGGCGAGCGCCGGCGTACAAACCGACGAACAGCTCATCGGCCAGGTCGAGGACGACGCGGCGAGACTCGAGCGGCTGCGCAAGAAGCTCGAGGACGAGCAGGACGCGATCAACGAACGGACGCACCGAGTCCGAGAACTGCAGCAGTCGGCGCGAGTGCTACTCATGCAGGCGCAAAAGCAGTACGCCGGCGACCAGGGCAAGCTCGCCGCCATCGCTGCGCGCAAGGCGACGCTCGACAGTCAAGCCGGTCAGGTGAGGGACGCCGTCGTACCGGTAGTGACCGCGCGCGGGCAAAAGGCCGCGGCCGCAGAGGCGCCGATCATCGCTGCCCTCGAAGCGGCCGGTGCCGGCTTCCCGCCGGGCTACCGCGCGACCGGGCGCAAGATCGTCGGTGAGGCGTCGTGGTACGGGCCAGGTTTCTACGGCAACCCGACCGCGACAGGTGCGCCGTACGACGCCCAGCGCTTCACGGCCGCGATGCTCGCCGTGCCTCTGGGCACGGTTGCGCGGGTCACGACTGCCGACGGGCGCGCGGTCAACGTGCTCATCAACGACCGCGGTCCTTACGCGAAGGGACGCGTCATCGACATGTCAGAGGCCGGCGCCCGAATGCTCGGCTTCAGCGGCGTAAAGGACGTCACCGTCGAGGTCCTAGAACGCACCGGCTAACAGAGCCGGCCAGCTGAATTCCACAGGCCGCCCTCCCGCTTGGCGATGGCCCCGGATTCGCTCACCCGGCTCGGCGCGTCGGTTCGCCCGCTGCCGGCGCGCCGCTCTTAGCGGCCACGCGGGCATCCTCAATTTCGCGCTTCGCGCTCGATGCGTACTTGTCCACGTACTCCTGGCCGGAGAGTTGCATCAGCTCGTACATGATCTCGTCGGTGATGGAGCGCAGGACGAACCGGTCGCCCTCCATGCCCTCATAGCGCGAGAAGTCGAGCGGCTTGCCGATCTTGATGCCGACCCGCTTGATCTTCGGGATCACCTTGCCGATCGGCTGGATCGCGGCGGTGCCGATCATCGCCACCGGGATGACCGGTACGCCGGACTCCAGCGCCATCCGCGCGACTCCGGTCTTGCCGCGGTAGAGCCGGCCGTCGGGCGAGCGGGTGCCCTCCGGGTAGAGGCCGAGCAACAACCCCTCCGACAGCACCTGCTTCGCCGTCGCCAGCGCGGCCTGCGACGCGCGCCCACCGGACCGGTCGACCGGCACCTGGCCCGCAGCCTTCAGGAACTTCGACTGCAGCCGGCCGCGCAACGACTTGTTGGTGAAGTAGTCACTCTTGGCGAGAAACGTGATGCGCCGCGGTACGACGAGCGGCAGGAAGATCGAGTCGGAGAACGACAGGTGGTTGGAAGCGAAGATCGCTGGGCCCTCGTCGGGCACGTACTCGAGGCCCTCGACGTACGGCCGGAACACCAAGCGGAGGAACGGGGTGAGCACGGCCTTAACGAGCCAGTACAGCACCCTGACTCCTTAGCAATCGCGCTCAGCCGTTGATCCGTCGCGTCTGACCCTATGGAGCCAGGTCATCACAGTCCATCAGCGCCACCCGGCAGTCGCGCGTGCGACGATGGCGCCGGCGTACCGCCGCATCCGTCGCGACTCCCCGGAGGCCAGCAGTGCCGGTAGTTAGCGGAGCCGAGCCGTTCAGTGCCGACGGCGACAGGGTGGGCGTCCTGCTCGTCCACGGCTTCACCGGATCGCCGGCAAGCATGCGCCCGTGGGGCGAGCACCTGGCGGCTGAAGGCTTCACCGTGCGGATCCCGCGGCTCCCCGGCCACGGCACTCGCTGGCAGGACATGAACGTCACGACGTGGCAGGACTGGTACGGCGAAGCGGAGGCCGCGCTCGACGAGCTGCTGCGCCGCTGCGACGCGGTCTTCGTCATGGGGTTGTCGATGGGCGGCACCCTGACGTTGCGGCTCGCCGAGCAGAGGGGCGCCGAAGTCCGCGGCATCGTCCTCGTCGACGCATCAATTCACAACGAGAACAAGGCGCTGCCGGCGCTGCCTTTGGTCAAGCTGGCTGTGCCCGCGTTGAAAGCGATCGCCAACGACATCGCGAAGCCGGGCGCTGACGAGGTGGCCTATCCGAAGACGCCGTTGCGGGCGCTGTCCTCGCTCGTGAAGCTGTGGCGGCTCACGAAAGCCGACCTCGGCAAGGTGACCATGCCAGTGCTGATGTTCCGCAGCGCGGTCGACCACGTGGTCGAGCCATCGAACGCCGTCGAGATCCGGTCGCGGATCGGCAGCGACGACGTACAAGAGGTCGTGCTGCCCGACAGTTATCACGTCGCGACGCTCGACTACGACGCGCCGACGATCTTCGAAGGCAGCGTCGAGTTCGTCCGCAAGCACGCCGGCATCGAGGCCTGATCGATCGGGAGGCGAGGGTGGCCACTCTTCGCGACCTGCTCATCCACGCGGCAGCGCGGGCCGCTGACCATCGCGAAGACGCGGCCACGCGGCCTGTCTTCCCGAGCAACGTCGACATCGACGCGGTACGCCGTGCGCTCGGCTCGCTGCCCGACGGGCCGACGCCGGCGACCGCGGTGGTCGACGAATTGGCCGACGCGGTCGAACCCGCCCTTGTCGCCACGACCGGGCCCCGCTTCTTCGGTTTCGTCATCGGCGGCGCCCTCGATGCCGCGAGTGCTGCCGACGTCCTGACCACCGGGTGGGACCAGATCGCCTTCAACGCGGTCAGCTCACCCGCGGCCGCGGTCGTCGAGGACGTCGCCGGGGCCTGGCTCAAGGAGCTGCTCGGGCTGCCCGCCGGCGCTTCGTTCGGGTTCGTGACCGGCGCGCAGGGCGCCAATACCGTCTCGCTCGCTGCCGCCCGTCACCACGTGCTGGCCAAAGCGGGGTGGGACGTCGAGCAACAAGGACTGCTGGGCGGGCCACCGGTGCGGGTGGTGGCGAACGGCGAGCGGCACGGAACGATCGACCGGACGCTGCGTCTGCTCGGACTCGGCGCGGGCGCACTCGAACCGGTGGCCACCGACGGGCAGGGGGCGATCGACGTCGCCGATCTCACGCGCGTCCTTGCCAGCCGCGCGGCTGGACCGACGATCGTCTGCCTCCAGGCAGGCAACGTGAACACCGGCGCCGTCGACGACCTGGCCACCGCGACAGCAGCGGCGCACGACCACGGTGCCTGGGTTCACGTTGACGGCGCGTTCGGGCTGTGGGCCGCGGCCAATCCGGCCACCAGCCACCTCACGACAGGGATCGAGACGGCGGACTCATGGGCGACCGACGGCCACAAGTGGCTCAACGTCCCCTACGACAGCGGTTACGCCTTCTGCGCGCATCCCGACGCGCACGCCGCGGCGCTGTCGTACAGCGCGGTGTACCTGACCGGGCAGGGCAGCGGCGGGTTGCGGGCGCCCGCTGACTACGTGCTCGAGTCGTCGCGCCGGGCCCGCGGCTTCACGACGTGGGCCGCCCTCCGCCAGCTAGGCCGAACCGGCGTCGCCGATCTCGTCGAGCGGTGCTGCGCACTCGCCCGCAGCTTCGCCGAGCAGCTCGCCGCCCTCGACGACGTCACGGTCGTCAATGACGTCGTCCTCAACCAAGTAGTGGTCAGCTTTGGCGACGACGACCGGACCGACCGCGTCATCGACCGGGTGCAGCGATCCGGTGAGTGCTGGATGGGCGCGACGACGTGGCACGACCAGCGCCTCATGCGCATCTCCGTGTCGAACTGGCGCACCACCCAGGCGGACGTCGACCGCTCCGTCGCCGCCGTAGCGTCGGCCCTCGCCGACGCCTGAACCCCTTTCAAGATCACGTGAAGAGTTCGGCCGGCGCTGGGAGGTCCGCGTCGACCATGACGGCTACTCCTTTGCCGGCAGTAGCGGGGATCGCTTACAGGGCGAGGTGGAGCCGAAGCGCCTCGTCGAGCGCCGTGACCAGCTCCCCGCTGAGCGTGCCGAGGAGGTCGCCGACCCTCTCGACTGCGATCGAGCGAACCTGCTCCCCTTGCGCCTTGCAGTCGCGATCGAGACCGGTAGTGGCGGCGTCGAGCAGGATCTGGAAGGGATACACGCGCGACGTGTTCGACGTCACCGGCACGACCGTGATGACGCCGCGGCCGAGTCGCGCGGCGGTGGCGTTGGCCCCGTCGTTGCTCACGATCACGGCCGGACGTCGCTTGTTCGCTTCCGTGCCACGCGATGGGTCGAGATCGACCATGCGGATCTCGCCGCGCCGCACGTCAGCTCAATCCGTCGCCGGTTGCCGCGTCCCACAGCTCGCGGTCGTCACCCGTTGTCCAATCGTTCCAGGCGCCCTCGTACGCAGGCCCCAGCTCCGATGCACGCAGCAGTCGGACGGCCTTGTGGACCGCGGCGGAACGCGAGCCGATCCCTTGGCTCGTGGCGTACTCGTCGAGGAACTCGACATCCTCCTCGGGCAGGCTGACGCTCACCTTCATACTTCAATCCTACTATCAGTAGGACAGTTCGGCTACTGCCGGTTCACGGCCGCTCCTCATGTTGGGGGGGTGGCTCGGTCTCAAGATCGTCGGGCAGATCGCCCCTCCGGTGGCCGAGTTGATTGACCGATGGGCATGACGGCTGCGACCTGTGCTGCAATCGAGCAATGAGCACTGATAGCGACGAGCCGCGCGGCTCGTCGGGACCACGGGCCAATGCGGTGCCCTCGACGGAGTTCACCCGGTTGAGCACGGTCGACGCGCGCGTGTCCGACGCGCTGCTCGACGTACTCGAGGACGCCGGCATCGCGGCGCGGGTCGAGCCGAGCGCTGGCGACGTCGGCCCCTACCGCGATGTCCGCCCGCATCCGCTGCCCGAGGACGTGCTGTACGTCGACGCGGCGCGGCGCGAGGAGGCCGGCGCGCTGGTCGGCGCCGAGCTGCCGGGGATGCTCGCCGAACTCAGGCCCGCCACGCGTGATTGGACCGATGAGGACGAGACCTTCGCCAGCATCATCGCCGGCTTCAACACCGACGAGCCAGACACTGTGGAGCGCAGTTCCAGCCTCGATCCGGTGCCGCGACTTCGGCGTAGGTCCGATGACGACTGGGAAACCCGGGTCGCGGCTAACAACGCCGCCTTCGACGAGCAGGACCATTTCGTTCCGCCACCGCCACCGCCTCTGCCTCGGCTCACCGGCCCGCGCCTGTGGGGAATCGCGATGCTCGCCGCCGCGCTGTTGCTGCTCGTCGTCGTACCGTTGGCCGGCGGTCGCAGCGAAGGGCAACTGGTCACCGGCATTCTGCTCGCCGTCGCGGGCACCGGCGTGATCATCTGGCAGATGCGCGAGGGTCGCAGCGACGACGACCCCGACGACGGCGCCGTGATCTGACGAATGGCGGTAGGCAGCAGTGCAGGTTAACGAGACCGTGGAGATCACCGGCCACCTGATGGACACGGGCACCCTGGCCCGGATTCTCGACGACGTCCTCGAGTACGGCGGCGACTACGTCATCGAGCAGCTCGACGTGGGTCGCACACACACCGACGAGTCGTACGCGCGGATCTGCGTGAAAGCCGAACAGGACGAGGCGCTGCAGCGATTGCTGATGCGGCTGCAGACGCACGGCGTCAACCAGGTCGACCCCGGCGAGGCCGTCGTCAAAGCCGCCGACGCCGACGGCGTCTTCCCGGACGACTTCTACTCCACGACCAACCTTGAGACTCGGGTCCGGCTCGGAGGCAAGTGGGTCGCCGTTGACCGTCCCGAGATGGACTGCGGGCTGGTCGTTCGCGACGGCACGATCACAACTGTGCCCGTCTCCGACGTGCGCCGCGGCGATCGCATCGTGTGCGGCGCGTCCGGCGTACAGGTGGTGCTGCCCGCGCGCAGGACCGCAGACCGCGACAGCTTCGAGTTCATGAGCTCGGAGATCTCTTCGGAGAAGCCGCAGGCGCTGCTGGTGCGGCAGATCGCCGATCAGTTACGCGAGGTGAAGGCCAGCGGACGCAAGGTGCTCTGGGTCGCCGGACCCGCCGTCGTACACACCGGTGCCAGTCCCGCGATGGTCGCGCTGGTCGAGGCCGGGTACGTCGACGTGCTGTTCGCGGGCAACGCTCTTGCCACGCACGACATCGAGGCGTCGCTATACGGCACGAGCCTGGGCGTCGACCTGGCCCGCGGCAAAGGCGTCGAGCACGGCCACGAACACCACATCCGCGCGATCAACACGATCCGCCGCGCCGGCTCCATCGCGGCCGCGGTCGAAAGCGGCGTGCTGACGAGCGGCGTCATGCATTCGATGGTCCGCGGCAACCACGAATTCGTGCTCGTCGGCAGTGTGCGCGACGACGGCCCGCTGCCTGACGTCCACACCGACGTGATCGTCGGTCAACGCGCGATGCGGGCCGCCCTCCCTGGCGTCGGCTTCGCCATCATGGGCGCGACGATGCTGCACAGCATCGCGACCGGAAACATCCTGCCGGCGTCCGTGCCGTTGGTTTGCGTCGACATCAACCCCGCGACGGTTACCAAACTCGCCGACCGCGGATCAGCACAAGCCGTCGGCATCGTCACCGACATCGGCCTGTTCCTCGAGCAGCTAGCGGGACATCTAGTCCCAGCCTTCCGCAACCGCTGATGACCTGGCTTCTCAGTGTCATCGCGAATTGGCGCCGTAAGCCGCGCGCGCGCGTTTTGTCATGGGACCTGTTTCGCCTGCGGACGCTCGCCATCTTCTTCGTACTCGTGTTCGGATTGATCTACGGCGGCTTCAGCGCTCTTTTCGGCTTCGATCGTCAGGGCAACCGGTGGCTGGGTTTCGCGGCACTTGCCGGCGGCTGCGTGCTCCTGCCTCTCGGAGTAATCCACCTCATGCGGCCGGTAAAGCGGCTGGACGACGACCAAGCCGAGACCAGACAAGATCACTGACGGGCTAGTCGAGGGCAACCTCGGCGAGGACTGGGCGGTGGTCGCTGGCCTTGTCCATCTCGGGTGCATCGGGTACGCCGGCGCTCACCACCCGCAGCGACCGATCGGCAAACACCGCGTCGATACGGCGGCGCGGATGCGTCGCGCTGAAGGTGTCGCCCTCCCCCACCGGCGCGACCGTGTACGCGTCCTGATAGTGCGTCGCCAGCTCACGCCACACGTCCCCGTCCGGCGTCTCGTTGATGTCACCCGCGATCACGACAGCACCGCCCAGCCTCTCCACCGCGGCGCGAATCAGCGGCACATGCCGCTCGCGCTCGTCGGCGAACAGGCTCATGTGCACCGAGGCGACGGCGAGCCGTTGGCCGTCCAGGTCGAGCAGGGCGGTCGCGACCCCGCGCCGGTGCTTCCCGAACCGCCAAGGCAGCTTGGTCTCCCCAGAGGCCAGTACCGCAATCTCTGGGCGGACGAGCACAACAACCGCACCCGCCCGGCGATGCCCCGACACAACCCGCAACCCCGTCGCGAGAGCGAGCTGATCGAGCCGCCGCCGCCAGAAGAGGAACCGCGGCGCCTCCTGCAGGCACACGACATCCGGTGCACACGCGCGGATGACCGAAACGACCGCGGGCACGGACATGCGCAACGACAGCACGTTGTACGTCATCAACCGGATCGTCACGCCGCGACGACCTGGGTGCCCGCCGCGCCGTCGAGCGCGTCGATCGCGCTCTCGAGATCGGTGATGACCGCCCGCCGGCCGCCCGACTCGACGAACTCGCAGGCAGCCAGAATCTTGGGTCCCATGCTCCCGGCGGGAAACTCCCCGGCGGCAAGCAACTCGCGCGCAGCGACCGCGTCGAGCGTCGGTAGCGGCGCCGCGGCCGGCGTACCGAATCCCGTTTGTACGACGGCCACCTCGGTCAGGATCAACAGCACGTCCGCGTCGACGAGCCGCGCCAACCGGCTTGCAGTCAGGTCCTTGTCGACGACGGCTTCGACACCGTGCAACTGCGCGCCGTCGTCGACGACGGGTACGCCGCCGCCACCAGCCGCGATGCACACTGGACCGCTCGTCAGGATCTGCAGCAGGGCCGGCTCGGCGACGAACCGCACCGGCACCGGGGAGGGCACGACCCGCCGCCAAACGCCCGGCGAGAGCTGGCGCATCACGTAGCCGGTTTCAACAGCGATCCGGCGGGCGATCGCCTCGTCGTACACCGGACCGACCGGCTTGGTCGGGCGACGAAACGCCGGGTCGTAGCCGTCGACGACGACTTGGGTCACCAGGCACAGGACCGGGCGGTCAATCCCGCGGCGACGCAACGCGTTCTCGAGAGCCTGCGCGAGCAGGTACCCGATCTGACCCTGACTCTCCGCGCCGCAGACATCCATCGGCATCGGGGGGATCTGCGGCGACGCCGCCTCTTGCTGCAGCAGGATCCGCCCGATCTGCGGCCCGTTGCCATGCGTCACGACCAACTCGTCGCCACGCGCCACAACCCGCGCCAGGTGTTCGCAAGTGACCGACAGCGCCGCGCGGATCTCGGCTACCGAGCCGGTGCCGCCCGCAGGGCTGAGCGCGTTCCCGCCCAGAGCCGCGACCACGCGCACACCGACCTCCCGGAACGCATCGTGTCAGACGTCCCCGCCGCGCAGCCGCGGCAACACGTCCGCGGCGAATGCACGTCGCGCGTCGGCCGCCCCGGCCCCGACGAATGACAGGACGAGGACCTCCGCCCCTGCCTCGATCAGCTGCCCGAGTCCGCGCGCGACACCAGTGGCATCGCCGCGCACAACACCGCTGAGCTCGACCGCCGAGCGCCCCTGCCCCCACGCGGCCAGTCGCTGGTCGGCCTCGGCTTTGGTCGGCGCGAGCAACACCTGGCCTCCCCACGTAACTGTCGGGGCAGGTCGACCCACTGTCGCCGCGATCGCGCGCACATTCTGGGCACCGGCAGCCACGGCCTCGGGCACCGCCCCCCAGATGTTCCAGCCGTCGGCGGACTCACCTGCCATCCGCTGCATCGTCGGTCCGAGACCACCGAGCCAGATCGGTACGCCGGGCACCTCGGCTCGCACCGCGGCCATCACGGCGGCGACGGCGGCGCGACGTTCGGAGGGCGTGGTTGTCGGCAGACCGACAGCGCGGTCCTCCGCTTCGTTCATCCGGTCGCCGGCGCCGATCGCGCAGACGAGCCGGCCGGGCGCGGTCATCTCCAGCGTGCGGTACGCCGACGCGACAGTCGCCGGCGGTCGCAGCGTCGCGCGCAGCACCAACGGCAACACGCTGACCCGCTCGGTGGCGGCGGCCACCGCGGCCAGCATCGTCAGGCACTCGAGTATCGGGCGGTCGGGCGGACCGCCGAGCGGGCGCAGGTGATCGAAGAGCGAGACGGCGTCGTACCCATCGGTTTCGGCGTCGCGAGCGGCCTGGATCGTCAACTGCGCGTCGCCCGTGAACTGCGGCAGGCAGAGCCCGAAACGGACCGCGGTCGTCACACCGGCTGGCGGGCGAGGTCGGCGGCCCCGATGAAACCGGCACTGTTACCGAGCTGCGCCGGGCGGATATCGGCGAGCGGCCGGTGGCCGCGCCCCGTCAACGTCGCGGCGTACTCCACGCGTGCGGGAGCAAGCATGAGCTCGCCCGCGGCGATCAACCCGCCACCGATCACGAACGTCCCGGGGTCGAGCAACGCACCCAAATTGGCCAGCCCGAAGCCGAGCCAGCGCCCCAGCTCACTGACCAACTCCAGGGCGAGCGGGTCTCCCTCCCTGGCCGCCTCGGTGACGAGCGGGCCGGTGATCCCTTCGATCGAGCCGCCTGCCCGAAAGAGCAGATCCCGGGCCTCGTACGCCGACCGCCCGGCTCGTTTGCGCGCCTCGCGGACCAGCGCAGTGCCGCTGCAGTAGCGCTCCCAGCAGCCGCAGTTGCCGCAAGGGCACGGCTCTCCGTCAGGGACCACGATCATGTGCCCGGGCTCGGGCGCCATCCCCCAGCGCCCGCGGTAGAGATGACCATCGAGGATGATGGCGCCGCCAAGCCCGGTGCCGACCGTGACCAGCGTCAGGTCGGTCTCGCCCTGGCCGGCGCCGAACTTCGCCTCCGCCCAGCCGGCTGCATTCGCGTCGTTTTCGAGTACGACGGACAGGCCGATTCGATCGCTGATGCGATCGCGCAGCGGCTCTCCCACCCAGCCCTCGAGGTTGGCCGAGAACATCACCGTCGAGCGATCCATGATGTACCCCGCCGCGCCGACGCCGACCGCTGTGACGTCGTGCTTCGCCCGCAGCTCGGCGATGACGTCGGCGACGACATCAGCGGTTTCGTCGGCGCTGGCGCCCGGAGTTGATCGGCGTACCTCGGCGAGCACGTTCCCGTTGTCGTCGACGACACCCGCAGCGATCTTCGTGCCGCCGATGTCGACGCCGATCGCGAGCCCCACAGGCACTCCTTTAGTTGACAGCGATGTGCTGGATGGGCGGAGCGGGCGCTTCGTCTTCCACGCCGGCCTGGTCGGGGTCCTCGGCAGTAGGGACTGGTGTCTCGACCAGGGCCCGGAACGCCAGGACCAGCGAGGCCGCCGCGTCAGCGAGGTGCTCGGCGACTTGGGGGCGCGCCGTCCTGGCCAGCACGTCGCGCACCGCGGCAGCAGGCTCCGACGTGGAGACGCCGCGCGCCTTCAACCACTCGTCGATCGCTGCCAGCAGGCGCAGCAGCTCCTCCGGCAGCGGACCGGCTGCGCTCATCGCGACATCCACAGCGCGGGATCGGGTTCGAATTCGACGTGCAGCCGCCCGTCACGCAGCGCCGCGCCGGTCACGTCACAGCGCCGCAGCGCGCTCGGCAAGGTGAGCACCCGCCGGTGCGCGTCAACCGTGACGACCAGGTCGTCGCCTCGCCGAGCCAGGTCGACTTCCTCGCGTACGGCGAGCGGCATCGCCAGTGAGAGCACGAACCCGGTCTCGGTGCGGGCGACCTCGACCGACGTGGAAACCTCGCCCACCGCGAGCGGATCGACGCCGGCGTACAGATCGCTGGCAACCTCGGCCAATTCCGCGTGGCCGACCGGCTCTCGGTGCCGGTAGGGAACCCGGCGCAGGCACATGCCGGCGAACGACTCTCCGACGGAGTCGAGCTGCGCGCTCTGGGCGCTCACCCACCCCGACAGCCACGGGCTGTCAGCGGTGTCGGGGAAGACCTTGTTGGCGACAACTCCGTCAACCGTGTAGCCGTACAGCGCGAGCGAGGTGAGCGAACGCCGCGCCTCGGCAACGACGACAGCTTCGGGGGTCAGCACGAGCCGCACACTCGTCGTACTCGCGTCGGTCAGGACCTTGTGCACGTCACTCAACTCCGAGTGCAACCGCACCACGGCATCGAAGACCCGGTCGCGCGGCATCGGTACGCCGGCCGCTCGCGTCAGCACCGGACGCAGGGTTCGCACGACTCGCCGCTGCATGGGCAGGATGCGCTCGAGGTACCAGTTCAAGGCCCCCGGCAACGCCAGCAGTCGCAGTGTCTCGGCAGTCGGCGCACAGTCGACGATCACCGCCTCCCACCGGCCCGAACTGATCTGGTTGCGCACCTCCAGCAGTGCGAGCACCTCCTCGGCGCCCGGCAGCACCGTCAGCTCCTCCGCCTGCAAGGGATCGACACCCGCGGAGTCCAGCACGGACACGAAGTAGTCCTGCACGTCGCGCCACGAACGCTCGAAGCGCTCCTGCGCGTTGATCTGCTGGCCGAAGAGCCCGGCGACGATCTCGGTCGGCTCTGATCCCAGCGCGACGCCGTACGCATCGCCGAGCGAGTGCGCGGCATCGGTCGACACCACGAGCGTCTTTCGACCGGAGGACGCGGCGCGGATCGCCGTCGCCGCGGCCACGGTGGTCTTGCCTACACCGCCCTTGCCGGTGAACAGCAGCACTCGCACTGTGGTGCCTTTCGTTAGGTCCGCTCGGCTGATCGCCGAGGGGATCAGATGCTCGACTCGACCCGGCGCTTCAACTCGGTCAAGGCCGTGTCCATGATGACCTTCTCGGCCTTGCGCTTGAACATGCCGAGCATCGGTACGCCGAGGTCGACCGCGAGGTTGTAGACCACCTCACTGGCGTTGTCGGTGGCGTGGATGTCGTAGCTGCCGTCGTTGCGCTTCAACGAGCCCGACCGCAGCTCCCACTTGACGCTTGCTTCGTCGTCGTCGACGTCCCACTCGTAGCGCAGCGTGTAGTCGGCTTTGACCAGGCCGGCGTCGAGCATGAAGTGGACGTCCTCGGGCCTGCCGTTGTCGTCCTGCGAGACGACTTCGGCGGACTTGATGTAGCCGGCCCACTCGGGGTAGCTCGCGAAGTCGGCGATCACATCGATGATCTGCGCGGGTGTCGCGTTGATCCCGATGCTTGAAGACGCCTGATCGACCATGGGCGGGACCCTATCCGGGTCCCGAGCAGGCTCACCAATCCAGGACGTACGGCGAACCAGTCGCCCGGAAATGCCCCACATTGATGCACTGGGTACGGCCGATCATCGAGCGGGCCGCCTGCGGCTGGTGAACGTGGCCGAACAGCGAGTACTCCGGCTGGGTCCGCTCGATGGCTCGCAGCAGAGCCACGCTCCCCCGCTCCTGCCGGCCGGCCAGCACGTCGTAGGTCAGCTCCGGCACTTGCGGGGGTATGTGCGTGCAGACCACGTCGACCGCGCCGAGCCCGTCGATCTTGGCGGCGTAGACGTCGTCGGGTAGCTCGGTCGGCGTGTGCATGGGTGTCTGCAGGCCGCCGCCGGCGAACCCGAACACCTTGTCGCCGATCGTCACCGTTTCGCCGTCGACCACCATGACGCCCTCACGCGCGAACTCGGGGAAGAGCCGCGGCAGGTCGACGTTGCCGTAGGTGAGGTAGGTCGGCGACGGGAAGGCGGCAAACAGCACCGCGTACTGCGCGCGCACGGCGTCCTCGATGACGGCGTGCCGGTCGCCCACTCCCCGCCAGAGCCGCTGGGACAGGTCGCGGGCGTCGTCGTACCGGCCTGCGGTCCGCAGAGACACCAACTCGGCCACCGCCGGTACGCCGAAAAGGTCGGCCATGATGCCCGAATAGTCGCGGTAGTCGATGAAATGGATCAGGTCGCCGAGGCAGATGAGTACGTCGGCGCCGTCACCGGCCCGCGCGAGCGCATCGGCCGCACCGTGTACGTCGGAAACGACATGCACCCGCATCGGCTGACAGTACCTAGCAAACGCCAGCACCTAAGCAGGTCTGGGCTAGACGGCGGCGACGCCTTCCGCCGGAGCCGGTTCCTGCTCTCCCGACCCGTCGCCGGGGACGATCTCCTGCACGGGCGCCGGATCGCCGCCGCCGCCAGCGGGTGACTTTGTGGTCATGTAGGTGAGGGCCGCGAATACGAGCAGGACGGCGGCTACCGCGGCCGCCACCATCGTGTTCAGTCGTTTGCGGTCGACCCCTGATGACGTGCTCCGCAACAGCCCACCGAACGGGGCGCCGCACACACCGCATGCCGCGACCTCGAACGCGTTGATTTCGCCGCAAGCCGTGCACGGCCAGCCGACAAGCTTGCCTGCCGCAGCGGGCCGGCCGCTGTCCACCGGCAGAGAAGGTGCGGAGTCAGCGCCACCAACGCTCGCGGCGACCAGCTCGTGCGCGGCATCGAGAAGGTCGCTGCCAGTGGGCGCGTAGGCCGGGGCCGGCGCGGCGACGTGCGCCACCGGAGCGGTCCTGGGTGGCGGTGTCGGGGCAGGCCGAAGGTCGGCGTAGCAGAGTGTGCACCAGTCGGCATCCTTGCGGACGGTCGCCGCGCATTTCGGGCAGCGGTCGTTTTGCATGCGAACCTCCGCGGTTTCTATCGGCAACGAGCCGAGCCACCTTCACCCAACTGGCCTAATTTCTGGTCAGGTCGTGGCCTGGACCTCGGCACGGCGGAACAAGCGACGGCCACCGTCGCGTTGGCCACACCGCGCGGTGTTGCCCGGCGCCGCACCCGATGGGACCGTGACAGCGTGACAACCGACGTCGACCAGCGACGCGACGAGGCGCTCCGCGCCGGCGTCGACCTCGAGGGTGCCTCCCCCCAGGAGGTGCTGACCTGGGCGCTCGAGCGCTACCACCCGAAGCTGTGCATCGCCTCCTCGATGGGTGATGCGGTGCTGATCGACATGGCGGCAAGGATCCGATCCGGCGTACCCGTCATCTTCCTCGACACCGGCTACCACTTCGCCGAGACGATCGGCACCCGTGACGCGGTCGCCACCGTCTATGACGTGCAGGTCATCACCCTGCTGGCCACCCGCACCGTCGCCGAGCAGGACGAGGAGTACGGCGCCCGCCTGCACGAGCGCGACCCCGACCTGTGCTGCGCGATGCGCAAGGTGGAGCCGCTCGCGCGGGGCCTTGCGCCGTACGTCGCCTGGGCCTCAGGCGCGCGCCGCGACGAGGCGAGTACCCGGGAAGACCTGCGCGTCATCGACTGGGACGTCAAGCGCTCCATGATCAAGGTCAATCCGCTGGCCGCGTGGACGCAGGCAGAGGTCGACCAGTACATCGAGGACAACAACGTGCTCGTCAACCCGCTGGCGTACGACGGCTACCCGTCGATTGGGTGCGCCCCCTGCACCCGGCGGGTCGCTCCGGGCGAAGACCCCCGCAGCGGCCGCTGGTCCGGCACCGGCAAAACTGAGTGCGGCCTCCACGTCTAGCCAAGCACCCGCTCTACCCGTTTTGGATCAGGCGTGTGTCGCTCGTTGCCCCATAGGGGTACGCGCGCCGCACGCCTGATCAACTTGCCCCCTTTCCACAGATCTGCGCGCGCCACTCCGTTCGCAGCCGACGGCTGCGAACGTTGCGAAATGACCGATCTCGACGCGCTGAGAGCGCTGGCCCGCGCACAGAACGGGCTGTTCACCGCCGAACAGGCTCGTTCTTGCGGCCTATCCCGCAAGTGGGTGGCGCGGCGGGTCGGCGTCTCGCTCTCCGTGGTCCTGCCTCAGACCTACTGGACGAGAACAGGTCCGCCGCCACGCGATGTGCTGATGGACGCGGGCTTGCTCTACGCCGGCGGCGGCGCCGTCCTCAGCCACTGGACCGCCGCTGCGGTCTGGGGCTTTCGCTGCGAACAACGCAGGGAAGTTCACGTTACGACGCCACTGAATCGACAGGTCGCAGACGTCCCTGGGCGTTTGGTCGCGCACCGTTCCTCGGATCTCGCTCCTGCGGTACGCCGAACACGAGCCAGCCGACCGCTCACCTCGGTCGAGCGCACCGTCGTCGACCTCACGTCGAGGTTGGAGTCGGCGAGAGAGGTCCGCGCCTTGACGGCTGACGTCGTACAACGCGGCAAGACGACGCCGGCACATCTGATGCGTGAGCTGTCCCGCAGACCATCGCTTCCCGGCCTCGCGTCGGTCGCGGAGGTCTTGTCCGCGGTGGCGGAGGGAGCTCGTTCGGTTCTCGAAATCGAGCTGCGCGAGGTGCTGCGCGCGGCGGACCTTCCCGCGCCTGTACACGACGCGCCCGTCGTCGGCGGCAGCGGGCGGAACTACCGGGTGGACAACCTTTGGCCCGACGCCCGCCTGATCGTTGAGGTCGACGGCCGCGAGTGGCACCTCTCGCCCGACGATTGGGAGCGAGACCTCGAGCGCATGGCAGACCTCGTTGACGCCGATTACACAGTGCTGCGCTTTACGGCGCGGGCTATCCGCCGCCGAAGCACGCAGACCGCGGAGATCGTCCGCAGGCAGTTGTTTGGCGGCGTACGCCGGGCCGCAAGTTGATCAGGCATGTGTCGGACGTTGCCCTATAGGGGTACGGACGCCGCACGCCTTATCAACTTGGCAAGCTGAGGCGCTCACGGGCAGCTAGCAAGCGGCGCGGGCGGCGTGAGACGTGGGTCACGCTCGACTAACCGCACGGCCACGTGCTGTAATAACCGACATGTCTGCCGCGTTCCTCACCTCTCGCCTGCATGTCGACCTGCAGCGTGTGATGAGCGCGATGTGTCTGCCGTCCCGAATGGGCCGGTAAGTAGCGCTCGCGGCAACCGCCGCCATCTGCACCGACCCCGCTCGGGACGCCCATAGCGCGCCCGAGCTTTTTTCTGCGCCACTTCCGCCGAAGGACACTGTGAGATGACCACAACGCCGATAGCCGAGCAGGCCGACGTCAGGACGTTCGCGTCCTTCGGCGGCTCGCAGCCGCCGCTGCCGGTCACCGCCCGCCCGCTCGCCGACTCCGAGGTCGCCCCCAGCCTGCGCGACGCGCCGGCGTTCAGCGACCCGGCCGAGATCGACCGGTTCGAGATCGAGATCGCGCGCTACCTCTCCGGCGACCTCGACCCCGAATCCTTCCGCCGCGTGCGCCTCTGGAATGGCATCTACGGCCAGCGCCACCTGACCGACATCCACATGATCCGCACGAAGCTGCCCGGCGGCGTACTCACCGCTGCGGCTCTCGAAGCGATGGGCGATGTCTCCGAAAAGTGGAGCCGCGGCTGGGGTCACATCACGACCCGGCAGAACGTCCAGTTCCACTTCGTCGACATCAAGGACGTGCCGGCCGCACTGCGACGCCTCGACGTCGCGGGCGTGACCACCCGCGAGGCGTGCGGCGACACGGTTCGCAACGTCACCGCGTGCCACCTCGCCGGCGTCTGCCCGCTCGAGGTGCTCGACGTCAACGCCGCGGCCGAGGCCGTAGCCCGCCACTTCCTGCGCAACCCCCTGACCCAGAACCTCCCGCGCAAGTTCAAGATCGCCGCTTCCGGCTGCGCCGTCGATTGCGCGCTGACCGGCATCCACGACATAGGCATCCTCGCCACCGAGGTCGGCGGCAAGAAGGGCTTCCGCCTGCTCGTCGGCGGCGGCTTGGGCACCGACCCGCACGAGGCGCAGGAGCTCGAGCCGCTGACCGACCCGCGCGAGCTGATCGTCACGTCAGAGGCGATCCTGCGCGTGTGGGAGCGCGAGATGCCTCGCGAGAAGCGGGCCAAGACCCGCATGAAGTTCTTCGTCGCCAAACTCGGCATCGAGGCGTTCCGCGAGAAGGTCTTCGCCGAGCGCGAGAAGCTGCGTTGCTCCAACGACTACCGGCTGCAGGACCCGGAGCTCTTCGTGCCCAAGCGTGTGCCGCAGCCGCCGGCTGAGGCCGACGAGCGCGCCGGCTACGCCACGCTCGACCCGTTCGGCTTCGCCGCCTGGCGCGAGACCAACGTCATCGAGCAGCGCCAGCAGGGCCGCTTCTCCGCCTACATCACGGTTCGCATGGGCGACGTGACGAGCGAGCAGTTCCGCACCCTGGCGCAGGCCGCGCGCGAACTCGGCATCCACTACCGCACCACGGTCCGGCAAAACCTCGTCGTCCGCGACCTGCGCGAGGGCGACCTGGCCTACCTGTACGACGTGCTGGCACAGGCCGGTCTCAACACGACCGGCGCCGAGCGGGCGTCCAACGTCGTCGCCTGCCCCGGCGCCGAGACCTGCAACCTGGCGCTGACGGCGAGCAGGGGCGTCGCCAGCGCCACCATCGACGCTCTGGTCGCGGCCGGGCTCGGCGACGTGCCGCTCTCGATCAACGTGTCGGGCTGCCCCAACTCCTGCGGCCAGCAGCAGATGGCCGACATCGGGCTGTCCGGTCAGGTACGCCGCGTCGGTTCCGACGAGGCGCCGGGCTACCGCATCCTGCTCGGCGGCCGGGTCACCGAAGGCGGCGCGCGCTTCGGGCAGTACGTCACCAAGGCGCCGGCGAAGCGTACGCCGGAGGCCGTCGTCACGATCGTCGGCCGGTTCGCCAGCGAGCGCCTCGGCGGCGAGCGGTTCGGCGAATGGGTCGACCGTATCGGTGCCGAAACCCTGGGCGAGATCATCGGCGCGCAGTTCGACACCAAGCTGACGCGTGAGGAAGCGCCCGACGACTTCACCGACTGGGGCGACACCAAGCCGTTCGAGGTCATCCTCGGTCGCGGGGAGTGCGCCGGATGAGCGGTGCCACGATCTGGTTCACCGGGCTCCCGAGCGCCGGAAAGACGACTCTCGCGACCGCCGTTGCCGAGCAACTGCGGGCCGAAGGGCGCAACGTCGAGCTGCTCGACGGCGACGAGGTGCGGGAGTTTCTCTCCAAGGGACTCGGCTTCTCCCGCGACGACCGCGAGGTCAACGTCACACGCATCGGCTACGTCGCGTCGTTGCTCGCGAGCCACGGTGTCACCGTGCTGGCGAGCGTCATCTCTCCGTATGCTGCGTCGCGCGACAAGGTGCGCGCGCTGCATGGCGAGCGCGGCGCCGACTTCGTCGAGGTCTACGTCGCGACGCCGGTCGAGGTCTGCAGCGACCGCGACGTGAAGGGTCTGTACGCCAAGCAGCGGGCCGGCCAGATCAGCGGCCTGACCGGCATCGACGACCCGTACGAACCGCCCACGTCGCCGGAGATCACGGTCCAGACCGTCGGCTTCGGCGTCGACGAGTCGGCCGCACGGGTCCTCGCGGCCCTACGCGAGCGAGGTGTCGCGTGACCGCCGTACTCGAACCATCGTCGCCGTCGCCGTCCGACCTGGGCGACGAGGTACCCAGGTACCACCTGTCCCACCTCGACGCGCTCGAGTCGGAGTCGATCCACATCCTTCGCGAGGTGGCCGCCGAGTTCGAGAACCCGGTGCTGTTGTTCTCCGGCGGCAAGGACTCCATCGTCATGCTCCGGCTTGCCGAGAAGGCGTTCTGGCCCGCGCGCATCCCCTTCTCGCTGATGCACGTCGACACCGGCCACAACTTCGAGGAGGTCATCGACTACCGCGACCGGCGCGTCGACGAGCTCAGCGTCCGTCTCGTCGTCGCGAGCGTGCAGGAGTCGATCGATACCGGCCGGGTCCGCGAGCAGACCGGGCCGCGCGCGAGCCGCAACCCGCTGCAGACCATCACGCTTCTCGACGCGATCGAGGCCAACCGCTTCGACGCCGTGTTCGGTGGCGGCCGCCGCGACGAGGAGAAGGCGCGCGCCAAGGAGCGGGTCTTCAGCTTCCGCGACGAGTTCGGCCAATGGGACCCCAAGAACCAGCGGCCCGAGCTGTGGAACCTCTACAACGGCAAGCACAACCGCGGCGAGCACATCCGCGTCTTCCCGATCTCCAACTGGACCGAGCTCGACGTGTGGCAGTACATCTCCCGCGAGCGCATCGAAATCCCGTCGATCTACTACTCGCACCAGCGACAGGTCTTCCGCCGCGACGGCATGCTGCTGGCCGTGTCGCCGTACATCACGCTGATGGACGGCGAGCAGCCGTTCGAGGCGACCGTGCGCTACCGCACCGTCGGCGACGCGAGCTGCACTGGCGCGGTCGAGTCGACCGCTGCCACGGTCGACGAGGTCATCGCCGAGGTCGCCGCCACCCGCATCACCGAGCGCGGCGCC
>JBKJZO010000205.1:0-4264 GCA_046715235.1 Mycobacteriales bacterium
TCGTGCGCGACCACTGGCGCAGGGAGGAGCGGGAACGGCGGGCGCTGCAGCAACTCGACGCCGCGGGCAATGAGGACGTCACGGACGCCAACCCATGGCTGCGGCATCTCGTCGAGGGCTTGCCGCCACGCCTGCGAGCACCGGTGTTGTTGCACTACTACGCCGACCTGCCGATCAAGGACGTCGCCCGCGCGCTGCGACGACCTCAGGGAACCGTCAAGCGCGCCCTCTTCGACGCCCGCTCACGACTGCTCGACCTGTTGGAGGACGACCATGACACAGACCCCTGACCCCGGTGCCCGGCGCCGTGTACAGCCGCTCGCCGCTCCCCCAGGCCGTTTCGACGACGTACTCGAAGCCGCCCGCAACCGCCGCAGGCACCGAGGCGTCGTCGGCGGCAGCACGCTCGCCGTTGTGGCTGTCGCCATCGGCGCCGGATCACTCGCAACCGGCCGGCGTACGCCGAGTCCGGGCGACGACGCGGCCACCGCAACAGCGACCGGCGCACCAAGCGAGACGCCGTTGTCCGACGTACCGAGCACCCCGCCGGCCGCCCCGAAGCGCATGCGTACGACTTCTGACCTGCCGCTCGTCACCGAGTACATGTGGAACGACGAGGAAACCGTCCAGCTCATGAAGGCAGCGGAAATCCTGACCGGGGATTGCATGCAAGCCCAGGGATTCGTCTACCAGCCGCAAAAGAGTGCCTACTCTCAGGGGGCGGCTGAGGCGCTGCCCGAACCGAGTGAGCCGTACGGCGTGTACGACGCCCGTAGCGCCGGCGTCCTGGGCTACCACCGCAGGAATTCCGCGCTCGACGAGGAGCTCGCGAAGCTGACCGTGAAGCCTGGTGAGCGAGTCGGCATCGGTACGGACGGCAAGCTGAGGGTCGAGCCGGATGAAGCGGCGACGACCCCGTACGAGGAGGCGCTCTACGGCGTCGGCCAGCAACGTGCGGGCGGATGCAGCGACGAATCCTGGAAGCAGCTGCACGACCCGCAGAGCGAGGGCTACGACGTCGAACTGTGGGGCCGCGTCCTCATGAGCGCACAGGCAGCCACCGAGCAGGACCCGCGCGTCGTTGCAGTCACCCAGAAGTGGAGCGCCTGCATGAAGCCAGCCGGGTTCTCCTACAGCTCCCCCGCGCAGCCGGCCAAGGCGAACTGGGGGTCACCGCAGACTGGTCCGACCGCGACGGAAATCGCGACCGCCACGGCCGACGTCGCCTGCAAGGACAAGACCGGTCTGGTAGGCACCTGGCTGGATGTGCTCGAGCAACAGCAGCGACGACTGATGGCGGACCGCCGATACAAGCCGACCCTAGACGCGCAGAAGAAGGCGATGGACGACGCGGTCGCCCGCGCACGCGAGGTGCTCAGCCGCCAGAAGTAGCTTCGGCGACTGGTTTGGGGCTCCGGCTCCGCGGCTTTCCGGGCACGAGGAGACCCGAACTGGCCTCGCAGGAGCACTCCAGCCCCAGCAACCTGACTTGTCACTTGCGTCCACAGACGGCGCGACGGGCTCACTGACGAGAGACAGCGGCGGCGACGGCGTCCGCGAGAGTCATTGGACGAACGCCGAGCACGCGCTCAAGCGCCGCGCCACGGTCGCCGACCATGTCGCTCGCTTCGCCGCCGCGCCGCAGCCAGTCGAACGGACCTCGGCGGGTCCCGAGCATCCGGTCGAGCTCCCGGCTGGCGACGACGTCGTTGCCGACCGCGTCGACCTCGACGTACCCGTGCAGCTCACGAAGGTGATCGGCGGCTACGAGGGCCGCTGCCAGGTCGTCGACGTACAGCGGTGCGATCAACCGCGAGGGCGGGGTCACATCAGGCCTGGACGCCTCGGGGTCGGCCAGCGGCGCGAGGATGACACCGACCCGCAGTACGACGACGTCGAGCCCGCTCGCGCGCAGCTGATCGAGCGCGGGATGACCCTCGAGCCCAAAGCCGGTGAGGGTGACGATCCGTTCGACGCCGCTGCCGGGCAGCGCCGCGAGCACGTCCGGGATACCCGCAAGCATCACGCCCGCGCTCACGCCGCGCAGGTGGATCACTGTGTGCGCGCCCTCGACGACGCCACCGAAACGCTCGGTGTCGTGCAGGTCGGAGACAGCGGTTTTGACCCTGTGCGCCACGAGCGGGGCGACGGCGTCCCGGCTGTCGACGGTGGCCCGCAGGTCGAGCCCGTGCCCGACGAGCCGGGCGATGACCAGCCGGCCTAAAGGAGTGTCTGCACCGGTGACGACAACTGGCACGGGCGCTCCTTGCTCCAACGACAACGGTTACCCTTCCACAGCGTTGATCAACGAAGGAGTTCCACCCAGTGTCAGGACCGCCCCCCGCGTGGCGCACCGTCGAGGTCGCCGGGTCGAACGTGCGGTTGATGGAGGCCGGCGCGGGTGAGCCGCTGCTGTTCCTGCACGGCTGGGGACTGACGCCGCGCATCTACACACGCGCGCTGGCGCATCTGTACGGCGAAGGCGTGCGCGTGATCGCGCCGGCCCTCCCGGGTTATGCGGGCAGCGACCCGCCGCCGCGCGGCGGCTACACGCTCGACTGGTACGCCGCCCGCGTCGAGCAGCTGCTCGAAGTGCTCGGCATCACGACGCCGGTCTTCATGGCGGGTCACTCCCTCGGCGGCGGCGTCGCCATCCGATTCGCGACGAACCATCCCGAGTGGGTCCGCTCGCTCACGCTCGTCGATCCGGTCGGCGGGTCGCCGAGCAAGATGGGCCGGCGCACCACCGCAGAGGTGATGACGCACCGCCCGTTCTGGCAGTGGGCGGTCGGGGCGGTGCGCGAGGCCGACCCGCGGCTGTTGCCGCGTCTGGTGCCCGGAGTGCTACGCGATTTCGTGCCGTCCGCCATACGCCAGCCTGTGTCCATGCTGCTGTCAGGCGTCAAGGCCCTCACCGCCGACCTCGCCGACGAGGCGCGGGATCTCGTCGACAGCGGGCTGCCGGTCATCTTCGTTTGGGGGGAGCAGGACCAACTGATGATGCCGGGGGCGTTCGCGGCGATCGAATCCGCCGTGCCAGCAAACATCGTCCGCGGCCGGCATGGCTGGCTGCTCTCCGACCCCGAGCAGTTCGGGTCGGTGCTGCACGACGCGCTGCTCGTGCACGGCATGCTCGAGCAGGAGCGCCGGGGTGCCGTCGTTGTGCCGGCGCACGACAGCTCGCTGGCGACGGTTATCCCGCACGAGCGGCGTAACCGGGCGCGGCCCACACCGCGTCCGAAGGGCTCATCCGAGTGATCAACGCGGATCGCACGTGGCCGGGCCGGTCCACTCCCCTAGGCGCGACGTGGGACGGCGAGGGCACTAACTTCGCGCTGTACTCCGAGGGCGCGGAGCGGGTCGACCTGTGCCTGTTCGACGAGAACGACGTCGAGCACCGGCTGCCGCTCGAGGAGGTCACCGCGCACGTCTGGCACGGCTACGTGCCGCGCGTCGCGGCCGGCCAGCGCTACGGCTATCGCTGCGACGGTCCGTTCGCACCCGAGTGGGGCGCGCGGTGGAACCCGAACAAGTTGCTGCTCGATCCTTACGCCAAGGCCATCGCCGGGCAGTTGACGCTCGACGACGCGATATTCGGCTACCCGATGGGCCGCGATCCGAGCGTCAAGGACAACCGCGACAGCGCGCCATACGTGCCGCGTTCGGTCGTCGTGCACGACGACTTCCCGTGGGGTGACGACCGGGCGCCGCGTACGGCGTGGGCCGACTCGGTCATCTACGAGCTGCACGTCAAGGGCTTCACGATGCTCAACCAGAACGTGGAGCCGGAGCTGCGAGGGACGTACGCCGGGCTGGGCCACGCGTCCGTCGTCGACCACCTCAAGCGGCTCGGCGTCACGGCTGTGGAGCTGCTGCCCGTGCACCACTTCGTCAGCGAGGCGCAGGTGCTCCGCCGCGGCATGACGAACCACTGGGGCTACAACTCGATCGGCTACTTCGCGCCGCACGCGGCGTACTCGTCAGCCGGGGCGCTGGGCGGCCAAGTGCGCGAGTTCAAGGCGATGGTTCGAGCGATGCACGCCGCGGGCATCGAGGTGATTCTCGACGTGGTCTACTACCACACCGCTGAGGGCGACCAGTGGGGGGCGACGATCGGCTTCCGCGGCATCGACAACGGCGCGTACTACAAGCTCGCGGCGACCGATGCGTCGAAATACGCCGACTACAGCGGCTGCGGCAACGCGTTGAACGTCAGGCACCCGCACGTGCTGCAGCTCATCATGGACTCCCTGCGCTACTGGGT
>JBKJZO010000206.1:0-3959 GCA_046715235.1 Mycobacteriales bacterium
TGTACGCCGTCGCGATCGGTCCGCTCGCGCACGTGCTGCTCCCGCTGCTCACCGTCAAGGAGACCGAAGAAAGCGGGGGTCCGCGGCTACCGACCGAGGCAGCTCAGTTGTAGGTGTGTTCCTCGCCGGGGTAGGTGCCCGACCGCACGTCCTCGGCGAAAGCCTGCGCTGCAGCCGTGAGCGAGCCGCGGAGATCGGCGTACTGCTTCACGAATTTCGCCGGCTTGCCCGGCGTGAGACCGGCCATGTCCTGCCACACCAGAACCTGAGCGTCGCACGCGGCGCCGGCGCCGATCCCGACGGTCGGGACATGCAGCGCCTGCGTCACCCGCGCCGCGAGCTCCGCGGGCACGGCCTCGAGGAGTACGGCGAACGCGCCGGCCTCCTGAAGGGCCTTGGCGTCCTGCAGGAGCTTCTCGCCCGCTTCACCGCGACCCTGCACCCGGTAGCCGCCGAACGCGTTGACGCTCTGCGGAGTGAGTCCGAGGTGGGCCATCACTGGTATGCCGGCAGCGACGAGCGCTTCGACCTGCGGCAGCACCCGCTCGCCACCCTCGAACTTCACGGCGTGCGCGCGACCCTCCTTCATGAACCGCGCGGCGGTGTCGAGCGCCTGCTCGACCGAGCCCTGGTAGGAGCCGAAGGGAAGGTCGGCGATCACGAGCGCGCGCTTGGCACCTCGGGTTACCCCGCGAACCAGCGGAAGCATCTCGTCGACCGTCACCGGCAGGGTGGAGTCGTGCCCGTAGATGAGCATCGCCGAGGAGTCGCCGACCAGGAGGACAGGGATGCCAGCCTCGTCGAGGACCCGGGCGGTCGTGTAGTCGTAGGCCGTGAGCATCGCCCAGGCTTCGCCGTTGTCCTTGGCGGCCTGCAGGTCGCGGATCGTCACGCGCCGGTCGGTAGCGCCGCCGTACAAGGGTCTGGGCGTGCGGGGATTGGAGGAGGAAGTCATGGTGGAGGCCACCCTCGCGTCATCGAGGCCTCGCGGATGAGGTCCCCGTGCACGGAAAAGCGTGACATGAATTGTGGCCGGAGCGGTAACGCTTCGAGTGGATCCTTCCGATCACGCCCCTGTCGTACCCCTGTGCCAGGCTCTCGCACATGGAGCCGAGACTGAGTGTGGTGACGCTCAGCATGGTGCTCGCTCTCTGGGGCCGCGACCGGCTCGCCGAGGACAGCGCGGTAGGCGACGGCGGCGGGTGGGGCGGCGTCACGCTGGCGCACAACGTGCGCTCTCCGGCCGAGGTCGACGCCGTACTCGCGGAGGCCGCGGCAGCGGGCGCGCGCATCGGTCGTCCCGGCGCGCCGACGTTCTGGGGTGGCTACTCGGGCGTCTTCCTCGATCCCGACGGCCACCCGTGGGAGGTCGCGCACAACCCGGGCTGGACCCTCGCCGACGACGGCTCGATCACCCTCTAGCTGGTGCCCTCGCGGAAGCGGTTGGTGATGGGGAGGCGGCGGTCGCGGCCGAAGTTCTTCGGGCTGATCTTCGGCCCCGGCGGGTACTGCCGCCGCTTGAACTCGGCTACGTCGACGAGCCGGATCACGCGGTCGACGATCTCCGCGTCATGGCCTGCGGCGATTAGCTCGTCGCGGCCCAGGTCGCGCTCCACGTAGTCGTCGAGGATCGCGTCGAGCGCGCCGTACGGCGGCAGCCGGTCGGCGTCGAGCTGTCCCGGCGCGAGCTCAGCCGATGGTGGTTTGGTGATCGTGTTGGCGGGGATCGGTTCGACCTCCGCCGCGGCGACGGCCTGCGCGTTGCGCCACTGCGCGAGCCGGTAGACCAGCGTCTTGGGCACGTCCTTGATGGGCGCGAACCCACCCGCACTGTCGCCGTACAACGTCGAAAAGCCCGTGGCCAGCTCGCTCTTGTTGCCCGTCGTGAGGACCAGGTGCCCGTGTTGGTTGGACAGCGTCATCAGCAGCTGGCCACGGACCCGCGCCTGTAGGTTCTCCGCCGCGAGGCCAGTGACGCCGCCTGATTCCTTGAGCACGTCGTGAAACGCCTCGACGATGTCGGCGATCGGCGCGACGAGGTAGTGCAGGCCCTGCCGAGTCGCGAGATCCGCCGCGTCCTCGACGCTGTGGCCGGAGGAGTATGCCGACGGCATCGCGACGACGTTGACCGCGTCCGCGCCGAGAGCGTCGCGCGCCACTGTCGCGACAACGGCCGAGTCGATGCCGCCGGACAGCCCGAGTACGACGGACCGGAAGCCGTTCTTACTGACGTAGTCGCGCGTGCCGGTGACGATCGCGTCCCAGACCTCGGCTTCGTCGGAGAGCGGTTCGGACACGCCGGCGTCGAGCGGCTCAGCCGGGAGCTCGCGGAGGGTGTCGCTGATGGTGACCCGTTCGATGGCGATCTCGTTGTTGGAGACGTCGGAGTCGACGCGGTGGGCAGGCGCCAGGTCGAGATCGTGCACGAGCAGCGCGTCCTCGAACCTCGGTGCGCGGGCCAGCAGCCGCCCCGCCGGGTCGATGATCATCGAGTCGCCGTCGAAAACCAGCTCGTCCTGGCCGCCCCACATGTTGACGTAGGCGACGGTCGCGCCACCCTCGGCGGCGCGGCGCGCCACCAGGTCACGCCGGTAATCGCTCTTGCCCTCCTCGTACGGCGACCCGTTGATCACGATGACGAGGTCCGCGCCGCCGTGACCGGCGGCAGCGACCGGTCCGCCGTCCTGCCAGAGGTCCTCGCAGATCGTGACGGCGACGTCGACGCCGTGCAGCCGGACGATGGGGACGGTGTCGCCCGGCCGGAAGTAGCGCTGCTCGTCGAAGACGCCGTAGTTGGGCAGGAAGTGCTTGTAGTAACGGCTGCGCACCTCGCCGCCGTACAGCACCGCCGCCGCGTTGCGCGGCCCGTCATCGTGGTCGAGGTAGCCGACGACGACCGCCATATCGCCCGACTCGGCGGCGAGGGCGTCGAGCGCCCGGCGTGAGGCGTCGGCGAAGCTGCGGCGGAAGACGAGGTCCTCGACCGGGTAGCCGGTCAGCGCCATTTCCGGGAACGCGACGATGTCGGCGCCCGCCTCGCGAGCCCTTCGGGACCAGTCGCGCACGAGGTCGGTGTTGCCCTCGATGTCGCCGACGGTGAGGTCGATCTGCGCGAGAGCGATCCGCAGCGACGCCACCGACCGCCTCCCTTCCGCCAGCCCGTTCGAAGTGGGTGCGAGCCGCTCCGCATCCGTGCAGCGCCCGACACCCGCTTCCCAGCCTACTGATCGCTACCGGACGCCCGGCGCGGGCCGGCGCGGCCGCCGTACCGCTCACTTCTGACCGTTTGTGCCCGCCGCCCTGGCTCGGGACCGCCAGTACGCGTACGCAAAACGGTCACAAGTCGAGGCCCTGCCCCGGCTGCCCGATTGCGTGGCAGCAATTCGGGCGTACCACGTGAGCGGCTAACGCCTGTTTCGCGTCGGCTCGCCGCTACGCTTGACCAGCCATTTCGCTCAGCGAGGGAGTCGTAGCGTGGAAAAGCAGCAGGAGTTCGTGCTCCGCACCATCGAGGAGCGCGACATTCGGTTCATCCGGCTGTGGTTCACCGACGTGCTGGGCTTCCTCAAGTCCGTCGCCATCGCGCCCGCGGAGCTGGAGGGCGCATTCACCGAGGGCATCGGGTTCGACGGCTCGGCGATCGAGGGCTTCGCCCGCGTGCACGAGAGCGACATGCTCGCCAAGCCTGACCCGTCGACGTTCCAGATCCTCCCGTGGCGCGAGGAGGCACCCGGCGTCGCACGCATGTTCTGCGACATCGTCATGCCCGACGGTACGGCGAGCGAGGCCGACCCGCGGTGGGTGCTGCGGCGAGCGCTGCGCAAAGCGGCCGATGCGGGGTTCACGTTCTACACGCACCCCGAGATCGAGTTCTTCCTCTTCGAGCAGGACCTCGACCGCAACGGCCGCCCGGTGCCCGCCGACACCGGCGGCTACTTCGACCTGACGCCGCAGGACTC
>JBKJZO010000207.1:0-8628 GCA_046715235.1 Mycobacteriales bacterium
CGTCGAGACCGCGCCGGCCCGCGTCGGGGCCGCGCCGCAGCAGCCGGGCCAGCGCCTCGGCCGGGCTGTCGCCGCCCAGCACATCCGCGCCGATCTCGTCGACAGCCGCTGCGGCGTCGTACGGCGGCTCCAGCGGGTCCGGCCCGCCGCGCCACTCGCCGTACCTGATCGGCATGACTACCCGCCGTACACCGTGCGGCCGGGCAGCTCGTCCTTGGCCAGGCGCTTGGACAGGTGCAGGCCCTCGAGGACGAACTCGGCCGCGGCCGCAGCGAGGGCCGGGCTCTCGTCGCCCGAGTCGATGCCGAGCCGGCCCATCACGCTCGCGAGCCCGCTCACCGGCCCGAGGCGGTGCAGCAGCTCGCCCGCAGGCACCAGCTCACCGGTTTCGACAGTGCCGCCGTCCTCGAACCGCCCGAGCACCCCCGACAGGTCGGCGCCCGCGAGCCGCGCCCGATAAGTGTCGGCCACCGCGCGGCGCAGCAGGTGCGTCAGGATCTCCTGCTCGCGGCCCTCCTCGAGCTGATCGAACTCGACCTTGCCGCCAGCCGCCGGTACGACGGCCGGCAGGTCGACGACGCGCGCGACGGCGCTCTCCTCGTGGGCGATCGCGGCGCGGCGCAGCGCGGACGCGGCCAGGGTTTCGACCGCCGCGATCCCGAACCGCGCCGAGACACCGGAGCCGGCATCGACCTGTGGCGCTTCGCGGACAGCGCGCGCCCACCGGGCCACTACCTCGACGAGGTGCTCGGGCACCTGCGCGTCGCCGACGATCGCTTCCTGCTTGATCAAGGTGATCTCGTCGGCCAGGCGCAGCGGGTAGTGGGTGCGGATCTGCGCGCCGAACCGGTCCTTCAACGGCGTGATGATGCGGCCGCGGCTGGTGTAGTCCTCGGGGTTGGCCGACGCGACCAGCAGTACGTCGAGCGGCAGCCGCAGCTGGTAGCCGCGGATCTGGATGTCGCGCTCCTCGAGCACGTTGAGCAGCGAGACCTGGATCCGCTCGGCCAGATCGGGCAGCTCGTTGACGCTGAAGATGCCGCGGTTCGACCGTGGCACCAGCCCGTAGTGCACGGTCTCGGGATCGCCGAGCCGCCGGCCTTCCGCCACCTTGATCGGGTCGATGTCACCGATGAGGTCGCCGACGCTGGTGTCGGGAGTCGCCAGCTTCTCGCCGTACCGCTCGTCGCGGTGCCACCACGTGACGGGCAGCTCGTCGCCGAGACGCGCCAGCTCGCGGCACCCGCCGCAGACCGGTGCGTACGGGTGGTCGTTGATCTCGCAGCCGACGACGACCGGCGTCCACTCGTCGAGTAGCGCGGTCAGCGAGCGGATCAGCCGGGTCTTGCCCTGACCGCGTTCGCCCAGCAGCACGATGTCGTGCTCGGCGAGCAACGCGCGTTCGAGCTGCGGCAGCACCGTGTCGTCGAAGCCGACGATGCCCGGGAAACGGGGTTCGCCGGCCGCGAGCTGCCGGGTCAGATTGGCGCGGATCTCCGCGCGGACGCTCCGGTGCTGATGGCCGCTCGCCCGGAGCCGGCCGAGCGTGCGGAGGTCAGGACTCGGGCTGCGTGCCGGAATCGTCGTCATCCAAGCCAGGCTAGCCGCGCGGGAGGAATGCCGCATCGGCGTTGTCACGCGGGACAATGTGCGCCCGACATCGGACGGAGCACTCCAGCGCATGGCGAGGTTCGGAAGCGGTCTGTACGCCGACGCCGACGTCGTGCGCGCCGCCGAACTGGCCACCGCCCAGGCGCTCGCGCCTCTTGCCGGCCGCCGCCCCGACCTCGTGTGCATGTTCGCGAGTACGCCGGCCGCGGAGGATTTCGGCGCCGCCGCGGAGCGCATCTGCGACCTGACCGGCTCCACAGCGGTGCTCGGCGCGACCACCTCGGGTGCTCTCGGCGGCGGCCGGGGGGTCCAGTCCGCTGCCGCGGTCAGCGTCTGGGCGGCGGTGCTGCCTGGCGTCAGCGTGCGGACGTTCCACCTCGAGGTGATGTCGCTGGACGAAGGCCTCGCGGTTGTCGGCCTGCCCGACCGCCGGCCCGACGACGACGTCGCGGTGCTGCTCGCCGAGCCCGCCTCCTTCCCGATCGACAGCTTCGTCGAACGCCTCAACGGGCAGCTGCCCGGGCTGCCGCTGGTCGGCGCGGTCGCTGAATCGGCGCTGGCCAACGGCCCGATCCGGCTGCTGCACGACGGGCGGGTCGTCGACCGGGGTGCGGTGGGTGCATTCCTCGGCGGTCCGGTAGCCGCGAGGGGAGTCGTGGCGCAGGGGTGCCGGCCGGTCGGTCCGCCGATGACCGTCACCGCCGCGGAGCGCAACGCGGTACTGGCTCTGGCCGGCGTACCGGCCGCGGCCAAGCTCGAATCGATCCTTGCCGGGCTGCCGCCGAACGAGCAGGCGCTCGCCAGCCACGGCCTGCTACTTGGCCTGACGATGGACGAGTACGCCGACGACCCCGACAGCGGCGATTTCCTCGTCCGCGGGGTGCTCGGCCCTGACGGCACTGGAGGCGTGCTGCTCGCCGGCATCGTGACCGTCGGTCAAACGGTTCAGCTGCACGTGCGCGACGCCGGCGTAGCGGACGAGCAACTGGGCAGCGCGCTGCGTTCGCTCGGTGCCGACGGGACCTTCGACAACGTCGAGGCAGCGCTTCTGTTCAGCTGTCACGCGCGCGCCTCTCGGGTCTTCGGGGCGACCGCGCATGACGTCGAAACCGTGAGTGCGGCGTTCGGCCCGATCGCGGTCGGCGGCATGCTCAGCGACGGCGAGATAGGGCCGGTCGGCGGGCGCAACTACCTGCACTCGTACGCCGCGAGCATCCTCGCGTTCGGCTCCGGCCAGGCCGCTTCCCGGGGGACGAAGGAGTGACCGGCGAACCGGCGCTCGCGGTCGACATTGGGGGCACCAAGCTTGCCGTCGGGGTCGTCGACCCCGGCGGGCGAGTGCTGAGGGTCGAGCGGATCGCCACCCCCGCCGGTGACGACGCCGCGGACCGGATCTGGACAGCGCTCGACGTCCTCATGACGCGAGCGATCGACGGCGACCGGCTGGCCGGGGTCGGGGTCGGCTGCGGCGGTCCGATGTACTGGCCCGCGGGCGTCGTCAGCCCCATCAACATCCCCTCTTGGCGCGATTTCCCCCTGCGCTACCGCTTCTGTGAGCGCTTTCCCGATGCGCCCGTGCGACTGCACAACGACGCGGTCTGCCTGGCCGCAGGCGAGCACTGGCGCGGCGCCGGCCGGGGCAAGGACAACATGCTCGGGATGGTGGTCTCGACGGGCGTCGGCGGCGGGCTCATCCTCGGCGGCCGGTTGATCGACGGCGCGAGCGGCAACGCCGGTCACATCGGCCACGTCGTCGTCGACCCCGACGGTCCCGAATGCGGCTGCGGCGGCCTTGGATGCCTGGAGGCGATCGCTCGCGGCCCGGCGATCGCGCAGTGGGCGCGAGAGAACGGCTGGGAGATGCCCACCGGGACCGCCCGCGACGTCGCCGACGACGCGGCGCGTGGGCATCCCGCCGCGATCGCCGCGATCCGCAGGGCCGGGCACGCGATCGGGGTCGCCATCGCCTCGGCCACCCACCTGCTCGATCTGCAGACCGTCGCGATCGGCGGCGGCGTGTCGCAGACGGGACCGCTGCTGTTCGACGCGGTGGAGGAAACCCTGCGCACTCATGCCCGGATGGGCTTCGCCAGGGAGGTCAGCGTGGTAGCGGCCGAGCTCGGCCAGCAGGCGGGCCTGGTGGGCGCCGCCGCGCTCGTGCACGTCGGTGGTCGGTACTGGTCGGCCGACTGAACTGCCCTGAAATTCGACCACGTTTCCGCCTGCGTCGGCTCAATAACTGCGCTCAGATGCCGACCGGGAAGTATGACCTCTCCGGACTCGCATGCCTTGACGACGGCTACGCGCTGGTTCGGGGTCGGTACCAGCGACGACGTCGACCCCGGGGTGGCCGGCGCGACCGCGGCGCGTGCCGCGCTTTCGGGCCTCGACGTCAAGCTCGTGATTGTCTTCTGTGCCGACCGCTACGACCTGCCCGCCGTACTCGCCGCGATCAACGACGAGACCGGCGATGCGCCGCTGATCGGCTGCTCGACGGCCGGCGAGATCGCCGGTGACCGGTTCTCCCGCGGCTCCGTGGTCGTCACCGCGATCGGCGGCAGCGGCTTCACCGTCGCGACCTCCGCGGCCGACATCGACGGCGAGGGGCCTCGCGCAGCGGGTGCCAAGGCGGCTTCCTGCGCTGACTTCGCGAAAGAGCGTGAGCACCGCGTGCTGATGCTGCTCATCGACGGCCTCGAGATGCACCAGGAGGAGATCCTGCGGGGCGCGTACAGCGTCGTCGGTGCCAGCGTGCCGCTGGTCGGAGGGGCCGCCGGTGACGACCTGAAGGCCGGCCGGACAGTCCAGCTCCACGGCCGAGAGGTCATCTACAGCGGCGTCGTCGCCGCCCTGATCGAATCCGACGCTCCGCTCGGGATCGGCATGCGGCACGGCTGGAGCCGGGTCGGTGAGCCGATGACGGTCACGAAGACTTCCGCTGGGCGCCTGTGCACCCTCGATGGCAAGCCCGCGCTCGACGCCTATCTCGACCGCGTGGATGCCCCGCCGGAGGCGTACGTCGACGCGGCGGATTTCTACGCGTTCGCCGTCACGAGGCCGCTGAGCGTACGTCGGCGCGTCGGGCAGGAGATCCGCGCTCTGAACAACCTGCCCGATTTCACCGACCGCTCGATCGCGTGCGGCGGCGAGGTCCCGGAGGGCGCCCAGATCTGGGTCATGCACGGCGGCTCCGACGGGCTTCTCGACGCCACGGACGAAGCCTGCACGGCTGCTCTCGAGTCGCTCTACGGCCATGCGCCGATCGGCATGCTCGCCTTCGACTGCGTGGCCCGGCACCAGGTCCTGGGATCGACCGGGGTCGAGGAAGAGCTCAGCCGCATCTCGAAAAAGGCCGACGGAGCGCTCGTGTCCGGTTTTTACACCTACGGTGAGATCGCCCGGGTGGAGGGCATCAACGGCTTCCACCACAACAGCCTTGTCGTGCTGGCGATCGCCTGATGCCCGACATGGGACCGTCTCCCACTCAGGAACTCGCCGAGTTCCTTGCCGTGGTGTCGTCGTACGGCGACCCCACCGTCGCGATGCGCGCCGCGGTCGAGCAGGCTGCGCTGGCTCTGGACGCGGAGGTCGGCGCCGTCGTTCGCGAGGGCATCGGCGTCAGCGCGATCGGCTTTCCCGTCGGCCGCATCCCGCACGCCGAACTAGCCGCCGTCGCTGACGGCACCGCAACGTCGGTCGACGTACCGGGACCCGGCCGCTGCGAGGCGATCAGCGCACCACTGGGCGGTACGCCGGCCGGCCATCTGGTCCTGGCCCGGACGCGCGCGGGTGGCTTCACCGTCGACGAGGTCCAGCTGGTACGTGCGATGGCGCGGGTTCTCGAGCTGTCGTTGGAGACCCTACGCACTCTCGCGGCGGAGCAGCAGCTGCGCGAGCACAGCGACCGGCAGGCCAGGGAGAACACCGAGCTGCTGCGCTCGCTGCGCGAGCGGCAGCGCCTGCTCGAACATCTGTCGCGGGTGCAGCGCGCCATCTCGCGCCGGGCGCCGCTACAGCAGGTGCTCGACGCGATCGTCGAGAGCACTCGCGATCTACTCAGCGCCGACGTCGTCGTGTTGCGCCTGGTCGATCCTGAGGACGCTTCGCACATCCTGCTCTCGGCCAGCGACGGGCTACGCGAGGAGCTGGCGAATCGGATGTGGCGACTGCCCATCGCGCATGCCGGCGCCGCGGGCCGCGCTATCGAGCGCAACGAGATCGTCATCGAGCGCTACGACGAGGGCGACGAGGCCATAGAGGAGATCGCCAGCGACGCAGTTCGCGTGGCCATGTCCGCCCCCGTGCACGACAACGGATCGGTGGTCGGCAGCTTGACCGTCGCGACCCGGCGCAGCGGGCAGAACTATCTGGCCGCCGAATGCGCGGTGCTGCAAGCGTTCGCCGAGCACGTGACACTCGCCGTCACCGACGCGCGAACACTCGAGGCGATGTACCAGGCCTTCCACGACTCGCTGACCGGCCTGGCCAGCCGCGCGCTCTTCCTCGACCGGTTGCAGCACGGCCTTTCGGGCGCCGCGCGATCGCTCACGACGGTCGGGTTGCTGTTCATTGACCTCGACCGTTTCAAGATGGTCAACGACACCCTCGGACACGCTGCCGGAGACCTGCTCCTCGTCGAGGTGGCCGAGCGGGTCCGCGGCTGCCTGCGCGCGAGCGACACCGCCGCGCGGTTCGGTGGCGACGAGTTCGCCGTACTGCTGCAAGGCACGTCCGAGAAAGGCGCCGCGATAGTTGCGGACCGCATCATCGAGGCGGTGCGCTCGCCGTACGCCATCGGCGGTCGTGAGGTCTTCGTCGATGCGAGCATCGGCATCGCGCTTAGCGACCCGTCGCTCATGGACGCTCACGAGCTGCTCCGCGCCGCCGATGTCGCGATGTACCAGGCGAAACGCAACGGCAAAGGGAGGCACGAGCTCTTCGAGCCGAGCATGCACTCCGCTCTCATGGAGCGTCTCGAGCTCGAGGCCGACCTGCGCCGCGCGATCGACGGCCAGGAGTTCGTCCTGCACTACCAGCCGATCGTCGCGCTCGACTCGGGACGAGTCATCGGCGTAGAGGCGTTGCTGCGCTGGGATCACCCTCGTCGGGGCATGGTGTCGCCGCTGGACTTCATCCCCTTCGCGGAAGAGACCGGACTGATCCTCCCCCTCGGCCAATGGGTCATGGAGCAGGCATGCAAGCAGGCGAAGGCGTGGCAGGACGAGCGCCCCACCGATCCGCCGCTGACTGTCAGCGTCAACCTCTCGGCCCGCCAGCTGGAACAACGTGACGTTGCTCAGCGCGTCGCTGAGGCGCTGCTCGCCAGCGGCCTCGACCCGTCGTGCCTCGTGCTGGAGATCACCGAGACGCTGCTGCTCGAGGACGCGGCCGAGACCGTCGAGCGCCTCTCCGAGCTTCGTCAGGTCGGCGTGCGGGTGGCGATCGACGACTTCGGGACTGGCTATTCGTCGCTGAGCTACCTGCGGCAGTTCCCGGTCGACATCCTCAAGATCGACAAGTCGTTCGTCGACGGCATCGGCAGTGGCGCGGAGGAGTCGGCGTTCGCGCGGGCGATCGTGCGGCTAGGCCAGACTTTGCACCTGGAGATGATCGCCGAGGGCATCGAGCATCCCGGCCAGGTCGTGGAGCTGCGCCGGGCGCACTGCCAACTCGGCCAGGGGTACTTCTTTTCGCGGCCGCTGCCGGCGGAGCAGATCTCAGCGCTGCTCGCGGGCACCGCAGATGACCGCAATGAGCGGACGTTGCCGGTGCTGCCGGTCGCGCCGGAGATCCTCGAAGCAACGGGCTGAGCTCGCTCAGGAAGTCGACACCAGGTCGGCCAGCCACGCGCCGACTTCCTCGGCCAGTCGCTCCGGCCGTTGCTGCGGGAGCAGATGTCCCGCTTCCCAGATAGGCACGTACGTCGATCCGGGCAGCTCGGCCGCGATCCTGCGGCCGTACGCCGCCGACAGGCTGGCGTCGTCGTTGCCCCACACGACCAGCGTCGGTGGCGGGTCGGTACGCACCAGCCCGAACGCCGCCTCGACCGCGGCCGGGTCGACGGCCCGCATGAACCGGCCGAGCGCCGCAGCACCCTCCCCGCTGCGCAGCGGCCGCAGGTAGTGCTCGACGTCGCCTGCGGTGACGTCGTCGGTGCCGGTCGCCAGTCGCGACCGCAGCAGGCGGCCGCCGAGCCGGCGGGAGAGCATCAGCCGCGGCGACCGGATGACCGACGCGATCGAGGTGAGCGCGTCGGCTGGCCAGGCGTCGGCATGCAGTGGGGTGCCGGTCAGGACGAGCGCGGCCACCCGTTCAGGTGCCAACGCGGCGAGGTGTACGGCGACGCCGCCACCGACGTCGTGCGCGACCAGGACGACGCGGTCGAGCTCCAGCTGGTCGAGCAGCGCCAGCATCAGCTGCGCCTGGCTCGCCAGGTCGTAGCGGCCGGCCGGCGGCCGCTCCGAAGCGCCGAACCCGAGCAGGTCGACCGCATGCGTCGAATGCCCGTGTCCCAGGTCGCGCTGCACTGACCGCCACAGGTACGACGAGGTCGGGTAGCCGTGCAGCAGCAGCATCGCCGGGCCGTCACCGGACCCGTGCGAGACGACGTGCAGACGCGTGCCGGCGACGACGACGTCGTTGCCGGGGAGTAGATGCCGTTCGTGCATGCGACCTCCAGTGCCGGTCAACGACAGTACCCGCAGCCGTACGGCGGTACGTTTCGGAGGTGTCGCCTGAGCTCGTGACCCTCGATGAGATCCAAGCTGCGCGCTGGATGCTCGGCGGGGTCGCCGTGGCGACCCCGATCGAACACTCGCGCCAGCTCTCGTCCGCGGTCGGCGGAGTGGTCCATCTCAAGTGCGAGAACCTGCAACGGGCCGTGTCGTTCAAAATTCGCGGCGCCTATGTGCGGATCGCCAAGCTGTCGCCGGCCGAGCGCGAACTCGGTGTGGTCGCTGCCAGTGCCGGCAACCACGCGCAGGGCGTGGCGCTAGCCGCAGCACTGCTGGGTACGAC
>JBKJZO010000208.1:0-2727 GCA_046715235.1 Mycobacteriales bacterium
AGGCGCGGTGTCACGCATGATCACGCGGCCGGGTCGTGTCAACCCGATCGTGTCCACAGAAGGCCATCCTGGGCGGTCGAGGTGGTGTGCGGCGACCAGCATGGCTGAGTGGGTACCGGTGATGACTCCTGGCGCAGCCTGATCGATGCCCAGCATGGTGTTGTGACGACGCAGCAGGCACACAAGCACGGCGTGACCGCTGCGATGCTCGACCACCGTGTCCGCAACGGCACCTACCAGCGAATCGGCAGACACACGGCCGCGACCTTCGCGGCAACTCCGAGTCAGGAAGCCCTTGAGGTTGCAGCTTCGCTCGCGAACCCGTCGGGCGTGCTCAGTCACGGTTCTGCGGCGCGTCGCCACAGGCTGAAGGCGCCTGAGGACCAGCGCGTGCACATCTCAGTGCCGGTCAAAGCGCCCACTGGCAAGGGCGCGCGCCCGCGCGCGACGCCGAGACTGGCCGTTCACCGGGTGCGTCACCTTTGCGAGGACGACATCACTATGCGCGGCGGGCTGCCCGTGACCTCGCTCGAGCGGACCCTGATCGATCTGTTCGGCTCACTCAAACGCCGTGACCAACGGCTGGCGCTGCTCGCCGAAGCGTTTCGAAACCGGCAGACGACGCGGGAGCGAATGCACGCGGCGATCCTCCGCATGCCGCAGGTGCGCGGGCGAGGCGAGCTGTTCCACACGATCGAGCTGGCGGCGGGTGGCAGCCACTCTGCCGGGGAGATGCGCCTCTTCGAGTTTATGGCGGAGTGGGGCTTGCCGGCGCCGGAGCGCCAGCGGGTGGCGCGGCTGCCGACAGGCCGCCGCTACCTCGACTGCGCGCTGCCGGCCTACAAGATCGCCTTGGAGTACGACGGCGATCTCCACCTCACCGACAAGGGAAAGCACGACGACATCATGCGAGACCAGGTGCTGCGCAGGCTCGGCTGGCACACCATCCGAGTCACCGACCTTCGGATGAGCGACGAGCGCCAGCTGGCGACCGACATCTGGGCGGACATCACCGAGCGCGCGGCTGCTCTCGGGGTCGAAGCACCACCAGTGCCACCGCGGCTCGCCGCGGAGCCCAGCTAGAGCAAGAAGCGGAAGCAATCAAGCCGCGTCGCATCAGGCACGCTAGCGGTGGGGTGGTGACCAGGATCTGCGCGACGGTCGCGATCATGTGTGACACCGCTCCCGCGGCGGGATGCCAGTGGCGTGTCACGCATGATCGCGGCGGCTGGTGGAGAGGCGACGCGGAGGCGGCTGGAGGCGCGACTGGGGTCGACTTGAGGGCGGCCGCGGCGGCGTCGCGGGGACGCTCGTACGGCGTCGGACACGACTCACGGATACCCGCGAGACGGCGTCACAAGCCCGCAACCATGCCCTGTCCGAGCACCGGGGAGTCCGCCAACACACGCTCTTTACGGTTTAGGCTGCCAATGAAGAAGGCGACCAGCGACGGCGCGCTCGGCGGAGTCTCCTTGCAACCAGGGCGTCACCGGGTGGCGGACAGCAGAACGACGGAGTGGGGCGTCAATGGCACTGCGTCACCGGGCGCGAGTGGCGTTCCCGTCGGCTCGAAGCGGCCGTCGGCGGCGGTGTCGAGCAGGAGGGAGAAGCCGGTTGCCCACGGGTCGCCCGGCAGTGTGAACGATCCCGGATCGGGACCTGCGTGCAGCACCAGCAGGAAGCTGTCGTCGATGATGCGCTCGCCCCGAGGTCCGCGCCCGACGATCTCGTCACCGTTGAGAAAGACCCCGAGCGTGCGCCACGGCGATGACCAGTCGCGCTCCCTCATCTCGTGTCCCAGGTGCGTGAACCAGCCGATGTCCTTGGCGCCCGTGCCGTGCACCGGCGCGCCGACGAAGAACGCGCGCCGCCGGAAAACTGGGTGCGCCCGGCGCAGGGCGAGAATCTTGCGGGTCAGATGCAGCAGATCGCCGGCGTCGTTGGCGCGGCTCCAGTCGAGCCATGAGATCTCGTTGTCCTGGCAGTAGGCGTTGTTGTTGCCGCCCTGGGTGCGGTCGATCTCGTCGCCGGCCGTCAGCATCGGTACGCCGGCCGACAGCAGGAGTGTCACCAGCAGGTTGCGCTGCTGCCGCCGCCGGAGGCGCTGGATCTCCGGGTCGTCGGTTTCACCCTCGACGCCGCAGTTCCACGACCTGTTGTCGTCGGTGCCGTCGCGGTTCTCTTCGCCGTTCGCCTCGTTGTGCTTGCGCTGGTAGGTCACGAGGTCGTGCACCGTGAAGCCGTCGTGCGCGGTGACGAAGTTGATCGACGCGTACGGGCGCCGGCCGTCGTCCTGGTAGAGGTCGGAAGAGCCCGACAGCCGCGCAGCGAGCTCGGACACGCCGGTGTCGGCACCCCGCCAGAAATCGCGAATGGTGTCGCGGTACTTGCCGTTCCACTCGGTCCACAGCGGCGGGAACTCGCCGACCTGATAGCCGCCGTGCCCGATGTCCCAGGGTTCGGCGATCAACTTCACCTGTGAGATCACCGGGTCTTGCTGGACCAGGTTGAAGAACGCCGACAGCTTGTCGACGTCGTGGAAGCTGCGGGCCAGGGCCGAGGCCAGGTCGAAGCGGAAGCCGTCGACGTGCATCTCGGTAACCCAGTAGCGCAGGGAGTCCATGATGAGCTGCAGCACGTGCGGGTGCCTGACGTTCAACGCGTTGCCGCAGCCGCTGTAGTCGGCGTATTTCGACGCATCGGTCGCCGCGAGCTTGTAGTACGCGC
>JBKJZO010000209.1:0-5458 GCA_046715235.1 Mycobacteriales bacterium
GGGTACGTTTCCCCCGACACCCGCGCGGTTCTGATCACGAGGAGTTCTTGGTGACCGAAACGAGCACGACACCGCTGATCCAACTCCGCGGCATCAACAAGAGCTTCGGGCCGGTCCACGTCCTGCGCGACGTCGACTTCATGGCCAGGGCTGGAGAGGTCACCGCACTCGTCGGTGACAACGGCGCTGGAAAATCGACCCTCACCAAGTGCATCGGCGGCATCCACGGCATCGACTCCGGCGAATACCTCTTCGAGGGTCAAGAAGTCAGCGTGAAAGGTCCCCGCGACGCCGCCGCCCTAGGCATCGAGATCGTCTACCAGGACCTCGCGCTGTGCGACAACCTTGACATCGTCCAGAACATGTTCCTCGGCCGCGAACGGCGCAGCCGGTTCGTGCTCGATGAGGCGGCGATGGAAAAGTCCGCGGCGGAGACGCTCGCCGGCCTGTCGGTGCGCACCGTCAAGTCCGTACGCCAACACGTCGCGAGCCTCTCCGGCGGGCAGCGACAGAACGTTGCCATTGCGAAGGCCGTCCTGTGGAACAGCCGGGTCGTCTTGCTCGACGAGCCGACCGCGGCCCTCGGCGTCGCGCAAACCAGACAGGTGCTCGACCTCGTACGCCGCCTGGCCGACAAGGGCTTGGCCGTCGTGCTGATCTCGCACAACCTCAACGAGGTCTTCGAAGTCGCCGACCGGATCGCGGTGCTCTACCTCGGCCAGATGGCCGCCGACGTCGCCGTCAAGGACGTCAGGCATGCCCAGGTGGTCGAACTCATCACCACCGGACGCGCCGACGGCGTGCCCAGCGCTGCCCACACTGACCTAGCGATGAACGGAGCTGAGCTATGAGCACCGTCACGCAGCCCGCTGCGCCCGGCGGCCAAGGTTCCAACGCTGAGCAGCTGACCCCCACGCCGAGCGTGCGCAGCTACATGCTCGACTACTTCGACAAGGTTCGCGGCGGAAACATCGGCGCCCTCCCAGCCGTCCTCGGTCTCACTGTGCTCTGCATCGTGTTCGGCTCGTTGAAGCCGGTGTTCTTCAGCGCCGGCAACTTCGCCAACCTGCTCTCGCAGGGAGCGGCCGTCTCTGTTATCGCCATGGGTCTGGTCTTCGTCCTCCTGCTGGGAGAGATCGACCTCGCCGCCGGATTCACCAGCGGAGTGTGCTCTGCCGTGCTCGCCGTCGGGATGGCCAGTCACGGCCTTTCCTGGCAGGTCGCGGTGATCGCGTCGCTGCTGACAGGGGTCGTCATCGGCACCGTGCTCGGCACCATCGTCGCGCGCGTCGGCATCCCGTCGTTCGTCGTCACGCTCGCCGCTTTCCTTGCTTTCCAAGGGGTAGTGCTGCTCATCATCGATGAGGGCGGCGTCGTCTCCATCCGGAGCGAGGTCCTCCTCGGCATCAGCAACGAAAACCTTCCGGTAGCCGCCGGGTGGGCCCTGTGGGCGGTCTGCGTCGGCGGCTACGCCGCACTGCTTGTCGGTCGGGCGGCCGGCCGTCGTGGAAAGGGCCTGACAGCCGATCCGCTGCTCGTTGTGGCAGCGCGCGTGGCCGTGATTGCCGCGGTGACAGGCGGCGCCGTGTACTTCCTCAACCTCGAGCGCAGCCGCAACATCAAGGTCACCTCGCTGCGCGGGGTTCCCTACGTCGTTCCCATCATCTTGGTACTCCTCGTCGCACTGACGTTTCTGCTCAACCGCACCGCGTACGGCCGGCACGTCTACGCAGTAGGTGGCAACGCCGAGGCTGCCCGCCGGGCCGGTATCAACGTGAAGTGGATCCGCACGTCGGTGTTCATCATCGGGTCGACGATGGCGGCGGTCGGCGGTCTGGTTGCCGCGTCGCGGGCCGCCTCCGTCGACCCCAACACGGGCGGCAGCAACACGCTGCTGTACGCCGTCGGCGCAGTGGTCATCGGCGGCACGAGCCTGTTCGGCGGCAAGGGCAAGGTGCGCGACGCGATTCTCGGCACCGCGGTGGTAGCGGTGATCGACAACGGGATGGGGCTGCTCCGTTACGAATCAGGAGTCAAATTCATCGTTACCGGTCTGGTCCTGCTGACAGCGGCGAGCGTCGATGCGCTCACGCGTCGTCGGTCCGCCTCCACCGGCAAGATCTGACGAAGACACCCGGAGCGAGCACTCAATGCCCGCGAGGGGCTCGACTCAGGACGAGGTACGCCGCCACAACCTCAGCGCGCTGCTTCGTCGAGTGCACATTCGCGGCGCCCTCTCGCGGGCAGAACTCACCGAATGGCTCGGCCTGAATCGCAGCACGGTGGGTGACCTCGTCGGCGAACTCGTCTCGCTCGGCCTGGTCAGGGAGGACCTGCCGCCGCACCGGCTCGGCGCCGGGCGACCCTCCCCGATCGTGGCGCCCGAGAGCGAGAGCGTGCACGTGCTCGCCGCCGACATGGGTGTCGAGTCGATCACCGTCGCGATCGTCGGGCTGGGCGGCACCGTGACCGACCGCATCGAGGTCGCCCGGCACGCAGAAGACGGGCCGGCCGCCGTGGCGGGCACCATCGCAAGGGCGGCCAGGGATCTGCGCTCGCGCGCCGCCCGAGCCGATCGGCTGATCGCGGCCGGGGTCGCCGTGGCGGGCGTGGTTCGGCGCCGTGATGGGCTGGTGCACTTCGGTCCCAACCTGGGTTGGTACGAAGTCCCGTTCGGCCGGATGCTCTCCGACGCACTCGTCCGCGATGTTCCGGTGTTCGTCGGCAACGACGCCGACGTCGGCGTCCTCGGCGAGCAGACGCGCGGTGTCGCGGCCGGCCGCAACGACGTCGTCTACCTGGCGGGGGACGTCGGCGTCGGAGGCGGGTTCATCCTCGCCGGCCGCCCGCTGGACGGCGCCTCCGGCTACGCCGGCGAAGTCGGGCACATGATCGTCAACCGCGAGAACGGCCGCCTCTGCCGCTGCGGCGCCCGCGGTTGCTGGGAGACCGAGATCGGCGCCGACGCGCTTCTGATCCGGGCCGGCCATCCCGCCGGCGGCGGCCATCCGGCCGTCAGGATGGTGCTCGAGGAAGCTCTTCTCGGCAAGCCGGACGCCGTCGCCGCACTCGAGGCCACAGCAGGCTGGCTGGGCGACGGCATCGCCTCGATCATCAACATCTTCAATCCCGAGATCGTCATCCTCGGCGGAATGCTGGCCGAGGTCTACTCCGCGGTCGCTCCCACCGTGCAGGAACAGATCGCGAAGTCGGGACTGTCCGCGCCGGGCGCGAAGGTTCGCCTTGCGCTGCCGGGGCTCGGTGCCGACTCGATCATCATCGGCGCCGCGGAGCTAGCCTTCGGGCCTCTGCTCAACGACCCCGTCGCGACCATGCTCGCGAGCGACCTGGACTGAGCTGCGCGATCAACCAGTCAGCCCCGTCGCCAGTACTCCGTCGCCAGTCCGAGCGACGCCCCGACGAGCAACACGCCGCCGGAGAGCGCGCTCAGCGGCGTGTAGATAGCGCCAACCGCGCAGATAGCAGCTGTGAGGCCGATCGCGAACGGCCAGACGCTGCCAGCGCTGAAGAACCCGACGGTGCCTGCGCCGTCGGAGATCTCCGCGTCGGCGCGGTCTTCCGGTGCGGCGGCGTACCGCCGGGCCAGCAGCCACAGATAGACGCCGATGATGCCGTGCAGTCCACCGGCGAGGACGAGCATCGTCAGGCCCGCCTCCTCGCCGTCGGCGCTGAGGTAGAGAATCGCCGCTCCGATGTCGAAGGCGGCGAGGAACAGGAACAGTCGCGCCGACAACTTCACGGCTGCTCTTTCCGCGACCGCGGTTTGTGACCGAGCGCGGGATGCTCGGGGTAGACGTGATCCCAGGCCGGGCGGTTGGACCGGATGCGCGGCAGCCAGGTGAAGTTCTGCCGGGGCGGCGGTGACGAGGTGACCCACTCGAGGGTCTGACCGTAGATCCACGGGTCGTCGGCCGCGTCCGGTGCCTTGCGAGAGGTGATCATGACGTTGTAGAGGAACACAAGCGTCGAGATCCCGAGCAGGAACGAGCCGATCGTCGACACCGTGTTGAGTGACGCGAAGCCGTCGGCGAACGTGTAGTCAGCCACGCGCCGCGGCATACCGCGGATGCCGAGGATGTGCATGACGAAGAACGTCATGTGGAAGCCGACGAACGTGATCCAGAAGTGCACCTTGCCCAGGCCCTCGTGCAGCAGCCGCCCAGTCATCTTAGGCCACCAGTAGTACGTCGCCGCGAAGGCTCCGAACACGATCGAGCCGAACAGCACGTAGTGGAAGTGCGCGACGACGAAGTAGCTGTCGTGCACGTGGAAGTCGATCGGTGGCGCTGCAAGCATGACGCCGGTGAGCCCGCCGGCGAGGAATGTCAGCAGGAAACCGATCGACCACAGCATCGGAGTGGGGAACGTCAAAGACCCACCCCACATGGTGCCGATCCAGTTGAAGAACTTCACCCCTGTCGGGATCGCGATGACGAAGGTCAGCCCCGCGAAGTACGGGAGTACGACGGCTCCGGTCGTGTACATGTGGTGCGCCCACACGGTGAGCGAGTACGCCGCGATCGCGAAGGTCGCGAAGACGAGTCCCTTGTAGCCGAAGACCGGCTTCTTGGAGAACACCGGGAGGATGTCGCTGACCGCCCCGAAGAACGGCAGCGCGACGATGTAGACCTCGGGATGGCCGAAGAACCAGAACAGGTGTTCCCAGAGGATCGGGCCGTTGTTGGCCTGGGAGAAAACGAACGCGCCCAGATGGCGGTCGGCAAGCAGCATGATCATCGCGACGGTCAGTACCGGGAATGCGAGCAGTGTCAGGACCGACACGACGAGCATGTTCCAGGTGAAGATCGGCATCCGGAACATGGTCATGCCGGGCGCACGCAACGTGATGATTGTCGTCACGAGATTGATGGCGCCGATCGTCGTACCGAGGCCGGTGAGCATGATGCCGACGATCCACAGATCGACACCCGCCTGCGGCGCGTAGATGTTCGTCGACAGAGGGGCGTATGAGAACCAGCCGAAGTCGGCCGGGCCGTCAGGGGTGAGGAATCCCGACACCATCACGAGCGCGCCGAAGAAGAACAGCCAGAACGACAAGGCGTTGAGCCTCGGGAACGACATGTCCGGCGCGCCGATCTGCAGCGGCACGATGAAGTTGGCCAGACCGAAGGCGAACGGCGTCGCGAACAGGTACATCATCGCGCTGCCGTGCATGGTGAAGAGCTGGTTGTACTGCTCGTAAGTGAGGTACTGCAGACCTGGCTGGGCCAGCTCGGCGCGCATCGCCAGGGCGAACACACCGCTGAGGCAGAAGTAGAAGAAGCCGGTGAGGCAGTAGGCCTTGCCGATCACCTTGTGGTCGGTGGACGTGATCCAGCCGGTCAGCCCGCCCAGCGGCCGGTGGTGGGCCACAGCGACGCTCACGGGCGGTACCGCTTCTGGTCCTCGACGGCGCGGGCGAGCGCGGCGTCGAACT
>JBKJZO010000210.1:0-31069 GCA_046715235.1 Mycobacteriales bacterium
CTCAGGAAGGTGACCTCGTTCTCGACGATGACGGCACGCTGCACTGCGACCCGTAGCCGGCACAACTCCGCCAGCCGGAACGTCGCCTCGGACAGCTCCCCCGGTATCCCGGCGAAGCCGCTGTCGAAGCGCAGCCGGAGAGTCTCCGGCTTGCTCGCCAGCCCCAGCCCAGTGATGAACCCTGCGGCTGTGGAGGGCACGCCGAGCAGCGCCGCCAACAGCGGCCGGTTGCGCTCCACCAGCTTGGTGTCCGCGCCCGGAGCGCTGATCTCACGCAGGAAGCGACCCGACCCGCGGGCTCCGTCGAGCCAGCCGTACGCAGCAAGTAGCGACTCCCAGCCGTCGTCGACGACGAGAGCTTTGAGCGGCTGATCGGCCACCCACGCACGCACCGCTGGCTCGGCCGCGGCCAACGCCAGGATCTCGTCGAGCCGGGCGACATCGCCGGTGACGTGCAGCAGCGCCCATGCCTGCTCGTACGACGTGATCCGGGCGTAGCTGGGCAGCTCGTTGCGGCCGATTGCGCGGCCGCCGACGGCGGCGAACTGCAGCGAATAGTGCGCGCCGCCGCGCTGACCGGCGACCAGCGCCGCCACCCATGCCTGCGCGGCGCCGAGGTCGGGGCCGATCTCGGAGGGACGGGGCCCCCGCAGCGGCACCTCGATGCCGGGAAACCGCTGCCCGGCGGCGTACGCCCGAAGCAACGAGCCGTCGTCCCACCGCCGGCGCACCCGCGCCCGGATGTCCGCCGGCGTGGACCAGCCGCTCACAACTGCTTTCCGGCGCGGCTCTCGCGGAACTGCTCGATCGTAAGGGTCTGGAGCCGCGAGTAGTTGCCCTCGGGGTTGTCCACGAAGCCGATCGCGCGCACAAACGGCTCGATGACGTGCACCTTCTGCAGCGGCGTCACGATGAGTAGCTGGAGACCGAGAGCGGCGAACAGCTCCAAGGCGTACCGCGTGGAGGCGTCCGACCCCCGTCCGAACGCCTCGTCGATCACCGCGAACCGGAAGTCCTTGGAGCGTTCCACTCCCCACTCCAGGCCGAACTTGTAGGCCAGTGAAGCCGCGAGAATGGTGTAGGCGAGCTTTTCCTTCTGTCCGCCCGATTTGCCGTCGGAGTCGCGGTAGTGCTCGTGCTCCACGTCGGTCTCGCGGTCGCGCTCGGAGGCCGAGAACGTGAACCAGTTGCGCACGTCAGTCACCCGGCGGCTCCACGCCTTGTCGGCGTCGGCATGGCCGTCGCGGCCCTGGAAGCGTTCGATGATGCGTTTGACGTCGAGGAACCGCTGCTCGGAGTAATGATCCTCGGTCGGCGACAGCACGTCGGTGGTCGCGGCACGCAGGTCCGCGCGGAAGTCGCGCACCTCCTGGTTGACGGTCCCCTCGGTGACCAGTCTGACGTAGCGGCCGGGGGTGTAGTCGATCGCACCAAGCGCGTCGTTGATCTTGCGCACGCGAATGTCGATGTCCTCGGCTTGGCGCTTGAGCCAGGAGTTGAAGCTCGCGAGCTCGCGGATCGCGTTGGTGTTGAGCTGTTCCTTGAAGTCGGCGTCGAACCGCGGCAGGTCGTCGCGGGCGACACGATCGTGGAACGCGCGGAACTCGCCGCGCGACTCCACCGCGGCGTCCATCTCCGTGGTCGCCTCGGGCCAGGACCGCCGGATCTCGTTCATGTACTGCAGGAGACTTTGGGCGAAACCCCCGAGTTCGCGGCCGATCCGGTCGATGGCGGCCTGCAGGTCGCTCGTGAGCGCGGCCGCCGCCGCTGGACACGCGCCCGGCGAGGTCGGCAGGTCGGTGCCCAAGCGCGTGCGGAGATCGTCGTACGACGCGCGCGCGGTCGTGAGCACCGCGTCGGGCTGCGCTGCCGCGAACTGCTCGTCGGCTTGCCGTCCCCGCTCGGCCTGCTCGATCCGGTCGGTGAGGACCCGGACATCGCCGTTGAGCATCGTGAGCCGTTCGTCGACGGTCTTCGTCTGCTCGGAATTCTCCGCGACGCGTCGCTCGATCTCGGCGAGCACTGATGAGCCGGCCAGCAACCGTTCCCGCTCGGCGTCCGCCTCCCCTGCCCGCGCCGCTGCTTCGGCCCAGTCCAGCTCACTCCACGACGTGAAGACCTCGACATTGGACAGCGCCGTGAGGCGCACGGTCAGCTCGTGGTCCTCGGCTTGGAGCGCCGCCGCGCGCTCGTCCGCGGTCATGAGTCGTTGCTGCTGCTCGGTGAGCTGTTCGGTCAAGGCCGCGATCTTGCGCTCGTTGACCCACCCCAGCACCCAGGAGCGCGGGTCGTCAACGCGCGAGCGGTCGTCCTTCTCGTGCCGGTCTCCGGAGCGGACTTGCCCCTCCCGGGTGACCGCGCGTGGCATCGTGCGCAACTCGTCAACCGTCTCGACGCAGACGTAGTCTGCCCGCTTCGTGAGTTCGTCGCGGAGGTAGTCGCGGAACGGACCGTCGGCGATCTCCACGGCGTCGGCGAGCAACAACATGCCCGGCTGTGCCGCCCGTTGTAACGGGACCCGCCGGGCGGCGACCCGCTCATAGACGAGCCGGCTGCCGGTAACCCGCCCGTCGTTGCGGCGATGCGTCAGCCGGCGCTCGTTGACCCACCGGGCCAAACGGTCGTAGTCGCGCTGCGGCACCAGCAGTGACAGTGCGAAACCGCGCAGTACACGCTCGGCTGCACCGCGCCACACGGAGTGCTCTTCGGCGACATCGAGCAACTCGCCCGCGAAGGGCAGGTCGGCCTCGTCGATGCCCAGGTCCGCGCAGAGCTGCGTACGCACATCGAGCTGGCCGCTGGGAAGGTTGCTGGTGCGGCTCGCCAGGCTGACCAGCTCGGCCCGGGTCTGCTCGCCGGCCTTGCGCAACTCGGCGAGTTCGCCGATGCCCTCGGCCAACTCTTCGCGTAGTGCCTCGCGGCGCTGCTCCAACTCGACTCGACTACTGCCCACCACTGCGGCCAGCCGGGCGAAGGCGGCCGGGTCATCGACCGGGGCGAGGCCTGCGGCCTCGACCCTGGTTTCGAAGGCGGCGCGCCTGGTCGTGCGCGACTGCGCTTCCTGCCGGGCTGCGTTGGCAAGCCGTTCGAGCTCGCTGACCCGGTCCCCGCCGGCACCGGCCCGCTCCTCGATGAGGGCCTGCCAGTCGCGCATCAGTCCTTCGCGGGTCCGCTCGTTGTCGGCGATCGCCGTTTCGCGCTGCGCTCTGGTCGCAACGTCGGCCGCGATCTCGACGGTGAACAGGCCGACCCGCAGCTCGGCGAAGAACAGCCTGACGGCATCGCGCTGGCGCTCCAGAGTGGCGCGGCGCCCGAGCGCGTCGTCGTACCGATCGGCGGTCGTCACCAGCGGCTCCAAAGCGCTGAGCTGGTCACGTGCTCGGGTCACCGCGTCATGGGCTTTGGTGAGGTCTTCGAAGTGGGCCACGATGCCGCGCACCTTGTCGGCGGCGTCGACCGGCTCGAGCATGTGGTTGCGGACGAAGTCGTTGAGGTTGCCCACGGACTTCATCGAGACGGTCTGGTGAAACAGCTCCATCGCCTGCTCCGAGCGCACGCCGAGCAGGCGTCTGTAGCTCGTGGCGTACTTCGGGAACTCGCCGTGTTGGAAGATCTCCGCCCCCGCCGCGCGCAGCCGGCGCCGTAGGTCGTTGAGGTCGGCACCGAAGTCGGTGAAGTCGCCCTCGATGGACAGCTCTTTCGCCGAGGTGACGTAGAACCGATTCGGTTGCCCGGTGGCTTCCTTCTGGTGAAACACCTGGGCCAGCGTCACGGTTTCGTCGTAACCCTCATTGACAAAGACGCCCGCGATCACGGAGTAAGACCGGTGGCCGCGGAGAGCAACCGGGCGCGACTTGCCGGTCGCCTCGATGCTCTCCGACTTGTAGTGGCCCTCGACGTAGCTGCGCAGGGTGCGTTCTTTGACCTCCGCGCCGGCGGCCTTGTTGTAGGAGATCTTGTTGGCAGGCATCAGCAGCGTGGTGAGTGCGTCGACGAGGGTGGACTTGCCACTGCCGATGTCGCCGGTGAGCAGCGCCGTCTCGCCGGCCGGCGTCAACCGCCAGACCCGTTTGTCGAAGGTCCCCCAGTTGAAGAGTTCGACGTGGTGCAGCCGGTAGCCGGCCCGCCTCGGCGCGCCCAGCTGGACCGCCGAGAACAAACCGTCACTCATCGCCGTGCCGGCCTACCCCGGCGTACTGCGCCAGCTTGCCCGCGAAGTCGGCCAGCGTCTCCGCGTCGACGTAGGCCTTGAGGATCCGGCGTACCTCCCACTGGTCGGTTTGGCCGCGGAGGGGCCGGAGAAAGCCGAGCTCGGCGGCTTTGCTGATGGTCCTGTCGATCTGGTCGATGACCCGGGCATCGTTGTCTGTGTCGGCGAGGAAGAGCCGCAGCAGGTCGATGATCTGATCGCGCGACAGCACGAGTTTGCCGTCGCTGCTGGAGGTTTCGAACTCCACCAGCCGCTTGCGCAGTAACACCAGCAGCAGACTGACGTTGTAGGTCAGGCTGCGCCGGTTGACCAATCGCGGTAGCGGCTCCTCACCCTCGCCAGGCTCTTCGCTGCGGAGGTAGGCGAAGCCCTCGTCGTCGTCGACGACTACATCCACGCCGATGGCGACGAAGTGATCACGAACGGCCGCTCCGCGGCGGCTCAAGGTCGCCCAGACATCCTCGGCCGATTCGCGATAGACCACGCCGCGCATGAGCGCGATGATCGCCGTCGCGACGGCGTGCTCCTCGGGGGATCTCGTCGCGCTGCTCACCGCCGGGTCACGGTTACCTGAGGCAGCCTCGCGCGTCGTACGACGTCGTGGGCGGAGTATTCGAGGACGGTCTCGTCGCTCTCGTCCATGACGACCTCGATGTCGGCGTCCGCGAGCGCGAGGTAACTGACGATCTCGGCCGCCCCCTTCTCCAGCGGGAACAGTTCGACGATGTCGGTGAGCAGAGCGGATCCGCGCGCCGGCACTACCGAGCGCACGTTGTCCGCGAGCCGGGCTTGGTCGACGAAGGTCTGGTTGAACAGCGCGGTCACGTCCACCGCAGCGTCGGCCTCGGGGTCGAGCACGCTGTCGACGTTCGCCGTCGGCAGCGCGTCGTAGAGCGGCCGCTCGAACGGAAGTGAGATGCCGACGCCGAACTGGTCGACGTCCAGCCCGAACGGCGGCGGGTTGTCGCGGCTGGCCAGCGCGGCTGCCTCGACCGCTCTGACCAACTCGAGGACGCGGCGGTTTTCCAGCCAGACCTGGTCGTCGAGGAACCGGCGGAGTTGTTCGGAGATCTGCCGGACCGTGATCTGGGTGCGCTCGGCTGCCTCCGACCAATCGTGATGGATGGTCCGCAACCGGCGGTCGGCGTCCACCGCTTCGATCCGCTCCACCCTCGCCAGCAGCTCCGCCAACTCCTCCTGCCGCGCCTCGGAGAGCAGGAAGTCGTAGAACGCCTGGAAGCTCTTGCCCTGATCAGAGCTGCCGATGTCGGAGCGGCTGCCCACCAGCTCCGCGAGCAGCTCGCCTCGGCTGCCTTCCCACGACGCGATCCGCTCGCGAGCGGTGCGGTCGAGTCCGCGGAAGTTTCCTTCGACCTCACGGAAGTCCGAGAGCAGGTCGCGTGCCGTGCTGGCGAACTGCTGATAGCGGTCACGCAGCGAAGTGGGGTCGAGCAGAGGGATCTGACCCGCTTCGACCTGGGCGATCTCCCGCTCGAGTTCGTCTCGGCGCCGTCGCAGCTCGGCCAACCGGACGTCAGGGTCGGTTTCGGCCCCGTGCACGATCTGGCGCAGCAGCTCGACAACGGTGTGCAGCCGCGATTCCGTACCGACGAACGAACGGGCCTGAAGGCCGCTCACCCAGGCGTAGGCCCGCTCCAGCGGCGGCAGCGCGTCGTAGTGCACCTCGTCCGAGCCGAGTGGGTAGAACCGGCGCAACCATCCCTTGTCGGCCCATTCGTCGAGATACACCTGCGGTCGTCTCGGAAAGGGAGGCTCCTCCGACCCGAGGTTACGGGCGTAGAGCTCGTCGTCGAGCGCCGCGATGAGCGTGGAGGCCGCCGTCGCGCCGTGGTTGTTTTCGACGAAGAACCGGCCCAGGAACGAGAGCACGAGGGCGCTGTTGTCTGCCCGCAGCAGCCGCCATGCGGGGTGCCGTTCCCGCAGCGACTCGATCGCGTCGAAGTCCACGTGACCCCCCTCTCGCCGGCCCAGGACAACGCCAGCCTAGGGACGACGGCCGACAACACCAGCGGAATCGCCGTGGACCAGCGCACTATTAATCATCACGGTCGGGCCAGGGGTTGCGGATCAGGCTTGCAAGACCGGAACGCCGTCGCGGCGGATGTTGGCGTCGCGCGTGACGAGAGTGAGGTCCTCGACCTGGGCCTGAGCCACGAGCTGAGACGGTCGGGAACTAGCGCGTCGGACGTGCCGCGACTCTTGCAGACCTCCCAGCGCCGACGGCGCTGACGGCGCGCGACTCCGCCAGGTACAGCCTGCCTTTGACAAGGCCCATGATCGTTGCGGTGCTGGCGGTCCCGACTGCTGTCCAGCGGGTCCACGTCCGCCCGTTATCCGCGGAGGTGCGGACGTCATACCGGAGTATGGCGAGTCCGCCGCTCGTGGCCGGCGCCGTCCAGCTCAGGACGGTGCGCTTCGCGGCGGGGAACGTGGCAGTGAGACGGCGGACGACCCCGGGAACCGTCGCGGGCGTCGCCGGCGTCGCAACGGAGTGCGGGCTCGCGCCGACGCGGTTGATTGCCACGACGGTGACTTGGTAACTGCGTCCATTAACCAGGCCGACGAGGGTGCACCGCAGGGTGCCGGTAGTGGTGCAGCTCGCTCCGCCAGGGCTCGCGACGGCCCGATAGCCAGTGACTGCCGCCGTACCGTTTCTCGATGGTGCGGCCCACGAGAGGGTGAGCCGCGCATTGCCGCGCACCGCCTGCAGCCTTGTCGGAATTCCAGGCACGGGGGCAGGCGTCACAGGTAGTGATGCGGCTGACGCCGGGCCGGATCCGACGGCATTCGCCGCCGTCACCGTGAAGCGGAAGGCACGACCGTTCGGCAGGCCAGTCACCGTGCACCGAGTGGCGTCCGTTGTCGTGCAACCGCGGCCACCGGGCGCCGCGACGACGCGGTAACCCGTTATCGGGCTGCCGCCGCTTGCCGGCGCGGACCACGACACGACGGCGGACAGATGTCCGCGCGCTGCGCCAACGCGCAAGGGCGCGCCTGGAACGGTGGCGGGTACGACCGGCGTACTCGGTACGACGAGCGGTGCGCTCAGCGCGGCCGGCACAGGTGCGGGAACGACAGCGGCGGAACCTGCGGAGGGCGAGCCCGTGCCGGCTGCGTTCGTTGCGGTAACCGTGAATGTGTAGGCGGTGCCGTTGGTGAGCCCGGCGATGGTGCAACTGAGTTCGCCGGTCGTTGTGCAGCTGGCCCCGCCTGGATTCGCAAGAACCGTATAGCCCGTGATCGCAGCACCGCCCGTGTCACCGGGAGCCGTCCAGGAGATCGACGCCGCGCCGGCACTGGCCACCGCGGTTACCGCCGTCGGCGCACCAGGTGCAGACGTGGGTACGACGGCAGCTGACGGCGAGGAGCCACCGCTGGTACCGACGGCGTTCGACGCCGTCACGGTGAATGTGTAGGGGGTTCCGTTCGTGAGTCCCGCGACGGTGCAGGCCATCGCGCCCGTTGTCGCGCATGTCGCGCCCCCTGGGTTGGCGACTGCGGTGTATCCCGTGATGGCGCTGCCTCCGCTACTCGCAGGTGCCGCCCAGTTGACGGTTGCGGTTCCCGCGCCGGCCAAGGCAGTTACCGACGTGGGTGCACCCGGAGCGGTCGGGGGCGACCCCGGCCCAACGTTGCGCACGAACACGTCGTAGAACCCTCCGGTGTCCCCGGGCACAAGGTTCGCGGCGTCCGTCACAAACGGAACATGCTGGCCGTCACCGGAGATGTATCCCGCAACACTCCTGGTCGCCGATTGACTGCCGTCGTTCGCGACGCTCGCGCGGATGACTCCGCCGAGGGTGCGGTCCGCCACGAAGACGTCTGTCGCCGCGTTGGTGTCACCGGGCACGAGGTTCGCCGCGTCCGACAGGAACGCGATGTGGCGACCGTCCGCGGAGATCGACATGTAGTCGCTGCTGCCGTCTCCTTCAACGCCTTGAGCGTTGGCGCTCACCCGAGACAGCGAGCCGCTGGTCAGGTCCTTGACGAACACGTCCTTTTTGACGTTGAAGTCCATGGGCACGGACGTGAAGGCGTACGAGGCGAAGGCGACGTAGCGCCCGTCCGCTGAGATGACCGAATCCTGGCTGGTGTCGTTTCCCTGGGTGCCGTCAGCCTCGACACTGACCAGCGAGACCGACCCCGACGTGCGATCCACGACGAAGATGTCGCTCGAGTTATTGGTGTCGACAGGTACCAAGGTGGTCGCGTTGGAAGTGAATGTGACGTAGCGGCCATCTGCCGAGAGCGCGGGAAAGAAGCTGTGCGCATCGCCCTGAGCGCCGCCATTCGCCACGCTGACGCGCGAGACGGCTCTCGACGACAGGTCGGATACGAAGATGTCAGCCATCCCGTTGGTGTCACCGGCTACCAGAGTGGTCGACGATGAGGTGAAGGCGACGTATCGACCGTCGGCGGAAATGGACGGTTCGCGACTCTCGGCGTTGCCCTGCGCCCCGAGACTGGACTCGCTGACACGCCTGACGGTGCCCGACGTGCGGTCGGCAACGAACACATCCGTAACACCGTTGGTGTCACCGGCCACCAGTGTGCTCGCAGACGATGTGAACGCCACGTATCGGCCGTCAGAGGACATTCTCGGGTACATGCTGGCACCCAACACCTGGGCTCCTGCGCTCGTGACGCTGACGCGAGATACGACTGCCGACGCGCGGTCCATTACGAATACGTCGACGAAGTTGTTCGTGTCGCCGGAGACGAGATTGGGCGCGCTCGAGGCGAACGCGACGTACCTGCCATCAGATGACAACGACGCTCGGCCGTGGCTGCTGCCGCTGGCCTGCCCTCCGCCGTTGGCGACGCTGACGCGCTCTGTCGTCCCGCCCGCGGTAGGCCACGGCGCTGCCGACGCCGGGGTCGAAGCCTGCAGGACCGCACACCCCGTGAGCGCGCACGCGAGTACAGCGATGCGGCTGCGCGTACGCGACGTACGCCGAGCAACGGTGCGAAGACGCGGGCGAGAAAACACCACACCAACCCCCAGAACCTGGAGCGCTATCCCCTCGGGATTCCCACGAAGCGGCACCAGCGTCCCGTTACTGACGGTCGCGAATATCCACCTCGGCTCCACGACTAGATCGAGTCGGGGCCTGTTCGCCCGTACCGCCACATGGCCGAACGACTGTCGAGTGCCGCGTTACCGGTCAGACACCCACCCGTGAATATGCAGGTCGCCGCCGTCTGACTGCTTGAGTGCCGCACTAGCCTGTGGAAGGGCGCAGCGATTTGTCGGATCGGACTCGTACCTTCGGCCCCATGACGAACAAGAGTCGAGACCTGATCGCGGGCGAGCCGGTGCATCTGCTGCTCCGGGCGATCAAGCGGGTCGGAGAGACCGCAGCCAAGAGTGGGGACGGCACCTTCGCACTCGATGCGGCGCTGGGGCTCAAGCTCGCGCAACCCTTGGTGCGCGCGCTGATGCGCATCGAATCGGAGCTCCTGCTCCAGGACGCAAACGCATTCCGGGGCCGAGCACCCACGACGCGGAGCCCTGATGACCGCAGTGTTGACGCCATTGTCGAGCTTGGCTTACGCCTCGCGGCCGTCCGTAACCACAGTGGGCGAGTCGTCGGCGCGCCTGAGTAGTTCTGCTCAGCTGCCCCGCGTAGAAGTGACTGCACAGACGCGTATCGGGCGCGCCCCGCATCCGAGCAGGAACAGTCGCTACGTCGACTCGTGACGACATCCGCGAAGCCCGTCACCGCAAGTCACACGGACCTGGTGCCGCTGTTGAATGCCGCAACCGGCCGCGACGTGCACCTGTCCGCAACCAAGACGCGATTCGACGAAAACGCCCGGGGCTGCTCGGCGTTTTCGTCGATGTCGATCTTGAGTCCGGCTGGGCTCTGAGCTGTTCTGCGGCGTGCTCCGTTATTGCCGCTCGAAGAGCAGGTGGAGCCGGCCGGCCGCGTCAAGGGCGAGACCCTTGAGATGGTCGTAGCCAGATGGCGTGTGTCGCGTCGCTTTCCCCCACGTCGGTTTCGCGGAGTAGTTGCGCGTCAGCGTCCAGATCCCCTGGCGCGGATCGAACCACGGATTGGCGTAGCCGACCAGGACCTCGCCGGATGGTGTTGCGACAACCCGCACCTCGCTGTACGGCGACGCACCGGTGATCGAAGTCATGCCACCCACAGAGGCAGGAGTCATACCGGACAGCAGGACCGGCGTACCCCATTCAGTGCGACCATCCGTCTTGTAGTTGATTCGGGACGCCGCGACGGTGATCCGGCCACCATGACTCGCGACGCTCCTCGGCACGATCGCGCGGCTGCTGTCGGCGTCAGATGTTGTCGCGGAAGGCTCGAAGGCTGCGGCTCTCGACGACTTGCTAGCAATCCGCAGCCGATATCGGGTCATCTTCTCGTTGAAGTCACCAGTGACCAGCACCAGCCGATCAGTGACACGGTCATACGTCAGGTCGGCGACACCGAACACACTGTGGCTCGTGACGTCGCGGGTCGTCCAGGCGCCAGCGGCATTAGTTCCGTAGCGGAGCACGGTCCGTCCGCCGTCCTCGGCGAGCCAGACGACATGCACCTTGTTGCGCCGGTCGAGCACGAGGCCGAGAACATTTCTGTCGGGCCCGTAGGGCGACTCATACGTGTCGATGCACTCGACGCTGTCCCACGGCCGAGAGCCTCGCATGTAGATGCATTCGTCGTCGCTCATCGCGACGACACTCGATTTGGTTGGCGACGTTGCGACGCTCACACCGGCTTCCCGATCGACCGTTACGCCGGCCGGAAGCCCCGCGGAACGCCACGCCGCTCCGACGGGCACGACGCCGTACGACGTTGGGCCGGTGTCTTCGTCTCCGTCGTCGACTCCGACGTGCGCCGTACCGTTCGGCTCTACGGCGAACAACGGGTCCTTGCTCCCACGCGGCACAGGGAGCCGGCGAACACGGGCCGCGGCCCCTCGCTCGGCCACGCCGACGTAGATCCCCGGCGTTGCCCCCGCGCCAACATCGAGGTCCCAAGGCGTCGTATCGCCGTCGGCGTCGACGCCGCGGATCGCGAACGTGTACGCCGCATGCGGCACCAGATTGCTGAACCGCCGCCGGTACTTCTGATACTCAGTCGTGCCGTAGTTGCGCGCGCCCCGAACCGGGATCACGAACCGCTTGGCGGCGCGGTTGCCGACGGGCGAACGCACACCCGAGATGGCGAGCAATTCCCAACTGACGTTACCGCCTGGGCCGATTGCGCGAGGCGGCCCGTCATGTGTCCACTGGACGTCGAGCGTCGCGTCATTGATCGGCTGCACCTCGAACCATTCGGTGGGCACAACCGGCAGCTTGCCGTCGCCCTCACTGACCGGCGGGCCGACGGCGCCGGTGGCGCTGTCGATGGCGAAGACCGAGAAGTACGCCGGGAGGTCCGGATCGATATCGAGGCTCGGCGGCAGATCTGCCGCTTCGGAGCACTTCATCGCGTCCGTCGGCGTTGTTGGCGGCCGGTCGACGCGCATGCACAACATCGACTCATCCGACTGCGGCGCCGGCGCGAAGTACGCGGTGCGATGGCGGTATGAGTCGGTGAACGTGAGGTGGCGGACTGAGCCCGGCAGTGCTGCGCGCGCCGTCGCCGGTACGCCAAACACGCTCGCGTTCGCGGCGTACGAGAAGACGCTAACCACGTATGCGTGCCCGGCCGTGCCGGTGGACCACGTGAAGGACGTGCTCGGAGCGGCAACGTCCTGAACGAGCACCGCAGCCGGATCAGAAACGTTGGAGGTCGGCCGACGGCCTGGCACGACGACGACGCGGGCTCCGGCGTACTCGCTGCTGACCGGCGCTTTCCATGAGATCACAACTTCGGACGGCGTCTGTGTGCCCCTAACCTTGACGCTCGTGACCGACGGCGGGGCAACAGCAGCGGAGGCAGGTGCGGAAAGCGCCGCCGGCATGGTGAGTGCAGCTGCTGCCAACGCGATGAGGGTGCGGGCCCTACGTGAACGCGCGCCAACCATCCCTGACTCCCCATTCCCCCGGCCGCGCCGCTAGCACGACCTCGCATAGGTCATCGGCTTCCGGACACGCGTTCTGGACTGCGCATGCCGCGGTCGGCCGCTAGAACATGCGGCGTCGGACCGCGACAGCTAAGGCACCGATCGAAACCTCCAGAACAAGTCACGAACTTGAGCAAGCCGCTGTTCGTCGGCTGCGCGCTGACCCGAACTCGCGCGCCGGCTACAGCTTGAGCTGCCGAGTGATCGTGGGGTCGGTGATCAGCTTGTCGTTCGCGAGGAGAAACGCCTTGCTGACGATGACGCTGAGAAGCCCGCCATCCTCCTCGAAGGGGAGGAAGACCTTCTGCTGCTTACTGTCGTCAGCCTTGCGGCCGGGGACGATACATAGGTACGCGTCGTTCGGCTCCATCAGGATGTTGCCGCTCCCCAAGTGAATCTTGTACGTGCGAAGGTCACCCCGGACGATCAGGAACCGCTCTCCCACGCTCGCACGATCCGCGATCTTCGTGCGGGGCATCAGGCGCTCCAGGGCTGCCCGGCGCGTCTGGGCCGTCTCGGTCAGTTCGCCGAACGCAACGCGCTGCCAATAGTCCGCGTAGCGCTGCTCGCCGCGGTCGGTCCAGTTCGGGTCACCGGCGATGGACGTGACGCCGACGAACAGGTCGACGTCGCGCATCGCCTCGCTGAAAACCAGCGACGGGACCTCGTCGAGCGGCCGGATCTCCCACCCTTCCGGCCCCCGACGGTGGAACCTGACCTGGTCGGTGGCGGCGTACGGCGGAGTGGCGTCGTAGTCCGTTTCCTCGGTCTCGGCGAGCTCGTAGAAGAACTGAGCGCGCCAGTCACCGAAGTCCTTGCTGGCGCTGCCGTCGTACCCGCCGTCCCAGTACCCCAGATGCGTGCCGTTCCAGCCACGGGCCCGCAGGAGCGCTCCGAACTGCGGGTAGCGCACGATATGGGCGGCGAAGCGGTTGCTGTAGGTGCTTGTCGTGACCTCGGCCGGGGTGAGGAGATACACCTCACGGAACGCCTGCTTGAACGGTTGTCTGACCTCCTGCACGACCAGTCGCTCCCGCCAGGCACGGACCTCCTCGGCCGGGACGAGCGCCGGGTGCCAGAGCCGCACTGCCTGCGCATCGGTCAGTCTGCGCGTGGAGCCGTCGAGGCAGATCAGCGAGCCGTCGTCGCTTGGCCAGCCGGTCACCCACGAAGCTTCGTCGTCTGCCGAGTCGTCGGTCGTCGTCTGCCACAGCAGCGAACGAGCGAACACACCAGTGAGCGGGTGGTCCCGGTAGAGCTGAACCCAGTCGTCAACCGTCCAGACATTGCCTGCGGCGAGCAGGTTCTCGACTCGCAGCCGCTGCGTCCCCAAGGACTTGCGGATCTCGGTCACCTGCGCCTTCAGATCCGCCAGCTCTGCGGCGTATCGCGCCTTCACTGCTGCGGGCGTGCTCTTGAGATTCCTCCCGGCTGCATCAGCGAAGGCGAGCGTGGCGGTGAGCGGCGTCACGGTGATCGTTGCGGTGTGCTCGCCGACGATTGCGGTTGCGCGTCCTACCTCCTCGAGACCAAAGCTCGGGACGGCGCGTTCGAGCAGCTGCTCTGCCGACATACCCGCTCTGTCCGCGATCTCGTCCAGCGCCTTGCCGATCGCCTTGCGAAGCGTCTTGTTCGCCACCTTGGCCTGCACGCGCGACAAGGCGGCGACGGCATCCACTCCGCTTCGGCGGGCGAGGAAAGCAATCGCGGTACTGGCGAGCGGCTGGCTACGGCTGAGCCCACCGGAACCGCCGAAACCGACGCCTGCGCAAATCGCCACATCGGCGAGCACCGTCGACAACGCCGGCTCGGTCGGCTCGAGCAAAGCCGCGGTCACCAGCACTCCGCGCAAGGTGATCGCGCTCTGTTCACCGAGCCAGGCAGGAGACGTGAACGCCTCCCCGCCGTAGTTTCGCTGCTCGGTTGTCTCCGGCAGTCCGGGTAGCGGCGTGAGCAGCTGCCGCAGCAGGGCGGGCGCATCCGGCAATTCGGCCGCAAGGGTGCTGGCTGTGGACGCCCACTTGTTGGACGGTGGGACCTTGGTCAGCGTCGTGCAGTGAGTCAGGAGCGCCAGGCCCGCTCGGGTGCTCAACCGCCCCCGCAGGTCAGCATCCAGGCAGGCGGCGTACTGATCGGTGCTGCTGAACATGGCTGCGAAGGCGCGTTCGGGCTGCTGGTCGGCGTTGTACAACAGCGCCTGAATCTTGCGGGTGAGCGAGCGGCGAGCGTCGGCGTTCAGGTCGCTCGCGGTCTCGACTCGGGCAGCCAGGTGGGCGAGGATCGGCGAGGTCTCGGCGCGCTCCTCGGCGGTTAGCCGCGGCCACGACTGCTCGAGAGCGGCAAGGGGCACCTTGAGATGCTCCGGCAATCTGAACCCACGCTCGTCGTCGGTCTGCACCGCGCAATGGAGTGCGTACAAGGCCTCCGAACCTGTCCAGTCGAGGTGGCGTCGAGCGAGGGCCGAAGTGATGTCCACGAACGGGCGGCGACGCACTGCGAAAGTGACCGGGTCAAAGACGAGGTGCTGATGGGCCCAGAGCGCCGCGGCCCGGACGGTGGCGTCGTCTGCGTCAGCCAGAGCTCGGCCAGCGCCTGTCGTCGCGAAGGACGGTCCTGACCTCCAGAAGTTCTCCCGACGGTCGACCACGACGGCTCTACCGAGCAGATGCTCGACTACAGCGAAGCGATCTGCGAGCTCACCACCAGGAGCGATGAGCGCAGTGCTGTTCTTACGGCGGAGACGATCGAGCAGCCCCACGTTCAGCCCCCGACGAGCTGCACGAGCTTGACGAACGCGACCTCCAGGGCCTCATCGACGGTGATGACCTCCGCCAGGTCGTCCACCTGGCGGTCGCCCACCAAGATGAAGAAGCCGTTGCGTTGGAAGGCATGCTCGGCGATGTCAGCCTGCGCCTCCCAGTCCAGCCGGCGTGGCTTGCGCAGCCGGAAACCGTTGCGTTCGATCTCCGCGTCCGTCGGCTGGATCAGTCCTTTGAACAATGTCGTCGGGGCCGCATTATGCCGGGCGACCTCCTCACGCACCCTGAGCCGGATGAGCTCTCGGACGGTGATGGTGTCCGGCAGCTCGACGTCGATGCCGCCGATGTCTCGTCCTGTTGCGGTCTGGTCGTGCAACGTGATCATCGGCATTGCTGGCGGTACCTCCCCCTCGCAATAGACCAGAACAGTGCTTCGCCCGCGCGGCACAGGATCGCAACCTGCCACGAACGCTGGACGCCATCTCTTCTCTTCGTCCTCGGATTCTGCGGACCGTCCCTGAAGCCATTGCTCGAGCAGTTAGAGATCGTCGTCCCGGCGATCGGGCTCTGTCCCGAGCCCGTCGCCCACTTCCACGTCCGCGCGCTGCCGGTGTCGTACGCCAATCCGGCCGTCCACAGGTAGGGCCCACCAGTCATGCGGGTCTGCAGCATGGCGTTGACGGACGCGTTGGGAATCGTCGCGAGGTAGCCGCTCTGCCCGTTGAACGTCAACGCCCGCGCCGCCGTGTCCGCGTTCGCCCACGTGAAGCCGTAGTTGACCGACCGGTAGAAGTGCTGGTTGGTCGGCTGGTAGACGTAGCCGCTCGCAGTCGGCAGCGCGGTCAGACTGACCGTCGCGGTCGAGCCCGCGTTGTTGCCCGAGACGACCGACAGGGTCGCGAGTGCCGCATTGATGTCGGACTCGGCGCCGACCGGTCGCTGGTGCAGATGGCCACCGCTCGATCTACGGCGTCTGGCGCGGCGTGCGGTTAGCCGGAGAACTCGCCATCGCATCGCCGGTACGGGTGTGCTGACCTGCGCCGGTCAGGTCGCCACTGGCGTCGGCTGGCGGGCGGTCGTCGGTGCTTCGTCCAGCGCCCGGCGCCGGACGCCGCGGACGAGCAGGTAACCGATCATCCAAAATTCGCCCACGCTCGCGGGATAGGTCAGCACATCGGCGACGACCGGGGCGTCGGGGGCGAGGTATCTGGTGAACGCGCTGAGCACGTAGCCGATGCCGCCCCCGACGAGGATCCAGCCGAGGGCGCGGGGCATCCAGCCCGAGCGGAGCACGCACCAGCCCATGGGGATGAGCCACAGGCCGAAGAACAACGCGCCCACGCCCCACAGGTTGTCGCTGATCAGGTACAGCAGTTGCACGGTGGCAGCCGCGTCGCCGACCGGGTCGAGCGCCAGTTCCAGCGCCGTCGCCAGCAGTGCCGAGCTGACGAGGATCGCTACTGCATTGATGAGGCCGAAGGCGGCGATCGCGCCGGCCGCCAGACGGTCTGCGGTGCGGAACAGCCGGTAGAACCACACGGCGGCAAGGGCTTGGGTGACGACGATGAGCAGTTCGAAGGCGATGCCGGCGCGGGCCAGCGATTCGCGCTCCACCAGATTGGCGAGGGTCGTGCCGGGGTCGTCGGCGGCAAAGAGTTCCGGCCGGATGAACAGGAAGCCGAATCCGCCGGCGATGGCCAGGCCGAGGTAAAACAGCCCGGTCAGGCGCGCGGTACGGGTCAATTCGTGCATCGTGGCTCCTTCGGAAGGGCCCTACCGGCGCGGAGGACGGGGTCGAATTGCCGACCTACCCGACGTACCACGGAAGGTACTTTACGATGTAAAGCAACGCAAGGATGGGAGTCCGGTGCGAGCGAAGGCGTCCCGCAAGCCGCTCACCCGCGACCGAGTGCTGGCCGCGGCGGTTGCCTTGACCGATGCGCAGGGCATGCAGGCGCTGACGATGCGTCGCCTGGCCGCCGATCTCAACGTCGAGGCCATGGCGCTCTACTACCACCTCCCCGATAAGGAGGCGGTGCTCGACGGCGTCGCTGAGAGTGTGATCGCCGAAATCGCGACCGCAGTCGGCCGCCTCGACCCGAATGGCGGTGACACCGACTGGCAGGCCCAGCTGCGGCAACAGTTCCTCGCGGCGCGTCAGGTCATGTTGCGGCACCCGTGGGCGCCCGGGCTGCTGGGCACGCGCCGGACCATCCCGGCCGGCGTGTACGCCTACTACGACGGGATCCTCGGCACGCTCGTGGGTGCCGGGTTCTCGTACCACCTCGGGCATCGGGCGCTACACGCGTTCGGCAGCCTCCCGCTCGGATTCGCGCAGGAAGCCTTCAGCCCGGCATCGGCCGGCGGGGACATGGAGATCGACGAAGCGGAGGCAGACCTGGCCGCGATGGCCGAGGCCTTGCCGCACCTGACGGCCATGGTGGCAGCCGAGATCCATGAGGCCGGCGACCCCACGCTCGGTTGGTGCGACAGCCAGGTCGAGTTCGAGTTCACCGTCGACCTACTCTTGGACGGGCTCGAACGCCTCCGCCGCTAGCTTGCTGCTGGCGGGTACACCGTCGACATCGGGGCCGTTGGTCAGCGGCGGCGGCGCGACTTCTTCGGGTGCCTCGAAGGAACTGCGCAGCCTCGCGGCGATGTGGTGCACGTCGTCCAGATGGCCGGCTGCGATCGCCATGATCAGGCGGTACGCCGAGTCGTTGGTCATCGTCGCGCGGTAACCGTTGACGCCATAGAACGCCAGCAGGGCAGCGAGTGCGAGGCGCTTGTTGCCGTCCACCAGGGCGTAGTTGCGGGCGATGGAGTGGGCGAGCGCGGCCGCCTTGTCATGCACGGTCGCATAGGCGCCAACGCAACGGGGCAGCCCGTTGAGCGCCTGAAGACTAGATGATGTCGATTCGCGCTTCAGACGTACACCCTGGTTCTGCGGCAGGTCGAGGAGTTGCTGCGCGAGGGTCGGGCAGTAGGCAACAAACAGCTCGCGGAGTACCTCGAGGTACAGGGGTACGCCGAGGCGGCGCGCTGGATCTATGGCCAGGCGCTCGAGCCCGGCCACGAGCCGCCGCGCTCGCTTCTGACCCTGACGGAGATTCGTCATGTGCATCGACTGGCGATGACGCCGGTCTGGGAGATCGCTCCCCATCCGGATGCGAGTCCCGCCGAGTCCCCCGGCAGCTTCCGACAGCACGACATCGCGCCGTTCCCGGGCGGCATGCAACCGCCTTCCCACGCGCTTGTCGCACCACGTGTTCGCGACTGGCTCGACGCAGCGCAGCGCCTGGACCGGCAACAACCCGGCCACGTCATGGAACGCCTGGCTGCCGTGCACGCCGAGTTCGAGCAAATCCACCCGTTCCTCGACGGCAACGGGCGGACTGGCCGCCTATTGCTCAACCTGTTGCTCGCTCGGCTCGGCTACCCGCCCGCGATCATCCGGAAACGGGAGCGAAGCCGCTACCTACGCGGGTTGCGCTCCGCTGACAACGGCAACACTGGTGCGCTCGCTGAGCTCCTCGCGCGTGCCGTGCTCGACAACCTGTATCGCTTCATCGTTCCCGCTGTGGCCGGACCGGCCCGTCTGGTGCCGCTCGCCGCGCTGGCGGACAAGGACATGTCCGTCATTGCGTTGCGCAATGCCGCCCAACGCGGTCGGCTGAAGGCCCAGCGAGGGACGGACGGTCAGTGGCGAAGCAGCCGCACGTGGGTCAAGGAGTACCTCGCGTCGCGCCATCAACGAAGGCAGCTGTCCTGATGTCACCCCGGCAAGCGCAGTTGCTTTGCTCCTATTGAATGCCCCGGAATGTAGCAACTATGGGTGGGCGCCACGACCTCGCGCCCGCGGAATCGCGGCGACGAGAGACGCGACCTGCTAGAACACACGCATGTCGCCAGGCGGCTACGACAACGCGGACACACGCAACGCGGTGTTCGCGCACTTGGAACGCCTGCACAGCGCCTATCCGGCCGACGCCATCCCCTCCACGGCGATCAATACCTTCGAGTACCAAGGCCGGCGCGTACCTCTCGTCGTGCAGACAGGTATCTGGAAGCCTGCTGGATTCGAGTCTGCACTGACCATCCGGACGACATACACGCGTCCCGGTCAGCCTCCGCCGTACCACGACACGTCGCGAGGCGACGGGCTCATCGGCTACAAGTACCGCGGAACTGACCCACAACACTCCGACAATCGCGCACTGCGACGAGCCATGGAGCTGCAGACGCCGATCGTGTACTTCGTGGGCGTCGCAAGCGGTGTTTACCTGCCGTTATGGCCTGTGTACGTCGTCGGCGAGGATCCAGCGAATCTCGAGTTCGCACTGGCAGTCGACGAGGCCCAACGCTCCGTCGATGTCGACGCCTACGATCCAGTCCGGCGGCGCTACGTGGAGCGGCTGACGAGAATGAGGCTGCACCAACCCGTCTTCCGTGCGCGTGTGCTTCGTGCCTACGACAACTCGTGCGCGATCTGCACGTTGCGCCACGCCGAGCTACTTGACGCGGCGCACATACTCCCGGACGGCCATCCCCGTGGACTACCGGTCGTTCCGAATGGCCTGGCGATGTGCAAGATCCACCACGCGGCGTACGACGCCGACATCCTCGGTGTGCGGCCAGACCTTCAGATCGAGATCCGGATCGACATCCTGAAGGAGATAGACGGGCCAATGCTGCGGCACGGGTTACAGGAAATGCAGGGCTTGATCTTGCGAGTGCCACGCGCCCGCGATGCCCAGCCGGACCAGCTCAGCCTCGCCGAACGGTACGAAGACTTCCGCCGCGCCAGCTGAGCGTTGGCCATTCTGCCTACACAGAATGGATTGCCAGTCGGCGGCGGGCGGCGTCGGCCACCTGCACGATGTCGATTCGGTTCGACGTGACGACCGCGTCGCCGCGACGGAATGCGCCTTCGGCAACGGCAAGGTCAACCGTGTCTTGCAGGCCTGACCGCTTCGCGAGAACGCCAACTTTCGCGGGCCCCGGAGCCGTCATAACGTCACGATGGCCACCCGAGTTGTTCTGCTTCGACCGCTCGCCTGGGGTCAAACCGCGATGACATCCACGAGTTCTTGGAAGCCTCGGAAGTCATCCGGATTGCGGGTGTAGAGCGGGAGCCCAGCTGCGCATGCCGTTGCCGCAATCATCAGGTCGACGGCTCGCGCCCCGCGGGCCTTCCGCCCAGCAGCCATGGACGCGGCATACACACGTCCATAGGCGCGCGCCGCCTCAATGCCGAAGGGCAACGGATCGAAAGTCGCCTCAGTGCGCTGAAGCCGATCCTGGCGGCGCGCGCGCTCATCCGGGTTAGTCGCGGCGTGAGGCCCAGCGGCGAGCTCGGCCATCGTGATCGCTGTGACCGCCATCTCGACCGGAAGCTTCGACGCGGCGAGTCGCTCAAGGTCGACAACAACTGACGTGTCGATCACACCGCGCAGTCGGCGTGGCGCTTCAGGCACGAGGCGTCGGGTCCTGGTCCGCAACCCTGTCGAGGTCCTTCCGGAGCCGGCTGAAGTCGACGGGTGGTGCGCTGCTGAAATTCGCGATCACGTCGTCGGCGGAGACGAAACGGTGGCGACGAAGCGGGGCCAGCTCACCAACGGGCACCCCATTGCGGGTCACCACGAACGTCTCCCCCTGATCTAGTCGGCGCATGATGTCGCCGCTCTCGTTTCGCAACTCCCGTTGCGTGATTTCTCGAGACACAGCCCCAACTGTAGCACGCTGTGCTACGGCACGCGCCAACAACCGAAACAGTCAGTGCGGAAACGTAGTCAGGCGATCGGTTTGGCAGCTCGCCCCGTCCGCTGTTACCGGGTGACGACTACTACGCGGCGGTTGGCCGATCGGTCGGCGTGACTACCGCCGACAAGAACCGGCCGCGCCCGCCCGTACCCGCGCAGGATCGTGGACACACGGGCGCCGTACCTCACCAGCGCGCCACACACGGCCGATCGCCCGCCAAAAACGTCACGAACTTGGTCCGGTTGCGGTCTGATCGTGCAACGTGATCATCGGCACCGGTGCCGATCCCTCCCCTCGCTATGGCCAGGACGGTGCTGCGCGCACCGCGCAGGGTCGCAGCCTGGCACGAACGCTGGACACCATCTCTGCTCTTCCTCCTCAGATTCTGCGGACGGCCCGTGAAGCCGTTGCTCGGACATTTGAAGATCGTCGTACCAGCGATCGGGCTCTGTCCCGCGCCCGTCGCCCACTCCACGCCCGCCCGCTGCCTTGGGCACGAGAAGCAGCGCGTGCTACTGCGCTGATGTCGTCATCCCAGCGACGATCGACGGTAACAATGGCGAGACTCAGAATACCGGTCGCCCCTCGACAAAGATGTCGGGCAGATTGTCGAGATTATTGGCGCCTGTCTCATCATGCCAACTGCGAAGATACTTACCATATGCGCCATGCACTACCGTTATAGGGGTTCGCTCGCCATTTGGTCGCGAAACATAGTATTCAACGGAGCCGCTCTCTATTTGGAACTCGGCTAATTCGACGTGGACGGGCTCCCATCGTCCCCCTGCTCCACCCTGTCCTCCGAGCGCGGTGATATTCGACTGGCCCTTCTCGGGCCTTTTACCCGTGGCGGTGACCTCCCTGACAAGCCCGTACGGCTCCAAACCGCGACGTCGCGTAAAGGCGTTGCTGAATACCATCGACGCGCCAGAGAGGGACATGAGGGCTTGTCGCCACAAAACAAGGTCCGCGCCGTACGCTCTAGCGACCAGCCGTTCATCCTGGCGGTTGACCTGCCCCCAATGTGTACGGCCGCCGATGCCCGACGCCATACCCTGCACGAACGTCAGCCAGTCGTCGTTGCCAACCAAACCCTTCGCGCTGGCGATCTCTATCGAAACGACAAGGGGTGCCCCGGGGAAGTTATGCATCGACAGCCTCGCCTGCGAGGGCGCGCTGAAGCGCAGCGAGATATATCCCGCCTGCTCGAAGTTCTTGCAAGCGGAGCGGATCAGTCGCAGGTAGTTTAAGTATCGGGGATCGTCCGCAGCGAATACAATCTCTGTGGAGACGCCTCGGTAACAGTCGCTTTGGTTCGTGTTTCGACTGTTTGACGTGATCAAGTGGCTCGGCCCGCGGCGGCCTGGGTCCTCCGACGGGCCGAACTGCCCATTGAGCGCAAGCCAGGCCAGCGGCGGAACGGCCACCCCGAGGTTTGATGCCCACAGGGCGTTGAGCGCAAGTGCCATTGCCTCGCCACCGCTAAGGTGCGGGTCAACCGCGGCAAGTTCGAGGCGGTGAGCGCTCGCGAGAGCGTTGCCCGACCAAACCAGACCAACGATCGGGACAAGGGCCAAGGCGGGCGCGGCGAACTTCAACGCCTCGGCGGCGCCGAGGAGAACCAGGTTGGCTACGCCCGAGTGGCAGAGGCCGGACTGTTCTTGGTCGGAGTTGAGGTCCTCTACGTCGATAGTGCGCCAACGTCGTGTGATTAGCGCCTCGTCTGGGTCCTGAGAATTGAACAGGATCTGCACGAAGTGCTCTCCGCCTACCGTATCGGCATTCAACGCTGCTGGAGGGCCTGGCAGAGAGCCAAGCACATTCGCCAGGCCGGTGTTCGCGGCAATCCCGCGTTCGAGGGCATCGATCACTTCGTCACCAGACCGGCGGACCGTCCATTCCGCCAAGCGGAACGCCTTCGTGACCTCCACGACGACCGCGTAGATGACGCCGAATCGGCCGAGGGAGACTAACGCCGCGGTGAACAGAAGGCTGTCGCGCCTGATTTGCGCGTCCGGGCACAACAGCGGGCGTAGCCGCTCGTCGGTCGTGATGGGTGCTCCTGCCGGCTCAAGCCATACCTCCTGACCGCCGTGCGTGACGATGTGCAGCGCGCGTACGAAGTCCGGCAACGGTGGCTGACGAAAATCGCCGCCATGAGTCGAGGTGGAAAATGCGCCGGAGAGAGTCTGACCGTTCGCGCCGCCCAGGGTAGGCATGGCAAGGCCTCGGCGCTCGAGTTCGAGATTCAACATGCCGATCTCGATCCCGGCCTGGACATGGAAGAGTCGGGCAGATCCGTCAGCGGCGTCTTGGCGGACGCGCCACTCGTCGGTGAGCGCCTGGTCGAGGACCTCCGTCAACGGCAAGGTGAGGTTCTCAAGGCTTACGACACGATCGGATGAAACGGCGGCGTTCTCGTACGACCAGCCACTGCCGCGAGCGTGCAACTCGTGGCCGGTCTCGGTGGTCTTCGCGACCACCTCCACGAGTTCGGCGAATGTGGCGGGGGCGTACTGCTCGGCGATATTCACCTCAAACGTCTCCGCCCAGTTTGTCCATGGCTGATCCACAGACACCGGGGCAGCCGAGTTGGAGCGACAGATCACGACGCCTCCCCGATCGTGCAGCAGCAGGTCGCGCAGTGGAACACGCGCCACGGGTCACAAGTGGCGCATCCGGCTACGACGAATCCTCTGCCTTCTTCGCGAGTGCCGATGCGGCTGCGGCTATTGCGACCGCTGCTGCGGCGGCGATCCCAATGCGCAGTTCTCTCGAGGGGTCCCACGTGAATGCATCGAACGAGCTGAACGGCATGAGCATCGCCCACGCGGCGAAAGCTGCGGCCGGCAGTAGAGATCGGAAGACGTCACCCCAGGTCGAGCTGCGTGATCCGGCGAAGTAAACGAGGACGGCGAGGCCTGCCATCACCCCGAAAAGCAAACGCATGTCTGCGGGATGGTTGATCGTTGTGGTCGACTTGCCGGTGGCATCTTCCTCTGTCGTTGTTCCGACCTGCATCACTACGGCGTGAACCGCGAGCACTTCTGCCGGGATGAGCGCTACCAGCGCGTCCTGCCACCGTTTTATTTCGCCGCCCGTCTCCTCGCCCGGTGATGGTTTCACCTCGACCTCGGCGAGGATTATGTCCTCTTCAACCCTGATGTTGCGCGGGCGTCCCACGTAGGAAGTGTTCAGCCGCGTCCCCAGACGCGTCTTAACGCGTGCGCGAGAGAGCGCGCCATAGAGCAACGTACTCATCGCTTGTGTTCCCCTAACCCCGTCGGTTCAACGCAGACTGGCACGGCAACCCCTCGCCGTCCATAGCGTCCGTGCATGGACAGGCGGCCGCGACGAATGCGCGGCATCAGTCCTCACACCTGGCGCGAGTTCGATTGTGTGCACTCCGTCGCCTTTCTCGGTGAGGGCGACGCGGCGCGGCCAAGCGGTGCAAGCAGCCCGCTTCTTTGACTCCGAATCCGGTCAGCTCAACCAGTTCTCTAGACGGTCAGCCCGCTGAGTCCTCCCAAGGAGTCTGTCGGCGCGAAGCCAAACCAACGAGGTCAACCAGCGACCCGAACGCGCCGCGCTCCAAGTCATCGCCGCGATCTGCGACATTTTCGGCTGCGGCCCGGACGATCTGATAACGGTGACCGCGGCCGAGGTGCGAGGCAGAAAGACAGCGGGCACCAAGGCCCCAACGTCGTCGACCTCGATCGCACCGTCCGCCCGCGGTGCGGGCGAGGCATGGCGGCTGTCGAGTATCGCGGCGATATGCGGGTGTTGGCCGGCCCAGCTACCGACCCTACGGCGGCGGCCGTTCGAGTCGAACCCGATCACCGCTTTGAGACCAGCGTGGAATGGCACACGGGGAGCCGGACCGCACCCCCATCTGAGCAGAGACGTCAACGCCCGGCCTTTCCCGGGACGCCGCCGCCCTCGAACTGCTTGCGGCGACTGCCGCACGACTGTCGAACTGTTTAGGCGAGCGTCTCAGTGAGTGCGATGAGTTCGCGGCGCAGCGCCGGCGGGAGTCGTTCCGAAGCTGCGGTAGTCGCAGTCGATGAGTTCGGCATAGCGCCGCGAGATGTTCTCGTCGACAGTGGATCGATCTGGGTCGACGGCACACACGCGGTCATCCGCGTCGATCCGCGTCCGTGACGACACGGTGCGCCGATTCAGCGAGCACCTCCCGACGTTTCGGCGTGCGCACGTCCTCACTGTTCACGCCTTCGACGGTGCAACACCCGTCACGTCGCCGACGATGAAACGCTCTCCCGCCATGCGCAGCTTGTCCTGAGCCGCTGCTGCCAAGTCGACCCCCAGCACATCTGCCAGTCGCACTAGGTAAAGCAGGACGTCCGCCAGCTCTTCGCGAACCCGGGCATCAAGAGGCTCGGCCGATGCTGCGGAGGCCGCTTCGTGCGCCGGCAGCCATTGGAAAAGCTCGGCAAGCTCTCCGATCTCGCCGACCAAGGCCAGAAGTAGCGACTTCGGGTCGTGGAACTTGGCCCAATCGCGCTCTTCAGTGAACGCGCGCATGAGGTCGCGGAGCTCGACGAGTTCAGACACGAGATGAGTATGCCGCGGGCCGGGCGCACTAGCCGTTCCACTGGCTAAGGTCATCTGACTGCGGCCCGACGGGCTTCCTAGTTTCGGACATGCCCCCACCCGCGCGAGATTTTCGTGCTGCCTGGGGTCCAGTTCGTGACGCTTCTCCGCCATACCGCCGCGGGCATTGCGGCCCTCGCGCTGGAGGGGACGCTAGGCGTTCGACTCGCGGAGCAGCTGGTGCACACAACGGGACGACGCCCCTCTCCGTCCGAGATCCGCTCGTGGGAACGCAGCCTTCCCGTCCTTGCGCAAGACCTGCTGCAGGCCGGCCTCGAGCGAGTCGAGATGCTGCTTGAACACCGAATGCCATTAACAAGCAAGCGGCCCGACGTCGTACTCGCGGGGCAGCATCCTCGGACCGGCGGGCCTTCGTACGTCGTTGTCGAGCTGAAGCAGTGGACCCAAGGGGTACCAGTCCAGGGATCCGAGGACCTGATCGTGTTCCCCGGGGACTCGCGTCGACCGCGCCTACATCCCGTGAGCCAGGTTCGCGCCTATTGCCGTCACATGGTCGACTTCACCAAGTCGCTCCAGGGCCGCGACGACGCTGTGGCGGGTGTTGCCTACCTTCACAATGCGACGGACGCAGGCGTCTACGAGCTATTCGACGCACCCCAGGATCTATACGGCAGACTGTTCACGGGTCAAAGGCGTGCGGACTTCGTCGAGTATCTGCGCGCGCGACTGGATGGCTCCGTCGATGGAGCGGTGTACGCCGACGAGCTCCTGACATCAGCTGCGGCGCCAAGTCGGCAGCTCCTCGCCGTAGCCGCTGCGGAGATTCAGGATCGCGAACAGTTCGTTCTGCTAGACGAACAGCAGGTCGCATATTCGACAGTGCTTCACGCCGTCGAACAAGCGCGGCGCGCCGACCGCAAGTCGATAGTGATCGTGACGGGCGGACCCGGGACCGGCAAGAGCGTCATCGCCCTGTCCCTGCTTGGCGAACTTGCCCGACAGGGTCGGACCGTCTTGCATGCCACGGGTTCCAAGTCATTCACGCTGACGTTGCGCAAGGTGGCGGGGCGTCGTTCGCCCCGCACAGCGAACCTTTTCAAGTTCTTCAATCACTTCGTGGACGCCGACCCAAACGACCTCGATGTTCTGATACTCGATGAGGCGCATCGCATCCGGGAGACATCCGAGAGTCGTTACACCGCGGCCTCGCGACGCAGCGGCCGGCCGCAGATCGACGAACTCATCGCGGCGGCACGCGTGCCCGTATTCCTGTTGGACGAGAACCAGGTCGTACGTCCAGGCGAGATGGGAACTGTCGCGGACATCGAGGCGTACGCCGGACAGCTCGGCATCCCCACCTATCGCATTGATCTGAACGCACAATTTCGATGCGGAGGAAGCGAGTACTACGGGACCTGGGTTCGTCGGCTACTCGGCATCGAGCAAGGCGGTCCCCTCCCCTGGATCGAAGATCCACTGTTCGAGCTCAGAGTTGCCGACTCCCCACGCGAGATGGAAGCCGTGCTCGAAACGAAGATCGATGCCGGGTACAGCGGGCGCATGGCAGCTGGTTTCTGCTGGCCATGGAGCAATCCGCTCAAGGACGGCAGTCTCGTGAATGACGTCGTGATCGACGGCTGGTCGCGACCCTGGAACCTCCGCAGCGATCGAGCGGTGGGCGGCGCTCCGCCGTCGCCTCTCTGGGCTACCGATCCGGCTGGCTTCGGGCAAGTCGGCTGCGTCTACACCGCGCAGGGATTCGAGTACGACTGGAACGGCGTGATTATTGGCCCCGACCTGGTATGGCGCGAGGACCGCTGGGCCACCGACCGCGCCGCGACCCGGGACCCAAATCTCAAGAACAGCGCCAAGGTCTCAGACGACGAGTTCAGCCGCCTCATCCGCAACGTGTACAAGGTCCTTCTCACGCGAGGGATGGTTGGAACCGTGTTGTACTCGACGGACGCAGAAACACGAGCCGCGCTCTCGGTGCTGGTGTCGGGCGGCACATTGCTCGGGGCGAAGGCCCGCTAGTGGAGCATTTCGGATACGACCACGCCCCAGCACGCGCGGCGGTGTTCGCGCACCTGGAGCGGCTCCATGCGAGATACCCCGCGGACGCGATCCGCTCGTCAGTGATCAACTCATTTGAGTACGAAGGCAGGCGGGTCCCACTCGTGGTGCAGTCAGGCATCTGGAAGCCCGCCGGTTTCGAGTCCGCCTTGACCATCCGTACGACGTATACGCGTCCAAGCGATCTTCCGCCGTACGAGGACACGGTTCGAGGAGATGGCCTGATCGGATACAAGTACCGAGGCACCGACCCGGATCATTCGGATAACAGGGCGTTGCGCCGAGCGATGCAGATGCAGACACCGCTCGTGTATTTCATCGGGGTCGCAAAGAGCGTGTACATGCCGTTGTGGCCGGTGTACGTCGTCGACGAAGACCGAGCCAACCATGAGTTCGCGCTCGCAGTGGACGAGGCGCAGCGAGGCTTGGATGTCGACACGGGTCGACCCGGTTCAGCGTCGCTACGTCGAGCGGCTGACCAAGCTGCGCCTGCATCAGCCTGTATTCCGTGCGCGCGTCCTTCGTGCTTACGACAACGCGTGCGGCGTCTGCCAGTTGCGACATCCCGAACTACTCGACGCGGCGCACATTCTCGCGGACGGTCATCCCCGCGGACTGCCCGTCGTACCGAACGGCATGGCGATGTGCAAGATCCACCACGCGGCCTACGACGCGAATATCCTCGGCGTCCGGCCGGATCTGCGGATAGAGATCCGGATGGACATCCTCAACGAGGTCGACGGACCCATGTTGCGCCACGGTCTGCAGGACATGCACGGCGCTTCACTCTCCATACCTCGCGCGCACGACGCCCGTCCCGACCAATTGAGCCTTGCCGAACGCTACGAGGCATTCCGCCGCGCCAGCTAGTTTGTCCCCGCACGGAGAACGCAGAGCCGGCACGCACCATGCTAATGACGAGCGCGCAGTACGCCGCGGGAGTCACGCCCCGGTCGACGAGGTTGCTGTAGGCCAGCATCGCTGGTCAGTACCGCGATGTCGTCGCAGGACGGACACGAATCAGTCAGCGGCGACGAGTTGCTAACGGTTTGCGCGGAGCCCCGCAATAGGACGCCTGAACCACCTGAGCCCGCGTCGCTGAGAACGGCGCCACTAGGCCCGGCTTAGAGACCACGCGCGTCGGCAAGGCTCAATACGCGAACACGATCAACGATTCGTCGCCCCCAGGGACGTCCTTCCATGCGCTTAGCTGGATCTCGCTGAGCGATGCGCCAGACGTTGCTGCCGATCTCGTGGGAGTCTGCTTTCCTTCGTGGCGCTTTGATCCCGCTGAAGCAGTCAAGTAAGGATGTGGCCCAGGTGTTCATCAAGGCGATCCGCGTCGGGCGCTTCCGCCATTTGGCGAATCTCGAACTGGCCCTGCCGGTTCAGCGCCAAGCCTCGTCCGCGGTTGTGTTGGCCGGACCGAACGGCGGTGGCAAGAGCTCTTTGCTGGAAATCATCTCCTTTGCGGTCGCCAGCTCTTACTCCTACAGCTGGGGGGCAGCCCGCAGCTTCGGAGAACATTCGTTCGAGGTCGACGTGGGACTCACGGCGGACGAGGCGCGACTGATAGACGAGTGGGTCACGCAATCCGGACAGAGGCCGAGTTTCCCGGTCGAGGAACTCCAGCAACTCAGCCGCGAGCGCTGGTACACGCGCTACTTCAATAGCGCAGCTGCCGACTCGAACGCGCAGCAGCGGCACGACCGGGCGCACAACCTTGTCCTGGGTGCGCTCCGCCAGCAATACGGAAGGCCAATCGGGTTCTCGCTGCCCGCCGACCGGAGTTACCCGGCCACTACGTTCGAGCAGCAGAAGCTGCTAAACCACCAGGACCCGCGGCAGCGGACGACGAACGCAGCCTTCCAGCAACCAGCGTTCCAGTACCGAGACATGCTCGACTTTCTTATCGAGCAGCAGTACCACTTCCTTCGGCAGCTTGGGCAGTATCACCTAGCATGTGAGGAAGGGCACGAACCGCCGACGAAGCCAATCAATCCGATCACGCCATACAACCAACTGCTGCAGCAGCTCTTGCCGGACTATGCACTCAGTCCGCCACCAGGCGACGGGCCGCCGAATAACCTCTGGATCAGCATCCCGAGCGGGGAGGTTCTTCCGTTCAGCGACCTCTCGTCCGGCGAGAAAGAGGTCTTCTTTGTGCTCGCGAACTTCATCCGCCAGAACGTCGCCAACGCCATAGTCATCGTCGACGAACCCGAATTACACCTGCACCCAGAACTCGGCAGGCGGCTCGTCAGAATGATGCTCGATGTCAAACCCGGCAACCAGCTCTGGCTTGCGACGCACAACCCTGAGATCTTCGACGAGGTAGGTGCTGATCGCACGTTCTTCGTTTCGCGGGAATCAGGGACTGCGTCGATTAAGAGAGCGAGCGACGCAGACGTCGCGGAGAACCTCCTGAAGGGGATGTTCGGATTCTCCGGCTACATCGGAGTGGGCCGCTCCCTTGTCTTCCTGGAAGGGGAAGCTTCAAGTATCGACCGAAAGCTCTTCTCACGCCTGTTCGGGCCTGACATGGCGAGTGTCAAGTTGGTGCCTGCTGGTGGCGTGGAGACAGTGGGACGCATCAACTCCGCCGTCCTACAGATCATTGAGGCGGGCCTGGCCCGGATGTCGTTCTACGCCATCCGGGACCGCGACTACCTGACTGATGACGAGGTGGCTGCTTACGCTGCGCACCCTACGCGCAGGTTCCGGGTCTTGCAGCGCTGCCACATTGAGAATTACCTGCTGGACGACGCAGTTATAGCGGAGGTTCTTCGCGAGATTTACGATCAAAACGTGGACGAGGCAGCGGCCGAGGCTCTACTCGTCGAGACCGCACGCGACATGTCCGCCGAGGTGCTGGTGGCCATGGTCGGATTCCGGCTCCAGCGGCTCACTTGGGCTGAAGATTTCATGCGGGGTTCAGCCTACAAGGGTGTTTCACTGCTGCAGCCGAACGGCGAAACCGCCGGCGATCGCGTGGAGGCCATAACTCGGATGTTTCAGGACGCCGCCGCCCAGGTGCGAGACGAGAAGGCCGCACGCGTCTCCGGTGAGGCCACACGGGTCTTGGTGGACGAATGTCGGGCGGAGATCGAGCATTGGATGACAGCGCTCACGCCCGGGCAGAGCTGGCGGGAGCGCTTCCCGGGCAAGCGCCTGCTAGAGCAGTTCGCAAAAAAGGTTGGCGTGCAGGACGCGGTCGCCTTCCACAATCAACTCATTCTCGGCCTCGCGCAAAACCAAGATCGGATCCCTACAGAGTTGAGCGGGCTGATGGGCAAAGTTCGGACCGGCGCGCCCTTCGACTAGCCAGGCGACGCCCCCGCGACTATCCGAGGCGGCCGCGCTAACGCCATGCACTCGCTCGGATATCAGGGGTGCTGGCTTATAGTGACAAGAAGGCGGTCCCGTAGCGGGATGGTGCCTGTTATACCGCGAATTCGAGGTACCACCACGAGCGGTACCACGCTGCCGCTGCAAGGCCGACGACTGAGCGCCCACACGACGAGGGCAACGGCGTCCCAGGTCAGGCGCGGAGCGGCTCACCCTGACCTAGGCCGAGTGCGGGCGCGACAGACTCAGCTGCAGCCGCTTGTGCGGCCGCAGCTTTCGCAGACGTAGCAGC
>JBKJZO010000211.1:0-25871 GCA_046715235.1 Mycobacteriales bacterium
GTTCAGTTCCTTGCCGCGTTCCTCGCGCTGTTTCTCGCCGTCGGCTCGATTTCTGCGGAGATCGACTCCGGGATGCTGCACGCCGTGCTGTCCCGGCCGATCACCCGGGCGCAGTACCTGTTCGGCCGCTGGCTCGCGTTCGTCGGACTGCTCGTCACCTACATCGTCACGATGGCGAGCGCGCTGATGCTGATCGCACGGTCGGTTGCGGGCTACCAACCGGTCGGCTTCGCGCGCGCACTCGGCATGCTCAGCCTGCAGGTCGTCCTGCTCGTCACCGTCGGGTTGTTCGGCAGCACCCTGCTCTCGACGATGGCGAACGGCGTCATCACGTTCAGCCTGTTCGGACTGGCGTGGCTCGGCGGCCTGATCGAGTTCATCGGTGTCGGCGTGAAGAACGACGGGATGGCCAACATCGGTACGGCGGTCGCGCTGATCTTCCCGAGCGACGCCCTGTGGCGCGGCGCGTCGTACTACGTGCAGTCGTCGTCCTTCCTTGCGCAGACAACCGCCTTCGGGCAGTTCTCCGGAGGCATCCCGTTTGCCTCCAGTCGGCCGCCCACCGCGCAGATCGTCATCTGGTCGATCGGCTACCTGCTGGTCGTGCAGATGGCGGCGCGGACGACTTTCGGCCGGCGCGACCTGTAGGCCCAGCCGGTTAGGCTTCGTCACCTCGGGCAGGAGGCGAAGATGAAGTTACTGAAGTCCGCGGGGACCGCGCTCGGCGCTGTCGCCGCGCTCGTCCCCCGCCCCGACGAACTGAAATCGGCGGTCGTGCGCGCCCCGATCTTCGCGCTCAACTCCGCGCTCAAGGGCGCCGAGGTCGCCGCCAGGGGGTACGACGAGCTGACGCGGCGCGGCGAGAAGGTGATCGGCGTCGTACGCGAGCTGGTGGAGATGGGCAAGGAGGCGGCGCGACCGGAGAAGGCGCGACCGGAGAAGGCGCGCCCGGACTCTGCGGCGCCCTCCGAGGGGCCGACGACGGACCCGTGGACCGGTGGGCCCATCGAACCGCCAGACGACATCAGGGCCGCGGTCTTCCTGCCCGAGGACGACGCCGAGGCCGTCGAGGAGGCGCTGCCGGGTGACCTGCTCAGCCATGACGAACTGCCGCTCGAGGACTACGACCACCTGACGATCGGCGAGCTGCGGGCGCGAATCCGCAAACTGGAGCCGGCCGAGCTGGTGCAGCTCCGCGAGTACGAGCAGGCGCACGCCAACCGGCTCGTCGTCATCAAGGCCTTCGACAACCGCCTGACCGCACTGGCAAAGCAGTCGTCGGTTCACGGCGGTTGAGCGAGGTCGGCGTTTCCGCATTACAGAGCTCGGCGGCGACGCGGTTCCGGTCGAAGCGACGGCTAAGAGGCTGACGAAGCTTCCCTCCATTCCGCCTAGAGCTCCCGGCTTGTCGAGCATGGGCTGACATCTGAAGCGCGTGGACGGTCGCCGAGGTCAGGCGGATTGGCAGCATTCGTGAAGAACGACCGGCTTGCGCCACTAAGGCCCTTAAGCTGAGCCACTTCGGATCACAGATGCAGCGGTTGCGGGAGTATGCGCTAACACAGGGCGGCACGGCCATGTTCCGCTACGCTGAGGGACACCGTCGAGTGTCATTCAGCTCGCAGAAAAGTGGCTTGGGAGTGAAAACGTGGGTCCGATCAAATGAGCGAGTCTTGGCTATTCATTGTTCTGTGCCAGGCTCAAACAATCTCTCCTTCGAGTATCGAGACAATGGTTGCTTCCTTTGGCCATCAGGGATTCTCGGTACTCTCGCGTGATGACGGCACCGTAGCCGGCATGTCTTCGGACGGGCTGGGCGAAGTCCTCTTTGATTCGGTCGTGCAGGCTGCCCGATGGCTAGGCGCTGAGGAAGGGTCGCTCAGCCTTCACCATATAGATTTGAAATTTGAGGTTGGGCTGTCAGTGCACCGTCGTGCAAGTAGTGTTTCTGTGATGATGGAAGGCGTCCCGGACAAGCCCTTGTTCGATCAGGTCATGCTCAGCTGCTCAACAAACGAATTCTCTCGGCCAGATCGGGAAGCCATCTGGCAGACTATTGCGGGAGCGACTAGGCTCACGCTCGCGAATTGCCAGTTCGAATTCGCCTATGCGATAACGGAAACAGTGTTTGAGAAGCTTATCAGATTCAGCTGCGTACAACAGCGTGTCGCAGAACAGCACTTGCCGCCGTTCATACCGTGGATGAGCATTGCGAGAGCCGGTACGGCAATCGCTCACGAACTGGAATACGTTTCCACGTTGTCGGCGCGGCCGCTAAACACGGATCCTGGTACGTGCATCTTGCAACTGACGGATGCGCCATGGCTCGAACAGGATGAATCCGTGATTCAACTCAGCGAGATGTGGCGCCGGGTAACGCGTGATGAAGGTTGCGGCACCACTCGGGTTTAGCCGCTCTACGCAATCAACCGTGGTAACCGGCCTCTGATCCGTGTTGGTTGTTGAGTGTGCCAGTCGACTCCGCAGTGCAGGAGGAGGCGGAGGGCGGTAGTTCTCGAAGTTGCGGAATCCGTGCCCGGTTCTTTTGATCTTCTTGATCAGCGGGTTCATCGCTTCGGTCGGGCCGTTGGACACCCCGCCGGTGTCGAAGTAGGCGAGCAGCTCGTCGCGCCAGGCATCGATGGTGCGGACCAGGCGGACGAGTTCGGGCACGCCGGCGTCGGCGCAGTGCACCATCCAGGTGAACAGCGCCCGCTCGGCCTGGTCCCGGCTCGGGCAGCGGAACAGCAGCCGCAGGTCCTGGGCTGCGATCCATGCACTGCCGATCTGCCCGTCAACATCTCCGCCGTCGAGCCCGGCGAGCAGCCGCGCCCAGGACCAGCCTGTGTGCTTGTCGTAGCCGCGGCGAGCAGCCGGCGGATCGCGACGCGGATCGTCGCGCCGACCCCGGTGCCCGGTGCTGTCCTACTGGATGCGGCGGCGGACATCGTCGACGGTGGCGAAGCCGAGCCGGGTGACGTGGGAGGCGACGAGCACCCGGACCGCGAGTTCGGCCTCGCCGCCGTAGGGTGTCGCGGTGGCACTAGAGACTTCGGCTGAGCAGCCGATCCCGGTTCGCACGGCCGCTCGGCACATCGGTGAGTGGGTCGCGCGGCTCGGACGTGTCTGGGTCGAGGGGCAGATCACCGAGCTGTCCCGCCGGCCCGGCGCAGGAATGGTCTTCCTGACACTGCGCGATCCGGTTGCTGACGTATCGCTGCGGGTCACCTGTCAGCGCGGCGTCTGCGACGCGACCGAGTCGCCACTCGCCGACGGGCAACGGGTCGTCGTGTGGTGCAAGCCCGACTTCTACCTCTCCCGCGGCTCGCTGACGATGACCGCCTTCGAGATCCGCCCGGACGGCATCGGCGCCCTGCTCGCGCGGCTCGAGCAGCTCAAGTCGATGCTCGCGGCGGAGGGGCTGTTCGCGGCCGATCGCAAGAAACCCCTCCCCTTCCTCCCCCGAAGCGTCGGCGTGATCTGCGGGCGCGAGTCGGCGGCCCTGCGCGACGTCGTCGAGAACACCCGCCGCCGCTGGCCCGCCGTACACCTTGAGATCCGCGAGGTCGCCGTACAGGGGGTGAACGCCGTGCGCGACGTCATCGACGCCGTCGCCGAACTCGATCGGATCGCCACCGTTGACGTCATCGTGATCGCACGCGGCGGTGGCTCGGTCGAGGACCTGCTGCCGTTCTCCGACGAGGGTCTGTGCCGCGCCGTCGCCGCCTGCTTCACACCGGTCGTGTCTGCGATCGGCCATGAGTCCGACACGCCGCTGCTCGACTTCGTTGCCGACTACCGCGCGTCCACACCGACCGATGCAGCCAAGCGTGTGGTGCCCGATGTCGCGGACGAGATCCGCACTATCGAGCGGTGGGCCCGGGCCGCGCACCGCGCCGCCGTACACCTGATCGACCGGGAGCAGGCCTGGCTCGATGCGGTGCGCTCCCGGCCGTCGGTCGCCGATCCCCTCGCGGCAGTCGACCGGCGCGGGGGCGAGGTCCTGGCCCTGCGCTCGCGCTCGCACCGCGTGGTGACGACATGCATCGACAGCGCGATTCGCGACGTAGAGCACTCCCGGGCGCGAGTTGCCGCGCTGTCGCCGGCCGCGACGCTCGATCGCGGGTACGCCGTCGTACGCACTCTCGACGGCGCCGTCGTACGCGCGGCCGCCGACGTTTCGCCGAGCCAGCAACTGCGCATCAAGGTCGCCCAGGGCGACATCGACGTGACCGTCACCGGAACGGGCCAGCCCTAACCCCGACTTGTGTGCAGGTTTTCAGGCGACGCGCCGGAGGCATCGGCGTGTCACCTGAACAAGTGCGCACAAGTGGGCGCGTGCGTCGGATGCAGCGGTCGCGGCTGGCGATGGAAGGATGCCCAGCATGAGCGAGCAGTTGTCGTACGAGGCGGCCCGCGCCGAGCTCGAGGACGTCGTACGACGGCTCGAGGCCGGTGGCATCCCGCTCGAGGAGTCGCTGTCGCTGTGGGAGCGCGGCGAGGCGCTCGCGCTGATCTGCCAGCAATGGCTGGACGGCGCGCGCAACCGGCTCGCTGCCGCCACTCCGCCGGACGCCGAGTAGCCAATCGATCAGGCGTGCGGCGTGCGTACCCCTATAGGGCAACGCCCGCCATAAGCCTGATCAAACATGACGTGTCAGGCCCGGTCAGCCGGCCACAGGGCCGATGCGCTCGATGAGTGCCAGGACCGCGCTGGCCAGGCGCTGCGCTTCCTCTTCGGTCTCCGCGACCGCGACCTCGCTGCCCGCCTCGGAGACGACCGCCGTGAGTACCAGAACCAGCGCCTCGTTCTCGGGCTCTCCGTCGGCCAGCAGCAGGATCTCGTTGAGCCGGGTCCAGTCGCGGTAGCGGCGGCGGGCGACCAGCTCGAAGCCGGGCGGGCCGCCGCCGGTGAGGAAGAGCCGGGTCAGCTCCCGCTCGGCCCAGCACCCGTCGAGGTACGCGCGGGAGCCGGCGACGAACAGCGCGATCCGGTCGCTCACCCCTCGGTCCTTCGCCGCGGAAACGGCGTCTGCGGCCCGCTCCTCCTGCCGGCTCTGGTACTCCTCGAACAGCGCGAGGTAGAGATCGGCCTTGCCGCCGAAGTGGTGATAGAGGCTGCCGACGCTGGCGCCGGCCTCGGCGACCACGTCGGCGATGTTGGCGTCGGAGAAGCCCGAACTGGTGAAGACCTGCCTGGCGGCGTCCAGGATGGCGTGACGCGTCGCTGCCGCCCGGTCAAACATCAGATCCTCCTCACAGCCGGTCCACCGGCCCGGTAGGGTCGACGGATGACCCAGACCATGCCGTCAGGGGTGCCGGACCGCAACCTCGCGATGGAACTCGTCCGGGTCACCGAGGCGGCCGCGATGGCTGCTGGCCGCTGGGTCGGGCGCGGCGACAAGAACGGCGCCGACCAAGCCGCGGTCGACGCGATGCGCAAGATGATCGGGAGCGTCGCGATGCGTGGCGTAGTCGTCATCGGCGAAGGCGAAAAGGACGAAGCGCCGATGCTCTACAACGGCGAGGCCGTTGGCGACGGCACCGGCGCCGAGTGTGACGTCGCGGTAGACCCGGTCGACGGCACGACGCTGACCGCCAAGGGCATGAGTAACGCCATCGCGGTCATCGCCGTCTCGGAGCGCGGCACCATGTACGACCCCGGCGCCTGCGTCTACATGGACAAGTTGGCTACCGGCCCCGAGGCCGCAGAGGTCGTCGACATCTCAGCGCCGGTCGAGTTCAACATCCAGGCCGTCGCGAAGGCCAAGGGCGAAAACCCCGAAGACGTCACGGTCGTCATCCTCGACCGGCCACGTCACGAGGACCTGGCCCGGCAAGTCCGCGAGACCGGCGCGCGCATCAAGTTCATCTCCGACGGCGACGTCGCCGGCGCCATCATGGCCGCCCGCGAAGGCACCGGCGTCGACCTGCTGCTGGGCATCGGCGGTACGCCGGAAGGCATCATCGCGGCCTGCGCGATCAAGTGCCTCGGTGGCGTCATCCAGGGGCGGCTGGCGCCGCGCAACGACGACGAGCGCGACCGCGCAATCGAACAGGGCCACGACCTCGACCGGGTGCTCCTGACCGACGACCTGGTCCGCGGCGACAACGTCTTCTTCGTAGCGACGGGCGTCACCGACGGCGAGATCGTGCAGGGCGTGCGCTACCGAGGTGGCGGCGCGACGACCCACTCGCTGGTGATGCGCTCGCGTAGCGGCACGATCCGCTACGTCGAGAGCGAGCACCGTCTCAACAAGCTGATGGCCTACAGCTCGGTCGACTTCCAGCGACACAACTAGCACTCGAGCGGGAGTCGCGGGTGACGGAAAGCGCTGTCGTCGTCGAGGGCCTCACCAGGAAGTTCGGCGACGTCGAAGCGCTGGCTGGGATCGATTTCGCGGTCCCGCGCGGCACGGTGCTCGGACTACTGGGACCCAACGGCGCGGGCAAGACGACAGCGGTGCGGATCCTGACGACTCTGCTGCGCCCGAGCTCTGGGCGGGCGATCGTCGACGGACTCGACGTCGTACGGCGCCCTGCTCAGGTGCGAGAGCGCATCGGGCTGGCGGGGCAGTTCGCCGCGGTCGACGGCAACCTGACCGGCCGCGAAAACCTCTACCTCGTCGCTCGGCTCAACCATCTGAGCAAGGACGCCAGCCGCTCGCGGGGGTCAGCGCTGCTCGACCGGTTCGATCTGGCCGACGCCGCCGACCGCACGGTGCGCACGTACTCCGGTGGCATGCGCCGGCGACTCGACCTGGCCGCCGCGCTCGTCAACAAGCCGCCGATCCTGTTCCTCGACGAGCCGACCACCGGGCTCGACCCGCGCAGCCGCAACGACCTCTGGGACGTCATCGGCGAACTGGTCGCGGACGGGACGACCCTGCTGCTGACCACGCAATACCTCGAAGAGGCCGACAAGCTCGCCGACAACATCATCGTGATCAACCACGGCCGGGTGATTGCCGAGGGCACCGCGGGCGAGCTCAAGAGCGACTTCGGCGCGACCCGGCTCGAGCTCACGTTCAGCGACGAAGCTCAGTCGAGTACGGCGGCGGCAACGGTCCCGGAGCAAGTCGGCGCCGCCCGCAGTGACGGGGTGAGCCTGACGATCACCCTCTCGGGCGGGGCGAAGGCGGTGCTGGAGACGCTGCGCGCGATCGATGCCGTCGGGCTGGAACCGATTGGCGTGATGTTGCGGGAACCGAGCCTGGACGACGTGTTCCTGGCCTTGACTGGACAGCGCGCGGAGGCGACGAACACCGAGGAAGTCGCGGGAGGCACGAGGTGAGTACGCAGACGTTGGCGCCCGGTGCGTCGGTCTACTGGGCGTTCCGGGACACCGCGACCATCATGTGGCGAAACCTCGTCGTGATGCGGCGCATGCCGCAGCTACTGGTCTTCGCGACGATCCAGCCGGTGCTTTTCGTTTTGATGTTCACGTACGTCTTCGGCGGCGAGATCCACATCCCCGGGGTCGGTAAATACGTCAACTACCTGATGCCGGGCATCTTCACGCAGACCGTCACGTTCGGCGCGATGCAGACGGGCATCGGGCTGGCAGAGGACCTGAACAAGGGGCTGATCGAGCGGTTCAGGTCGCTCCCGATGGCGCGCTCCGCCGTACTCGCGGGTCGGACCCTCGCCGACCTCACCCGCAACGTCTTCGTCATCACGCTGATGGTGGGGATGGGATTCCTCGTCGGATTCCGGATCGGCAACGGGCTGCTGCCGTTCGCCGGCGCGGTCGCGGTGTTGCTGGTGTTCGGGTTCGCGATGTCGTGGGTCTTCGCGATGCTGGGTATGGCGGTCCGCAACGCGGAGAGCGCCCAGGCGGCCGCGTTCCCGCTGATCTTCCCGCTGGTGTTCATGTCGTCGGTGTTCGTGCGGATCGAGAACATGCCTGACGTCATGCAGGTCTTCGCGCGCAACCAGCCGGTGACCGCGACGGTCAACGCCGTTCGCTCGCTCGTACTCGACCCGTCGGCGACCCGTCAGCTGCTCGGCGATTCGACCACGACGCTCGTGCTCAAGGCGCTGGCGTGGTCGCTCGCGATCCTGCTCGTCGCCGCTCCGCTCGCCGTACGCCGCTACCGCCGGGTCACCTGAGCGCCGATTACCAGCCTTGCGCCTTGGCCGCCGCGAGCTCCTGCTCGTAACTCATGTAGACGCCCGAGTTGTTGCTGTTCCAGTACTGATGCGCTTCGTACATGACGTTGCGCGCAGGGTCATTGATCCACGCAACCGGGTGTAGCGATGCCCACGAGTGCATGCCCGACCAGTTGTAGCCGCCGACCATAATGACGCGGATCTCGCCCGTCGCACGGATCGCATTCACCGCTGCTTGTGAGGCGTTCTCCCAGAGCTTCTGGGGACTCACACCCGGTGCGCTCGGCAACTCGACGGGCTCGTTCATCAAGCCCAACGCCACGACTGCTGGCTCGGCCGCAAAAGCCTTCGCGAGTTTCGTCCATACGTCTGTGAAGGCGCTGATAGGCAATTCCGCGGAGCCGATCGACCTGCGTACACCTCGGGTGCCGTCGTGAAGGTAGTACTGACCGAAGTTGTGTAGGTCCAGGACGACGGTCATGCCTGCGTCGCCGACACGCCTCACCATCGCGCGGAGGCGGGACAACTCGTCCGGGTCAAGCGGACCGAAGGGAGTGCGTTGAATCCGTTCCCATCGGAACGGGATGCGGATGATCTCCATCTTGTGGGCCTTGAGGTAGGCCATCGTCGAGGCGTCATCGTAGTGATACGTCTGATCGAGGATTCCATAGTTCTCATTCGAGAACGACGAGGTCGCGTCGATCGAGGCAGCACCCATGTCGGGACCGCTGATGTTGACGCCGTGAGGCGTAGCAGGAGTACCTGGATGCGCTTCCATGACGTCGGACGAGTGCGTCGTAGTGAACTGCCAGCCGGTGCGGGAGTTACGCACGAAGTTGGCGAGCTGTTGATTCCCCGGCCACTCGCCCGTGACCCAGGTCGTCACAGGAAGATCGTGCGCCTCCGCCCGCGCATACCAGGCGTGTGCGATCGGGCTCCAGCGTGCATCGTCGTTCGGCCAGCCGACTTCGCCGACGTAGCCGCGCACCTTGTTCTGCCGCAGCCAGCCCGCCCACGTGTCCAAGGTCGCGATGGCCTTGTCCTGGAGGGCATTGTCTGGCGTCGGCGCAGGCGCCGGCGGCCGAGCAGCGCTGGCCGTCCCCAGCGAAAACCCGAGTGCGGCCAACGCGGCAAACGCGCCGACTACCATCCGACGACGACCGAGCATCGACTTCCTCCATAGAGCAGATTCGGTGGCCACAGCGACTACTTCAGCTCGAACGGGACTGCGCGCAACGCCGTCTCGGTCCCGATGCGCACGTAGAGCGTGTGCGGTCCGGCGGAAAGGCCGGTGCTCTTGAGCTTGTAGCTGTAGATGTGCTTCTTCGTGTCGTACGAGAACGTGCCAGTGGGGTTCGAGTTGCCCGGCGCCGACGCGGGGAGACCGTTGTCGACCGAGTTCGCGGTGACGACGAGCTTGGACGATCCGGCCTCCACGCCGGCGAGAGTTACCTTGAGATCGAAGTCGACCGCCGATCCCGCCTTCTTCGGTTTGCCGTCGTTGATCACCTGGATCTGGTACGACGGCGGCGCGGGTTTCGGCGAGAACACGGCGAACGGCGACAGGCTGGTCGTCGTACCGCAGACCTCGGTCGCGGTGATCGAGGTCGTGGTGTCGACCCATGCGCCCGCTTCGTAGTGGAACAGCCGCGGTTCACCCGTGAACGTCACGCCTACCGTGGAGATGCAGACGTTGATGGAGCCGACATAGTCAGCGGTCGTCGTGATCTCGTAGAAGCGCGAGGGGTTGCCGACCTGAAATCCGGTTGGCGGCGGCGGCCCGGTGGTCGCGGTGACGAGACTGTCCCCGGGTGTGACAACTCGCTCGAACGTCAGGCCGACAGGCGTCTCGGTCGACCCCTCGACCCTCGGACGGATGGCGACGTCGGTGCCGGCGGGCGTGTCAGCGACCGGCCCGGCGTCAACCGGGACATTGAGAACGCGAATGCCTGTGACACCGGCGCGATCCGTTGTCGACACGAAGTACTTCGTGCCGTCGGGCGAGAGCTGGCCGCCTCCACGCACTGTCAGCCACCCCGTGTCCAGCGTTTGCACCGCGGACCCGTCAGCCTGTGCGAGCCCGATCTGGGCGGAGCCCTCACGTCCGGTCAATTCCGACACGTACAGCACACGGCGCGAGTTAGGAGTCCACCGCGGGTCGCTGTTGAAGTCGGCGACCGGCCCGTAAGCGACCGCGTTGGTGCCGTCAGCGGCGGTCACCGAGCCGGCAGTCCATGGCGCGGACAGCGTGCCTTTCAGCTCGTAGGCGATCTTCTTACCGTCAGGGGACCAGCGAAGCGCGCGGAACCACCTGCTCGCCGTCGCCGGCCGGACAACGCGTGCACCGGTGCCATCGACGTTGATGACCTCGAGAGAGGCAGCCGTGCCATCCGCATTCGGGCGCACGAACGCGACCTGCGTCCTGCTCTTCGACAGGGCGGCAGCGTCAACGGCATCGGTGCCTTCGAGGGTCGGCGTGAACGCATCCGTCACCGAGTCCAGGCGCCCGAAGCCGGTCGCCGTTCCGTCGGCCCGGCGCGAGGCGGCGAACAGCGTGCGGCTGTCCGCCATCCAGCCCTTGATCTCGAAGCGGCGGCACTGCGTGCACACGATGTTGCCGTTGCCGTCGACAGTCTGCGCGTACGGCGCCACGGTGTCTGTCGCGCCCGTCGCCACGACGATCACGACGTCACCGAATGCGATCTTGGTTCCGTCCGGGGACCAGTACACCGATGCTGTCGGCCGGCCCGACAAGCCAGGCGAGGGCAGGCTGTGCAAGGTGCGCTTGTTGGCGCCGTCGAGGTTCATCAGCACGAGATCTACCGCCAGCGTGTCCTCGTTGACGCACTGGACGGCGATCTGCGTGCCGTTCGGCGAGAACGCCGCGCCGTCGTACCCCAGAGGGGCGCTGCAGTCGGCGTGAACTACTGAACCGACTGGCCGCGCATCGACGAACACCCCGAAGACGCCGAGCGAGTCGGACTCGCCGCAGACGGAGGTGTACGACGTCGAGGTCGTGACGTTGTCCCACGCGCCATCGGTGAACTGGAACAGCTGCGGCTCCCGGTCGCCGAAGGCGTCGCCCGTCGTGTCAACACACACCTGCGCATCGCCTGTGAACGTCGCCGTGGTTGCGAGCGAGTAAGAGCGCGCCGGCGTGCCGGCTCGGAAGTCGACGGGCGAGTTGAGTTCGACGGCAGTGGTGACCGTCGTAAAGCCCGCCACACCTACCTGGTCGAATGTCACGCGCAAAGGGTCGGGCGAGGCTTCAAGATCCGGTGTGACGACGACGGAGGCGCCGGCCGGCGTATTCACGACCGGAGGCGCTGGTGGGGGCGGAATGTCCAGGGCGTACAGCGGCGAGCCGCCGCGGCCGTCGTCGAGGGGCCCGAAGTACTTCCGGCCGTCGGGCGAAATGACGCCGAACGACCTGACGAATTGGGTACCCGTATCAAGGATGCGGCGGCCGGTACCGTCCGCTTGGAAGACCTCGATCCGGCCTTCGTCTTGCTGGCTTCCCATCTTGTCAGGCAGCCATCGAGCGGAGACGAACCCTGAGGAGTCCGGCAACCAGGGATTGGATCCATTTGGATCTGGCGCATGGGCGCCTTCGACTAGAGGGGCAACGCGGTCGGTGCCATCACTGAGAACGGATTCGATCCAATTGATCGGGGCGCCGTCACTGGCCGTGTACGCGATCCTCGTTCCGTCGGGCGACCAATGGGGATCCCCGACGTGGAAGCCCGGAGTCCATGGAATGACTACGCGGGAATTGTCACCGTCTATGGAGACGACCTCGATCGTCCTGGCCGCAGTCGTGTCGTTGTAGCGCAAATATGCGATCTGAGTCCCGTCGGGGCTAAGCGAGGGAGTTAGGAGGCCCTGAGGCCGCGGCGTCTCCGCGATGGGCGTATACACGTCCGTGACGACATCCAGGAGTCCGAAACCCCAGATCTGCTCAAGATCCCAATTCAGGACCCCGGTAACCAGGAGCGTTTGGTTATCCGTCCAGGCCCAAGGCCAGTGCGCGCGGCACTGGATACAGTTGCCGTTTGAGTCGGTGGTGTACTGCCCGACGGGGTTCGTCGCACCGGTAGCGACGTCGACGATGACCATGCCGACCGCAAGTTTCGCGCCATCAGGCGACCAGAGGAGCTGGCCCCAACAGTCGTCGCACTCAATCAGGGTCCGTCGGTTTGATCCATCCAGGTTCATGACGACGACCCGCCGCCCGGACGCCCCGTCTCCGAACGCCACAGCCATCTGGGTTCCATCCGGAGAAAACGTGATCGAGTTGACGTAGGTTCCGGGCGATCCCTCATGGATCAGAGTGCCGACGATGCGCGTCGGATGGAATACGGCGAACTGTCCAGTCGTGGTCGTCTGACCGCACTGCGCGCTCGCTGACGCTGACGTGGTGATGTTCGACCACTCCCCGTCGACGAACTGGAACAGCGCTGGCAGCTCTCCCCTGAAGTCGTCCTCCGGGGTGTCAACGCAGACCTCGATCGCCCCGCTGAACACCGCCGTGGTCACCAATTCGTAGGCGCGCAGCGGTCCGCCCGACTGATAATTAGCGGGCGCTGTTGGCTTCGGGCTTTCGAAGACTTGGGTCTCGCCCGCGGCCGTCACCGACGCATATGTGACCCGGAGGGGGGTCTCCTCCTTGTTCCACAGAGACGGAGCGATCGAGACGTCATTGCCTACAGGCGTCGCGTTGCCGGAAGCATTGGGGAGGTCCACGCCACGCAGCTCCACCCGTCGCTCTAGGTCCTCATTCCACTGCGGCAGCGTCCAGAAGTACGACTTGCCGTCGGGGGAGAGCAGTCCCGGAGCCGTGATGTCGGAAGCGGGAACGCCTGCCCGCTCTTTCCCATCAACCTCGACCACCGACGCCGAGCCCCAGTAGCGGGTCGACGTCTTCTCATAGATCACCACGCGCCGCGAGTCGGGGGTCCATTCCGGCGCTCGCGCCAAGTAAGCCGAGTAAAGGGCCTCGGTCAACGCGACAGGGTTGGTGCCGTTGATGTTGATGACTTCCACCCACTGCGCGGTTCCCTGCGCGTTGCTGCGCTCGTAGGCAAACTTGGAGCCATTCGGTGCCCAGCGCAGATGTCCAAGCTGTCCATCCGCCGCAAGGACGACGTGCCGATCGGAACCGTCGACGTTCATGGCTTCGAGAGTTTTTGCAGCGCCGTTGCCACCGTCGCGCAGGGCCCACGCGACCTGCGTGCCGTCCGCTGACAGAGACGGCGAATCGAATATCTCGGTACCTGTCACGACGGGCGTGTAGACATCCGTGACGGTGTCGAGCTGGCCGATCCCGCGCGCAGTCCCAGTACTGAGTGCAGAGACGAGCAAGGTTCGGCTGTCGGGCAGCCACCCGATCGGCGAGAAGGACCAGCACCTATCGCAGGACCCGTCGAGCGCTCCCTCGTAGACACCGACATCCCTCGTCGTGCCTGCTGACACATCCACAATGGTCGTTCCCCAGGCGATGCTGTTCCCGTCGGAGGACCAGAAGACTTGGGGCAGCTGCCGCGCACCTGCGACGCTTGCCACGACTGTTTGGTTGGAGCCGTCTGAGCCAACGAGCACGAGATCGGATCCAGTGGAATCGGCGAGGACGACCGCCAGGCGCGAGCTGTCGGGGGAGGTCGCGACCGGCCCGATGTGCGTCTGCCCCTCGAGTTCGAGCCGGGCGTCCGTGAGAATCAACCTGTCGCCAAACTCCTCGTCCGCGGACGCAGACATCGCGCCGACGACTTGCACGGCGATGAGGGCGAGCACGGACAGCAGCGTCAGCCGGCGTTTCATATGCGTGTGTCCCCTTGTTGACTCCGTGATGCCGTGATGGCGCAGCATTGGGGAGATCACGACAGCGCGCGGCGGAATCCTTCGGATTGCGCACAAGCGACCATGCAAGATCACCTTCATTGGCTGGCCGTTGGGCCATATGGACTAGTCAGGACCGACACGCCTGAGCACTCTGCGTAGTCGATCAACGACTGACGCGAGTGATCGGGGATTTCGGTGACTCCCGCGCCCGCGGGACAATCGGCATACCCACGCCCGTGTGAGATCCCGAGCAGGAGAGCCCAGCGATGACCGAGTTCCGCATCGAGACCGATTCCATGGGCGAGGTCCGGGTGCCTGTCGACGCGAAGTGGCGCGCCCAGACCCAGCGGGCGGTCGAGAACTTCCCGGTATCCGGCCTGCGGATCGAGCGTGAGCTCATCGCCGCGCTGGCCGCGATCAAGGGTGCTGCGGCGCTCGCCAACGCCGAGCTGGCCGTCATCGACCCGGGCGTCGCGAAGGCGATCCACGCCGCGGCGCAGCAGGTCGCCGCCGGTGAGTGGGACGCGCAGTTCCCGATCGACGTCTACCAGACCGGCTCCGGCACCAGCTCCAACATGAACACCAACGAGGTGCTCGCGACATTGGCCGCGGAGCTGTTCGACGGTCCGGTGCATCCGAACGACGACGTCAACGCCAGCCAGTCGTCTAACGACGTCTTCCCGAGCGCGATCCACATCGCGGCCTGTACGTCGATCGTGCGCGACCTGATCCCGGCGCTCGCTCACCTCTCCGCAGCCTTGCAGCGCAAGGCCGTCGGGTTCGCCGACGTCGTGAAGTCAGGCCGGACCCACCTGATGGACGCAACACCCGTCACGCTCGGGCAGGAGTTCGGTGGCTACGCGGCCGCCATACGGATGGGGATCGAGCGGTTGGAGTCGGTTCTCCCCCGGGTCGGCGAGCTGCCACTCGGCGGCACGGCCGTCGGCACGGGCATCAACACCCCCGCCGGCTTCGCGCAGAAGGTCATCGGCTCGCTCGCCGACAGCCTGGATCTCCCACTCACCGAGGCGCGCAATCACTTCGAGGCGCAGGCGAGTCGCGACGCCCTAGTCGAGGCGTCCGGCGTACTGCGTGTGATTGCGATCTCGCTCTACAAGACGGCGAACGACCTGCGCTGGATGTCGTCAGGACCGCGCACGGGACTGATGGAGATCCGGCTGCCCGACCTGCAGCCGGGGTCGAGCATCATGCCGGGCAAGGTCAACCCGGTGATTCCCGAGGCGGTGTGCCAGGTCGTCGCGCAGGTGATCGGCAACGACGCGGCCGTCGCGTTCGGCGGCAGCGCGGGCAACTTCGAGCTCAACGTCATGCTGCCCGTCATCGCGCGCAACCTGCTCGAGTCGATCCGGCTGCTCGCCAACACCAGCCGGCTCTTCGCCGACAAGTGCATCGACGGTATCGAGGCCGACGTCGAGCGGTGCAGGTGGTACGCCGAGAGTTCGCCGTCGATCGTGACGCCGCTGAACAAGTACATCGGTTACAACGAAGCGGCCGCGGTCGCGAAGCAGAGCCTCAAAGAAGAGAAGACGATCCGGGAGGTCGTCCTCGAACGCGGCTACATCGAAGCCGGCAAGCTCACCGAGCAGCAGCTCGACGAGGCGCTCGACGTCCTGTCAATGACGCGGGCGCCTCAGGTCAGCGAGTAAGTCACGGAGAGCAGCCCGGCATCTTCCAGGCTGTACCGTCCGCCCATGCCGCCACCGGTGTTCGATCCGTGCATGCGTATGACGACGCCGTTTGCCTCGGGCACAGTGTCGACTTCGGGCAAGTTAATGACGAAGGTGAGAAAGCCGTTGGTGGCGTTCGACGTAAATGGCGTCGTGAGACTGCCGTACGTCGCGATCACCGTGCCGCCGAACACCACCTCGTAGAAGTAGGCCTGGTTCGGGTTGGTCGCGCTGATGTCCTTGAACGTATGCGTGAACTGCACCTGAGTGATGGACGCGCCCGTCGGGACGTAGGCGGGGAACGTCAGGTCGATGTACCGCGCCGCCCTGAGTGAGGTTGGCCAGACGTTGGCCGACTGGTAAGCGACGCCATCGGCGCCCGCAAGCTCCCATGGCGCGGACACTGCTCCGCCCGACACATCGGTATAGGACGCCGGGTACATCACGAACGGCGCGTAGCCCGTGCCGCTCACGGTGGCTACATCGGTCCTCGTTCTCGACGTCGTGCCCGGGGCGCCCGGGGTCCACAGGTAGACCCGGATGCGAACCCCGTTGACGAGATCGCTGTTGGTCAGCTCCGGCAACGTTGTCGTGAACCCCATCAACGTAGTGCTCGCGGAACCGATAGGCGCCGCTTGACTGCCGTGCGTCGCCAGGACAACCGTTCCGGTGGCGCCGTCACGGACGTCGAAATAGTAGTTCGCTGTCGTGCCGCCGACGGTCGTCGCGAAGTTGAAGTTGAAAGCAGCACCGGTGACCGGAATGCCGCCCGGCAACGCCGAGTTCATCCGGAACTCGAGGTATCTGCCAAGCGAGAAGGCGGTAAGCCACGCCGACCCGGTGGTCGTCGTACGGGCGGTCGGTGTGTCGGCGAAGGCCAGCGCACCCGACGTATCGACGGCCGAGGCGACGCCGCCGGATTGGTCGTGGATATCCCAAGCCGACGTGGTGCGGGCGCCGGTGAAGATGCGCTTCGTGCTCACGGTCGGACCCGCGCTCGATGCTGTACCGGCGAAGTTCGCGAAGGTCATGCCGCCGGCTGCCCCGAAGGCGACGGCTGCGGCGACGGCTACGGCAGTGGTCCGCACCGCCGCGCTCAGACCGACTCGGCGCGCCATCACGCCGCTCCGACGAACGGGCGCTGCCCCGGGAGCACGGTTACGCCAACCGATTGGCTGTGGAGAGGCACGTACGGCCGGGTCTGGTAGACGGTCTGTCCTGCCTCCTCGTCGAACTTGTCCCGCGGCTTTCCCCAGATGTGCAGGAGCCAGACGACCAGGAGCAGGAGCGGCGCGAGCACCGATCCGACTAGGCGGGCTGCGGGATGCCGGAGCGCGACGAGCGCATAGCCGAGCTTCGGAACGACGGCACGTGTCCGCCATACCCGGGAGTCGTCCAGACGGGCCTGCGCGTCAGGAGTGTTGTTCTCGTCGCCCTGGGTGCGAATGACCGGCTTGTCCCCCGGTTCGACTATGGCGATCACACGGTGCGTCACCAGCGGGCGGCCGTCAGTCGGCAAGTGGTAGGTGACGATGTCCCCGGGCCGAAGATCACGCGCGGCGACCGGGGTGACGACGACGACGTCGCCCGGCTGCATGAACGGCCGCATCGATCCCGACAGAACGGTCAGCGTGCGGTAGGCGCCGGTGACCGGGCCGATGGCGAGAAGTGCGATGAGGGCAGCGCCTGCGAACAAGACCGTGCGTACGGCGACAGTGGCTGCCGGCGGCACGGTCTTGGTCTGTTCCGGCAAGACCGTACGTGCTGCCGCGGAACGGGCGACACGCCTGATCTTGGTCGGGTCCGGCAAGACCGTACGCGCCGCCGCGGTAGCGGCGACGCGTACGGTCTCGTTCGACTCAGGCTTCATGGCCCTACCTGCTAGGAATTACTTCGCTTCCCCGACGCGCTGGGTGCCGGTGAAGGTGTGGCTGATCGTGGCGTCGAGGTCCTGGAAGGTGTCGCCGGCACTGCCCGGCAGGGAGATCTTGACGCGCAGCTTGTTGCTGTCGCCCGCCGCGAGCGACAAGCCGCCAAGCGGCCGATCCAGACCCGTGACCCGTGAAGACGCGAGCACGGTAGTGGTGACACCTGGGCAGGTGTAGGTGAAGCCCGCTCCGACAGGGGTCTCGTTCCACGCCACCGGGCACCGCTCGATAAGGATCTGCAGACCGTTGGACGCATCGGTCGACAGGACCGTTGGCGCCGGAAGGTTGTTGTCAGTCGTCGTGAGCGAAACTGCCGTCATCGCAACGTCGCCGGAGATGTTCAGGTCGACCGCACGCTCCATCCAGTCGTTCGGCGCCATAGCCACGGCGGAGACATCCAAGCGGTTAGCCGACGTCCCGGTCGCGCCCAGCGTGATCTGCATGGTGCCGGTCGACACCTGCTGCGACGCGGACGTCGAGCCGGTGAAGTTGGCGTAGGTGCCGACGCCGGCAAGCCCCGCAGCTGCCGCGAGAGCGGTGACGGAAAGCAGGACCTTTTGGGTCGTCTTACGGGAGCCGTTGTCGCGCATTGGGTTTTCCCTTCGGTTGCGTCTGAGCGCTTCTTCGGCACCCGAAAGAGTGAACTTTCGAAACTTTTTGCAAGTTCGGCGGAATGGACGAGCGAAGTCGGGTATGGCCTGCGCCGGATGGACGCCGGAGCGCAGCACCCGGAGCAACGCGCCTCAAGACAACCCCATCGGGTGATTCGGGGCGCGAGAGCCCACCTCACCTGCAAGGGTGACCCCGCCGTGCGCGCACCGGTCGATGCTCTAGGTGTTATCCAAAGGTCAGGGGCGGAGGTCGCAGTGCAGCTACTTCGCGTGCGGCGCCGTGCTCCCAACCTGCTCCGTGCCCCCAACCTGCTCCGGGCCGCCATCAGCGCCGTCGCCATCGCCCTTGTGGCCATAGTCGTCTCGGGCGGGATGTCCGCCGCGTCCGCAGGCATTTCCATGGAAGAGCCGGAACCTGTCGCGCTGGAGGTCAACGCGGCGCTCGACGCGGCGGGCATCATGCCCGGAGTCACTGTCGAACGAGTCGTGACGCTGCGCGAGCGCCCTGACCGGATCTTCAGCGCGGTAGAGCTGTCAGTACGGGCTGATGTGAGCAGTCCGCTCGACCAGGACCGAACGAACGGGCTCCAACTCGCTGCAGACAGCTGCGACCGCCCGTGGCGCCGGATGGAGGACCGATACGTCTGCGCCGGGACTGCCGTCGAGGTCATGGCGCAACGGCCTGTCGTCGGCACCGCGACCTTGCGCGGCCTGCACCTGTTCAACGGCACCCAGGTCGACTACCTCCGCCTGCGGCTCTCGCTCCCGGCGCAGGCCGGCAACCAGATCATGGGGCAGACCAGCTCGCTCAGCTACCGGGTCGCCTCGCGATAGTCCGGCGTTTGCCGGTTCGCCCGGGTCGGGTAGAGGACCGGCATGACCGCGGCACACATCGAGCACGAAGGCCGGCAACTCGCTCGCGACAACCGCGGCTGGGTTCAGGTGGCGGCGCGTATGGGGTACGGCGCGCGAGGTGTCCTCTATCTGGTCATGGGCGTGCTCGCCCTGCAGCTTGCCACCCGGCGCCGGCAGGGCGAGGCCGACAAGATGGGAGCGCTCCAGGAGATCGGGAGCAAACCGTTCGGCAAGGCGCTGCTGCTCCTACTGGCCATCTCGTTCCTGGGGTACGCCGCGTGGCACCTTCTGGAGTCGCTGCTGAACTTCGAGCGTCAGGGTGCGGGCGGAAGGCTCTTCCGCGTTTTGCGGGCCACGCTCTACCTGTCCTTGAGCTGGGCGACGGTGCAACTCGCGATCGCTTCGAAGTCCGGCAGCGAGGACGAAAAGTCCAAGGACTTCACGGCGAAGGTGCTCTCGTGGCCTGCTGGGGCCGCGCTCGTCGTTGCCGTGGGCCTCATTTGGCTGGCCCTCGCGGTGCACAGCGGCAGGCAGGCCACCGGAGACCGCTACAAGGAGCACCTCAACCGCGCCAAGATGTCCGCGCGCGAGGAAGAGGTCATCGGTGTCATCGCGCGAGCCGGCCTGTTCTCCCGCGCGATCGTTTTCGCCACCGTGGCCGTGTTCTTCTTCCAAGCGGCTCTGACCAACGACGCCGACAAGGCGACCGGGATCGACGACGCACTGCGCCGGGTTGCGACCGCGCCGTACGGGCGCATCATCCTCGCCGGCCTGGCGGCCGGACTGATCGCGTTCGGCATCTGGTCGTTCGCCGAGGCGCGCTACCGCCGCGTCATGGACCAATAGAGCAGTCGCCGTACGGCGTCGGGATCGCTAGAGGGGAACGTCCTCGAGCATCTCGGTGACCAAAGCCGCGATCGCGGAGCGCTCGCTGCGGGTCAGCGTGACGTGGGCGAAGAGCGGATGTCCCTTGAGAGCCTCGATGACAGCCGCTACGCCGTCGTGCCGTCCGACGCGCAGGTTGTCGCGCTGCGCGACGTCGTGCGTCAGGACGACGCGGGAGCCGGATCCCAGCCGCGACAGCACGGTGAGCAATACGCCGCGTTCGAGCGACTGCGCCTCGTCGACGATGACGAAAGCGTCGTGCAGGGACCGGCCGCGGATGTGCGTCAGCGGCAGCACTTCGAGCATGCCGCGGTCGACGACCTCGTCGACCACCTCCGGGGCGACGAGCGCGCCGAGCGTGTCGAAGACCGCCTGCGCCCAGGGGGACATCTTTTCCCCCTCACCGCCGGGCAGGTAGCCGAGGTCCTGACCGCCGACTGCGAACAGCGGCCGGAACACGACGACCTTCTTGTGCAGGCGGCGTTCGAGCACGCTCTCGAGTCCCGCACACAGAGCGAGGGCGCTCTTGCCGGTGCCGGCGCGGCCGCCGAGGGAGACGATGCCGACCTCGGGGTCGAGCAGCAGGTCGAGCGCGATGCGTTGCTCGGCACTGCGGCCGTGTAGCCCGAACGCGTCGAGGTCACCCCTGACCAACCTGACCCGCTTGTCCGCGGTGACTCGGCCGAGAGCACTCGACCGGCCACTGAGCAGCACGACGCCGGTGTGACACGGCAGCTCCCGCGCGGCTTCGATGTCAGCGAGCTCGCCGCCGTACAGGATGTCGAGGTCTTCCTTGGTGACCTCGAGCTCGGCCATGCCGGTCCAGCCGGCGTCGACCGCGAGTTCGGCGCGGTACTCGTCGGCCTGCAGCCCGACGCTCGCGGCCTTGACCCGCAGCGGCAGGTCCTTGGAGATGAGAGTGACGTCGTCGCCTTCGGCGGCGAGATTGAGGGCGACGGCGAGGATGCGGTGGTCGTTGGCCTCGTTGCGAAATCCCAGGGGTAGCACAGCCGCATCGCTGTGGTTGAGCTCGACCTCAAGGGTGCCGCCGGCCTCGTTGACCGTGATCGGTACGTCGAGCCGCCCGTGACTGATGCGAAGGTCGTCGAGGATGCGCAGGGCAGCCCGGGCGAAGTACCCGAGCTCAGGATGGTGACGTTTGGCCTCCAACTCGCTCACGACAACGAGCGGCAACACCACGCGGTGCTCGGCGAACCGCAGTAATGCGGCCGGGTCCGAGAGCAAGACCGAGGTGTCGACGACGTAGCAGCGTTGCGAAGGTTGGGTGTTGTCCGCCACGGGAGTTCCTTCGGGCGCGCGCCACACCCGCATCATTTGCAGGGTTTCCGGAGCCGGCCCGTATGGGGCCGGTGCCGGCCCCTTCGACGCTCTGCGCGATACGCAACGTCCCGGGCCTCCCGAGGGCGTACCGGCCGGTATGCCGGACCGCCACGTTTGACGGTACGTCCGGTCAGTCGCTCCCCGGGCGGCGACACGCCCGATGTCGTGGACCGTTCACCCAGGTGTCACTGTTTCGGCAGCCTCTGGGCGAGAGCAGATCGCCTAGAACGCCAAAAGCAACCACAGTCCGGCGACAAAGCCAGCAATCAGGGGCCACCGCATATACCGGCTGAAATCGGCCAAGGCTCCGGCCGTCTTCGCCGCAAGCGAAGTTGCCTCGGACGGGACGCCGATGTCGGTCAAGATTTCACTCACGACTGGCGGGGCGACGTACCAGCCCCCCATGGTGGTGCCGCTGTACGAGGGCTGGCCATGCGGTGTGAAGAACACCGGTGCGGCACCTGGTTTCACGTAGACATCCTGGACGATGACGTCGTCGGCCTCGGTCACCTCACCAAGGCCCGGGATCGTCCAGCTCAAGCGGTACGCGGTGCCCAGGTCTCCGGGCGGCCGCGTCTGCGAAGGCCGTGAGACGCCCTCCGCACCTGCGAGCTGTTGCCACATCCCACTGCCATCGACGAGACGACCGAGCAGACGCTGCCGGGGCTCAGAATCTGGGCCATGCAGGTCGTAGCGGATGGTGAGCGGCGCGGCGAGTCCAGGTCCGCTGATGCTCACGCCGACCGGGCCCTTCGCCACAGCCGGTCCGGCAGTCAGGACGACCATCAGGGCGGCTGTCGCACAGGCCGCAGAGGCTTTGATTGTGCTTCGCGAAGGCTTCATGAGTGCTCCTTCTCATTCGCACTCACTACACCGGTAGCGCGGTTTCGGTTCCGATCGCGTCCGCGTCAGGCTGGCTGCATTTCGTTCTTGATGGCTCGGGGTGTGAGCGGCTCGTCGAGAAGGCGCCGGTAGTCGTTGCCCTGGTCGAGCCAGGCGCGGAGCAGCCGGTAACCCTCGACGTACGTCGACGTGTAGGCCCGCCAGAGCGGGTCGCGGTAGAAGCGCAGCGACTTGCGTGCGCGCTCCTCAGGCAGGAGGGCCCAGCGTTGCAGGTAGGCGACCGCCTCGTCGTCAGTGGCGCCGTGTTCGTGAAGCATGATCACGACGTCCTGGCGTACGTCGGCAAGCGGCGTCAGCGCCTTGCCGATGCGCTCGACCCGCTCGCCGTCGAAGCGGGCGCCAAGATCGGCGTACACCTCCTGCGCCCACAGCCCCCATCCGTCACCCACGGCGGCGCGCAGCCCGAGGTCGGCAAGTCCTTCTGCCATAAGGCATTCCGGCGTGTTGACGAGGAAGATGGTCTGCTCGTCGTGACGGCCCTGCTCGACGAGCAGGCGCTCCTTGCGGCAGTGCTCGGTGTGATGACCGGGGTACGACTCGTGAGCCACGAGCGACGGCAGATCGGCCGCGCGCATCGGCATATCGGTGTTGATCGCGACGACCGACGTGAAGTTGCCCTTGTAGTAGTTGAAGCCGCTCCACGGTTTGTCGGCGACGATCTCGTAGTCGATGGTCTCGCTCTCCGGCAGGCCGTACGACCCCCGCACGATGTCGCGCAGCGCGCTCGAGAACGCAAAGACTCCGTCCTTGATGCGCTCGGGCCGGATCTCGTCGGCCTTGCGGTAGGCGTGATAGCGCTCGGTCAAGGAGTCAGTGCCCGGCAGCAGCTCGTCGAGCGCGTGGTGAGCATCGGCGTACGCCGACTCGTCGCCCATCTGCGGGCGCACCTGGAAGTAGCCCTCCACCTCGTCGACGAAACTGATCGGCTCGCCGGCGAGCTTGCGCCCGCTCACCGCGAGCGCGCCGAGCTGCGCGTGGAGGAAGTCGGCCCGCTCTTGGCTCAGCGAGCTGGAGCGCAGCTCGTGTTGCAGCTCGGTCGCGCGGTGAGCGAGGGCGAGCGGGTCAGGAGCCGGCTCGCCGGCCACGATGCGCCGCAGCTCCTCGTCGCCGAAGTAGGCGTCGACGAAACCTTCAACCAGCCGGTCGAAGCGCAACCCGAGCAGGCAGAACTCACGGGGGATGTCCAAGGCCACGTGGCGGAGCCTAATCCGCCCGCGCCACCCACGCGGTTCACCACAGTTGGGTGCGAGACGCTCCGCATTCGCGGAGCGCCCGCCGCCCACCTGCCGTCGTTGCACAGCGCGGGACCGCCAGAATGCCCTGGTGACGAGTGTCGGCGAGTCGAGCCTCTGGCGGGACGATGGCGACGCCGAACCGGAGTTCCTCCCCGGCGGGATCGGCAACGGCGGTGGAGTAGTACGGGTCGGCGACACCGTTCGCCGGCCCCAGACGCCGTCGTCGCCGATCAGTCGCGCGATCGTCGTACACCTCGAGACTGTCGGCTTCGAGCGCGCTCAGCGTTATCTGGGCATCGACGCCGAATCGCGGGACGTGTTCACGTTCGTGGTCGGCGACGTACCGCTGCCGCCCTATCCGACCTGGGCGCAGTCAGCGGATACGTTGGGTGAGGTCGCCACGCTGCTGCGCGACTTCCATCAGGCGATGGAGGGTTTCGTGCCGCCGGCCGGCGTCCGCTGGAGTGACGATCTCGCTGACCCCGGCGGCGGTGACGCGTTCTGCCACAACGACCTGTGTCCGGAAAACGCGGTGTTCCAAGATGGCCGAGCCGTGGCGCTGATCGACTTCGACCTCGCTGCACCCGGTCATGCACTCTGGGACGTTGCTCGAACCGCCAGATTGTGGGGAGCTATCGGTGCTCCCGGCAGCCGGACCGAGTGGTCGTCGTCGCTCGATCCCCTCGAGCGCCTAGGCATCTTCGCCCGCGCGTACGGCGTCGAACCGGCCGAGGCGGAACGTCTGATCAACAACCTGTTTTTGGCGACCGCGAAGGGTCAGGTTTGGGTGCAGCGCAGGGTGAAAGCGGGTGAGCCGGCATTCGTGGAAATGTGGGACACCCACCAGCTCGAGACCAGGTATCAGTCCGACGCGATCTGGCTGAAGGACAACCGGCAACACATGATGGCCGCCGTTCGACACGCGCACACCAAGGAGTAGCTGATGGCCGACGAGGTCGCGGAGATCGCGAAGGCGTACACGTTCGAGGGCCCGGCCATCGAGCTCGGCGCGCTGGTCATCGACAACATCGCGCGTCCAGAGGCCGCCGTCCGCCTCCCGCTGTCGATGCTCAACCGGCACGGTCTCGTCGCCGGCGCCACCGGCACGGGCAAGACCAAGACGCTGCAGCTGATGGCCGAACAGCTCTCCGATGCCGGAGTGCCCTGCGTCCTCGCCGACATCAAGGGCGACGTGTCCGGTCTCGCCGCGCCCGGCGTACCAGGGGATCGCATCAGCAGCCGCGCCAAGGACGTGGGAATCGAGTGGGTGCCGCGCGGATACCCGGTGGAGTTCCTGTCGATCGGCGGCGTCGGATCGGGTACGGCGGTGCGCGCGTCGATCAGTAGCTTCGGTCCGCAGCTGCTCGCCAAAGTGCTCGACCTCAACGACGTGCAGTCGTCGTCGCTGGGCTTGATCTTTCACTATGCCGACAGCGCGGGAATGCCGCTGCTCGACCTCAAGGACCTGCGCGCCGTCATCCAATGGCTGACCAGCGACGAGGGAGAGGCGGAGCTCAAAGGGCTCGGCGGGCTTTCGCGTGCGACCGCGGGCGTGATCCTGCGCGACCTCATCGCGCTCGAGGACCAGGGTGCCGACCAGTTCTTCGGCGAGCCGGAGCTCGACACCGCCGACCTGATGCGGACCACCGCTGATGGCAAGGGCGTCCTGAACATCCTGGAACTACAGGGATTGCAGGACCGACCCAAGCTGTTCTCGACGTTCCTCATGTGGTTGGTCGCCGACCTGTTCGAGGAACTTCCCGAGGTCGGTGACCTCGACAAGCCCAAGCTTGTCTTCTTCTTCGACGAGGCGCACCTGCTCTTCGATGACGCGAGCGAGGCGTTTCTCGAGTCGGTCGCACAGACTGTTCGGCTGATCCGTTCGAAGGGGATCGGCATCTTCTTCGTGACACAAACGCCGAAGGACGTGCACCCGGATGTCCTTGCACAGCTGGGCAATCGCGTGCAGCACGCGCTGCGCGCGTTCACTCCCGACGACGCGAAGAAACTCAAGGCGACGGTCTCGACGTTCCCCAAGTCGTCGACGTACGACCTCTCTGAGTTGCTCACGCAACTGGGCATCGGCGAGGCCGTCGTCACGATCCTGTCGGAGCGCGGTACGCCGACGCCCGTCGCGTGGACGCGGCTCCGGCCGCCGACATCCCTTATGGCACAGGTGGATCCAGCGCTGCAGGACTCGCTGGTGAAGGCGTCCGAGCTGTTCTCGAAGTACGACGAAGCGGTCGACCGCGACTCGGCGTACGAACGCTTGCAGGCGAAACTCGCGCCGCCGGTCAGCCACGACGCGGCGCCTGCGCCCACGGATTCAGGCGACATCCCGACGACGCCGCCGCTTCAGCCGCCGCGTGAGCCCGTGCCAGAACCCGACCGTCGGAGCGGTGGCCTCATGGACAAGCTCGGCGGGTTCTTCAACTCACCGATGGGCAAGTCGATGTCGCGCTCACTGGGTACGGC
>JBKJZO010000212.1:0-26056 GCA_046715235.1 Mycobacteriales bacterium
GGCGCCACCTTCTGGGGAGTGGCCGGCGCGCGCGATGCCGCCGAGCCGTCGTACCAATCCGTCGACCAGGGCTAGGCCCAGACCGGTGCCGACCCGCCGTACGCCTCTGTATCTCTCATAGAGCACCGACCGGTCGAACGCGACCGCCAGATCCTCGGGCTTGAGACCCGGACCGCCGGCGCGCACCTCGACGACCGCGCCACGACCGGTGGCGTCGGGCTTGAGAGCAAAGATGATCGGCCGTCCCTCGGGCGTGACGCGCAGCGCGTTCTCGGCCAGCCCGTCGATGATCTGCCGCATGCGACCCGGGTCGGTCTGCACCCACACCGGCTGGTTGGGGAGCTCGACCAGATGCTGTACGCCGACGGCCGCGCAGCGCTGCGACCACACCGTCGCCGCGTCGCGCAGCAGCGTCGTCAGGTCGACCATCGCGAAGTCGAGCCGGAAGTCGTCGGCGCCGAGCCGCGCCAGGTCGAGCAGGTCGGACACGAGACGTTGCATCCGCGCCGCCTCGGCCTGGATCGTCGCGCCCGCAACTGTCGCCTCCTCGCCGGACGCGACGCCGTCCGCGAGTGCCTCCGCGAATCCGGCGATCCCCGTCAGCGGCGTGCGCAGTTCGTGACTGATCGACAGGAGGAACTCGCGCTGCCGCCCCTCACTGGCGGCGAGCGCTGCGGCGAGCGCGTTTAGGCCGTGCGCGAGCTCGGCAACCTCGGCCGGACCCTCTTCGTCGAGTCGCACCGCGCGTTCGCCGGCCGCCAGGCGATGGGCGCCGTGGGCTGCGCGGACCAGCGGCTTGGTTAGACGGCGAGCAAGCAGTACGCCGACGCCCGCGGCAGCCGCAAGGCCTATCAGCAAAGCGATTCCGAGCTTGCGGAGCACGCCCATCGTCACTGCGCGCGCCGCAGAGGATCGCTGCATCAGCACGACGCTGCCGTCACTGCTGGAGATCGGCACCGAGTCGATCAAGAACCGTTTCCCGTCGATCCGGCGAGTTCCTGACCACTCCTCGCCGCGCGCGGACTTCGCGACGTCCTCCGGGTCGAGCACGAGCCGGGCCGGCAGCTGGTCCCTGACGACATCACCCGGCTCCAGCGCGACCCGCCCGTCGACCTTGCCCGCGGCGTTGACGCGGACCACCGCGATGCCGCTCGCCCGCAGCATCTGGAGCACACCCTGACCTCGAGCTCGCTGCGCAGCGGCTCCGCGTTGGAAGTCGACGGTCGAGACGAGTACGGCGTCGCGGTGCAACGTCTCGCGCGCCTGGCCGTCGTACGCGTTGCGGATCAGCCCGAGTGCCAGCACACCCGACGCGACGACGGCGACAAGCGCCGCCAGCGTTGCGCCGAGCGCGACCTGCCGGGTCATGCCGGCGCGCGGCGCTGTCATGTTCGCCCGGATCCATCCGCCGAGGATGCGTATCCGACGCCGCGGACCGTGCGGATCACGTCGGCGTCCGGCCCGAGTTTTGCGCGTAGTTGAGCGACGTGTACGTCGACGGTGCGCGTCCCGGCGACCGCCTCGTAGCCCCAGACCTCGGAGAGCAGTTGCTCGCGCGACAGCACGCGCCCAGGTCGGCGCAGCAACACCGCGAGGAGGTCGAATTCCGTTGCGGTCAAAGAGATTTCGCGGTCTTCGCCGACGACGACGCGGCGCGTGTCGGGCTCGAGGCGCACTGAGCCGACCGTGACAGGTGGCATCGCTGTTGTGCCTTGCGTCCGTCGTAGAACTGCCTTCACGCGGCTCACCAGCTCGCGCGGGCTGAACGGCTTGGTCAGGTAGTCGTCGGCGCCGAGTTCGAGGCCGAGCACGCGATCGATCTCCTCGTCGCGCGCGGTGACGAACAGCACCGGCGTCCAGTCGCCTTCGGACCGCAGAGTCCGGCATACCTCCGTGCCGTCGAGCGACGGTAGCCCCACATCGAGAACGATCGCGACCGGGTGCAGTCTGCGGGCGGCCGCCAGCCCCAGCCCGCCGTCGGACTCGACGTGTACGCCGAATCCCTCGCGCGACAGGTAGAGGCGGACGAGGTCAGCGATCGTCCGGTCGTCCTCGACGACAAGGACGAGGCCCTTGCTCGCCGACGCGGCGCCCTCAGCGGATGTGGTCACACCACATGATCGGTTGTCGAGCGTCGAATCTGACGCAACCCGTGCGAGTCCTTACAGACCCCGAACACGGCAGGACGGTGAGGGGAGCGTCTGCTTCACCCGGCATCAGCTCCGGCATCGACGTCTGTGCAAACCTTCGCGCTTCTGCACGAAAACTTCGTTCCTGAACGCGCAACTCTGCACAAACGTGATCATGACCGCGCGGACCTGCTGTGCAGCTTGCGGATCAAGGGACTAAGGGTACCCTTACTACCTCCCGCTCGTCCTGATCTAAGGGGTCCCTTGACCGTCGTCGTGACCGGGTCGAGTGGATTCATCGGTCGGCATCTCGCTGCGGCGCTGGCGAACCGTGGCCATGTCGTCGTCGGCATCGACCGCCGACCGGGTGAACGACTGCCGGAGGGCGGCGAGATCGTCGCCGACCTGCATGACAGCGACGAGGTCCTCGAGACCGCTTTGCGCGAGGCGACCGCGGTCTTTCACCTCGCGGGTTGTCCCGGAGTGCGCGATCACGCGCCGGATGTCGCGCATCGCCGCTGGCACGACAACGTCCTCGCCACCGAACGCGTCCTCGCCGCCGTACCGCCGCACACGCCGCTCGTCGTGACGTCCTCTTCGTCGGTGTACGGCGGCGCGTCCGGTCGCGGCTGTCGCGAGACTGACGTGCTCAAGCCGCGCGGTGGTTACGCGCACAGCAAGGTCGCGGTCGAACGCCTGTGTGCGGCACGCATCGCGCTCGGCGGCAAGGTCGCGATTGCGCGGCCATTCACCGTTGCGGGGGAGTACCAGCGCGACGACATGGCGTTCGCGCAATGGATCGAGTCGGCGCGTCGCGGCGATCCGCTGCGCATCCTCGGCAGCCCGGCGCGTACTCGTGATGTCACCGACGTTCGCGACGTGGCTCGGGCACTCGTGCTGCTCGCCGAGCGCGGGGTGACGGGACCGGTCAACATCGGTACCGGCCGCGCCCACCGGCTCGACGCCCTTGCCGCGGTGGTTGCAGAGCTGACGGGTGCGGAAACGGCGATCGACGTCGTACCGGCCGATCCCGACGAGGTGGTGCACACGCGCGCCGACACGACGAAACTCCGCCGGCTAACTGGTTTCGTGCCGCACACCGACCTGCGCGCGTTGATCGCGAGGCAGTTCGCCGCCACACGCGCCGACGCTCACGCTGCTGCCAGAGGCTGAAACTCCGCACAACGCTCGACTCAGTGTTCACGGCCCGGCTGGCAGAGCTGAAGGGTGTTGGCGACGGCGGCGCGCGCGGCCGCGAAACCGCCGGCGATGGCTCGCTGTAGATCAGCGGGGCTCGTCGGAAACCGGCCAGGTGTGCCCGTCGAGCCGCCCGAATTCGTGGAGCGCGGCGCGCAGCGGAGCCTGAGTTGGAGTCGCATTCGACGTCCCGACTTCCTTTCGGAGCGAGCTCGGTACAGCGGGCTTTGGCGGGCAGCGATTTGCTGAGTGATTGGGTGGTTACTAAAGTTAACCTTACCTAACTATCACGGCCAAGGGAGCCCTGCCTTGCGTACCTTCTCCGCCGCTCTGTTCGCTGCCGCACTTCTTGCGGCCTCCGCCTGTGGCGCCGACAGCACCGTCGCCGAACCGAAGGCCGAAGCGCCGGCCTCCGGCTACACCACCGTCTCGGACGTGACCGCTCACGCGGCAATCGGCCGCGACGTCGCGAAGATTCGCGACTTGCTCGCCGTCGCGAAGGAAGGCGAACCGGTCGACTGGGCGGCAGTCGCCACCGTGTTCGACAAGGGCGGCGCGTCGAAGCGGGGTGACGGCACCTTCCGTACGTTGGGCGGGCTGGCCGGCGACCACCCGGCGTTCGCCGCCGTAACGACGGCCCTTGCGAGCGGATCGTCGGACGCCGTGCGTGTCCAGCAGGTCGATAAGGGCATCACGGTCATCCTCGCCGACAAGGTCGTCGGTGAACTCGTGGCCGCGGCTGAGAAGGTCGCTGCGAAGGATCTGGGCAAGACGTCAGGCGCCCCACACAACGTGGACGAAGCATGGGCGTTCTTCACCGCGCAGGAGCAGGGCCCGGCGCTGACCGCGGACAAGCGGGCGAAGGACTTCGGTCTGGAGGGCAAGGTCCGCGAGCCGATCCTGGCCGCGCTGGCGGCGGCGAACGTGGCCGCGGCCTCCGGTGACAGCGCAGCGCTCGAGCGCGCAATGGCCGACGTCCGGGCTGGGCTCGACTACGTCTTCTACCTGGCGACGTACAAGTACCTGGACCACGGCGGCGACGCGGTGAAGCAGGCCGAGGGCGCAACGTTCTACCTGGCCATCGCCGACCGTGTCCGGGACTCGGCGCCTAGCGCGGACAAGGCGATCCGTGCGGCGTTCGCCGGCGGCGACACCGCCGCAGGGCGCGCCGCCCTAAACCAGCCCGAGGTGCTCCAGGCGCTGCGAATCGCGGACGCAAGCCGGGTCGACGGCACCTAGCATCCGGACGCTATCCGTCGGCTGTCCAGCGCAGCTATCCGCTCGCGGAAGTGCCGTAAGCACTCATCGACTTCGCGGCCGGGAAGCTCGGCAAGCTCGCGGTCGAGGTGAACGGATAGGAAACAGCGCGTGAGTCGGACGGAAAGAGGTGCCGGCATCTGGCAGGCTGCGCGTCATGACTACACGGCGATTGATCCTGATCCGACACGCCAAGGCTGAGCCGAGCGGCTCCACCGACGCGAAGCGCAAGCTCGCGCCAAAGGGTGAGGCCGACGCCGTCGCAGCCGGCGCGTGGCTCAAGCAGGCCGGCATCACGTCGGGCGTTGCCCTCGTGTCCCCGGCGAAGCGTGCGGCGCAGACGTGGGAGCAGGCCGCCGCGCAACTTAGCCGCGCACCCAGAACGGTGTTAGACGAGCGCATCTACGCGGCCACCGTCGACGACCTGCTGGCGGTGATCCACGACGCCCCTCCGCAAACGCGCACGCTCCTCGTGGTCGGGCACAACCCGTCCGTCGAGGCGTTGGCCACCGGCTTGGACGACGGCGCGGGCGACAAGAAGGCCGAAAAGGCTATGAAGGCCAAGTACCCGACCAGCGGCATCGCCGTACTCGCGGTCGACGGCTCCTGGTCGACGCTCGCCCCAGGCGGCGCATCGCTCATGAGCTTCGCGGTGCCAAGGGGCTGACCCGCCGGGTCGGGCGACGACCCTTTGCCTCAGTGGGCGAAGACGTGGGCGAAATCCGTGGACGGCAGAGGGACCGAGCGCTTCAGCCGCAACCCTGCTTGCTCTCCGAGCTTTGCGAACTCCTCAGTTGTGCGCTCGCGACCGCCCGGCGCCAACGCCAGCATCAACAGGTCGGTCCGACTGGTGATGTCGTCGGCTGGCCGGCTGTTGCGGCGGCCTTCGACGACCACAATCCGGGCGTCCGGTGGGCCGTCGATGCGGGCTCGGGCCAGCAGGCGTACGGCGTCGTCGTCGCTCCAGTCGTGAATGACGTTGACGAACAGGTACGTATCGCAGTCCGTCGGCAGCTCGTCGAAGGCGTCGCCGGCGCTGATGTGGAGCCGGTCAGCGGGTTCGGCATTGGCTGTTACCGACGGGAGGTCGAGCAGCACGCCCTCGAGGTGGGTTTGGTGAGCGAGAAGGGTGCGCAGCAGCGAACCATCTCCGCCACCCACATCGCAGACCCGGCGCGATGCTGACCAGTTGAGACTCGCCGCCAGCATGAGGCCGTGCAGGCGTCCGCCGGCCGACATGGCTGCGTCGAATGCGCGCCCCCTTTCCGGATTGCCGGCCATCCACTCGAAGAAGGCCGCTCCGTTCGCGGAGGCGAACGCCTCGTCGCCCGTGCGCACCGCCGCGCCGAGCTCCCGAACCGCCCCGAGCACGTCGCTGCCGCCGATGAAGTCCACCCATGCCGACCAACCACCCGGGTGGTCAGCTCGCAGAAATTTGGGTGACCGCGTTGGGTGAGAAGCGGCCCCGGCGGTCGAGCCGCAACCAGCCGCGAGCTGCGCCGTACCTCAGCAGGCGTTCCAACGGGTCGGCCTGCACATCGAGACGACGGGCAAGATCATCGATGCTCGTCGGTCCGACCAGAGCATCGGGTATGCCCAGCTTGCAGAAGGCGACCAGCCCGCCGTAGTCAAGGACGCCGAACAGCCCTTCGAGGATCTGCACGGGCGGGGGCACCATTGCGCGGTGAACGCGGCCGACTCGCTCGCGTAGCCGCCCGGCCCAGCCGGCTACCCGACCAGGCGGCAGTACGGCGACGCCGAGCAGGTCACGTGGACCGGCCACACCTGCTCCCCCGGCGGGTGGCACGCGCGTTATCCCAGATCCAGTTGGGAGCCCGTCACGTGACCGGCGTGACGCGTCGCGAATCGGGTCCTGTCGTTCTGGGTGTGAGCAGGCCGGCGATGAGGAAGACGACCGCCCCGATCATCGCGACCGTTCCGACGACCGCCAGCACCGTGTCTCTGATCGTCCATGTGTCGCCGATCACCAAGAGGTAGGTGCCGTAGGAGACAATAAACACCGTGGAGAGGACCGCGGCAATGCCCAGGCGACGGCGGCGCTGGTTCGAATCCGGAGTGCGGATGGCCCGCGCGAGGGTGCTGCGTTGCGATACGGCGAGTACGACCGCGGCGAGGAAAAGCACCAAACCGGGATACGCACCGACGAGCAGACTTGCGACGCCCGCAGTCGCGAGAAGCGTGATTGCGACGTGGAGTGAGGTGGCACTGCGCTGCTCGTTCATGATGCTCTCCAGTCGGTAGCGGGGAACCGTGACGATCAGATCGACTACGGCGCGGGTCCACGCCGCGCGGGCGCCTTGGTCCTTGACCACGTCGGCATGGATCTGCACCAGATCGCTTCCGTAGTGGGCGCGGAACTCACGCGGGTAGAGGCGAACCAACGACCGGTAGACCGGGTGGGATGGCGACATGTCAGGCCAGCCCAGGGCGCAGGTTCGCGCGGGCCATCCGGACCATGCTCTCGAGCCGCTCGGTTTCGGCAGCGCATACGCGCTCGCCAAGGCCGGTGAGCCGGTAGTAGCGACGACGCTGATCGTCATCGGGCACCGGCCGGCGCGCGAGTTCTTCGGCCAATCCCTGGTCGACGAGTCGCTTGAGCGTTCCGTAAAGGGTTGCGGGACCCATGCGAACGATCCCGTTCGACGCGCTTTCTACGGCCTGCATGATCGCGTAGCCGTGCCGCTCGCCTTCGGTAAGGGCGACGAGCACGTGGAACTGCGCCTGCGGGAGGGGGAGGAACGACACTGGATCGACTTTGGCCATGCCCGCAGTATCTATCATGTTTCGATATAGTGTCAAGCGATATAGATCTGGATGGTGACGTTCACCGTTCGCCCTCCGGCTCCGTTGCAATTCGTTCCGCCAGGGTGCTGACCAACTGAACCGCTGTAACCGGCGGCACGTATCTCTTGTCAGAAGTGAGCAGTGACCACCAGCTCACGCCAGGGCAGGAGATGTCATGACGATCACCGAGATCCCTACACAACCTTCCGTCGTCGCAACGTGGAGCGACGTCGACGAGCGCTTCTTCCGGATCGTGCAGAACGTGTTCGACCCCGAGTTCCTGTACGGCGCGTCGGTCCTGATCGCCTCGAACGACGACGAGTAGCTGATAGCGCGCTACTTCGACTGGGGCTGACTCGTCACACGTACGCGCAGATCGAAGCGATCAGACCTTCGTTCTTGCCGCCGCTGAAGACGAGACGTGCGATGTCGGGCTGACGGAACGAGACCGTGTGGAAGACGTTGAGCAGCAAAACCGCCCGCTTCGCGATCGCATTGCCGCTTACGTCGAGGGCGTCGATGTCAAACGGTCCGGCGAAAGCTCCGACCCGCATCCACAGGCGTGACGGCATCGCCAGTGGGGGCAACTCGACCTCGAGCCCGGGGTCGGAGAACTGCAGCGCGAGCACGCCAGCGGTTTCGTTCACGAAGCTCGGCTGCGCGCCCGCCGGGTGATCGGTGAAATCCATCGCGGCCAATGTGAAGGCCGGTCCCAGGACGTGGTTGTCCGGGAAAACGCTGAAGTCGGCACACAGAACGAAGGGCATCGGAAACCTCCTGGCTCAAGGCCGCGCCGGGCCGACGCTCCTCCGTCGATCTGGCGTGGTCAAGGGGGAGGCACTAGGCGACGCGCGGGGCACCAACAGACGCATCCTGAGAAAGATCCGCGCGACCGACAGGCGCGCTCGCGCGTCATGACGCCCGCCAGCCTGCGCCTGAGCGCTGCAATCGGGGGCAAAGATCACGGATTTCTACCGGCCTCGTTGCATCTCAGCGGCGCTCACGCTCTGGCAAGCTCTGCGCCGTGAGGACGCGGCGACTCATCCTGATCAGGCACGCCAAGGCCGCGGCCTACGGCCACGACGATGCGAGGCGCCCGCTCACGCATCAGGGTGAGCGTGATGCCCGCGCGGTCGGTCACTGGCTCCGGGACGCCGGCGTCACATCGGGCGTGGCGATCGTGTCGACCGCACTTCGCGCTGTGCAGACGTGGGACGCGGCGGGCGCGGAGCTCGGCGCCGAGTTCGAGACCGTGCACGACTCGCGCCTCTACGAGAACACGGTTGAGGATCTGCGGGCCGTGATCCGCGAGGCCCCGTCCGGGTCAGAGGCGTTGATCGTGGTCGGCCACAGCCCCTCGATCCATGCACTCGCGTCGGAACTGGACGGCGGTACGGGCGCTCGCGGGCCTGCTCACGACATGGCAGGCACATTCCCACCTGGGGGCGTCGCCGTACTCGACGTGAACGGCCCCTGGTCAGAGCTCTCCGTCGGTGCCGCGTCTTTCGTCAGGTTCGCGGTCCCGCGCGGCTGACCGACTCGTCGTTCACCAGGTCGACGCCGTCGTCCTCTGCGCCTTCTGGCTGCGCTTCGGAGACGTCGACCTCTGCCAGCTCGGCCAACACTTGCTGGGCGGCACCCTCGGGCCCGGCTGACTCGGTGACCCCCACCAACGCTGCCGGCATCCCGCCGCCGCCGAGTGTGGCGAGCATCTGCCGCACGTTGGTGAGCTGCGAATTGATGCTGTCGCGACGCTGAGTGGCGGCCGACAGCTCCCGAGCCGACTCCGCCGAGATCTTGTCTGCCCGCACCTGCGCCTCGGACACGATCTCGCGCGCGTGCCGCTCCGATTCCTCCAGGTGCCGCGCGGACTTGCGCTCGGCGTCCGCGCGCAACTTCTCCGACTCGAGTCGTAGCTGCTCGGCATGGTTTTGTACGGCGAGAAGCTGGCCCTCGGCCGCGGCGGTGCGTTCGGTGAAGTCGCGCTCGGCGAGTTCCCTGCGTTGCGCGAGCGTCGTCTCGAAGTCGGACGCCGCAGCCGCCGCCTTAGCCTTCTGCGACTCGTACAGGGCCTCGGCTTCGGCCCGGCGCGCAGCCGCGTCGCGCTCCGCCTCGTCGCGGATGCGGTCGGCGTCCCCCTTCGCGTCCTCAATCCGCTTCTTCGCCTCCGCGTCGGCGTCGCCGCGACGGCTAAACGCGTAACGGTCGGCTTCGGCGCGGTGCTTGGCGATGGCCCCTTCCGCTTCGGTCCGCAGTTGCTCCAGGTCTCGGTCCGCCTGGGCGCGCAGCTCGGTCGCCTCTGCCTCAGCGAGGGTGATGATCTTCTCGATCCGGTCGCCAAGGCCGGCATAGCCGGTCGAGCCGGCGAGCTTCTGTTGCAGCTCAGTGGCCTCGAGTTGCAGCTCGTCGACCCGGCGAGCGAGATCGGCTGATTGCCGCTTCGCGGCCGCCAGTTGCTCCGATATGTCGCGGACGTAGTCGTCGACCACGACCGGCTCGTAGCCGCCGCGCCGGGCTTGCGGGAACTGTGCGGAGGTTTCAGTCATTGCCGCATCCTGGGGGTCGCTTGGGGATCGATCAAGACTCTGGCGTCTATCGGGCGATTTACGGGACGCCGCTCGGCGTCGCAGGCGCCGGTACGGCGAGCGCGTCGATCACGCCCGACAGCCGGCTGAGCTCTTCGGTGATGTCGTCGCGGCGACGCGTCAACGCCGCGACTTCCTCGCGGGCCCGGTCGAGCATCTCGTGTGCCTGCTCACGCATCTCGTCGGCGCGACGTCGCGCGTCGGCGGTGAGGTCGGTGGCCTCGTTCTGCGCGGTGCGGCGCAGATCTTCGGTCTCGCGCTGGGCGGCGGCGACTTGTTCGGCGACGCGCTCGCGCAACGTCCGCGCACCCGCCTCTGCCTCGTCCTCGCGCCGCTTCGCGCGTTCTTCGAGCTCACGCGCGGTGCCGGTCGCGGCCGCTAACTCGCTCGCCGCCGTACGCTGCGCGTCGGCCAGCACCGCAGCCGATTCCGCCCGCGCCTGCTCGGCCAGCTCGGCCGACCGAGCGGCCATTTCTTCCGCGCGTGCCTCGGCCTCGGCGACCACGGCCCGCGCCTTCTCTTCGGCACGTTCGATCAGGCCCTCGATGCGTTCGCGCATCGCGCGGGCGATGTCGGCTGCCTCGGTGTGGCCGCGCCCGCGCAGCAGCTCGCCCTCCATCGCGGCGCTGTCGAGCACCGACTTGACAGTTCGCTGCGTCCATTCCGTTTGCCCAGCGGCCTCGGCGATCAGGCGGTCGGATTCGGCCTGCGCCTCCGCGCGTAGCCGGCTTGCCTCGGCCTCCGCGGATAGGCGCGCTGCGGCTGCCTGAGCAACTTCGTCCTGGACCAGGCGAGTCGCCGCTTCGCGTTCCTGCCTGGCGTGCTCTTCCGATGCCGATCGCAGATCGTGTGCCGCGGCTGCGGCTGCGGCCGTTGCCGCGGCTGCCTCAGCGGCTGCCTCGCCGAGCAGTCGCTGCCTGTCCTCCTCGGATTCCTGCCGCCGCCGCGCGTACTCCTCTTCGACCCGGGTGATGAGCTCACCTGCCCGGCCCTTCGCATTGATCAGGATCGCCTCGGCGCTGCCCCTGACTCCGGCTGCCTCCGCGGCTGCGGTCTCGCGACTGAGCGCGGCCTCGCTGGTCGCCTGCCGCAGCAGGTCGTCCGCCTGCGTCCGCGCGGCGTTCGCGAGCAGAGCGGCTTGGTCGGCTGCGTCGTCGAGCAGCTGCCTGGCCTCCTCGCCCGCCGCGTCGACCCGCGTCTGAGCATCAGCCCGCGAACGCGCCGTCAGGTCATTCGCTTGCTGTTGGGCCTCCCTTAGCTGGCGGTCAGCCTCGTCGTGCAGCCGCCTTGTCTCGGCGCGCAGCCGGTCGGCTTCAGCGTGGATGCCCTCGATTTCGTCGTGGAGCCGTTGCGCGTCCTTGCGCGTCTCGACAACCCAGCGCTCGGTCTCCAGGCGTAGTTGCTCGGCCTCGCGCTGGGCGATGTGCAGGACACGCGCGACCTGCCCACTGATCGAGGCGGCTTCGGCAACGGCTGTTTCCTCGTCGCCGCCCTCCCGTGCCGTGCTTTCTACGGACATAGTTCGATATTGGCACGGACTAGATCACCTGTCGCCAGAGCGGTTTTCGGTACGTCGACGCCTCGTCAGACGTGGGCGAGCAACCGGTCCAGCGGCCGCGGCACCTTGGTGAGGTCGAGCGCCTCGACGAGGTACCGCGCGTACTGGATCTTGCGTCCGCCTTGGGTGCCCATGAAGCGCCGCAGCAGCGCCTCACGTGTCCGGCCCCGGTGCGCGGGCTGTCTTTGTAGTGTGCGCCACGCCGTCAGCTCACCCTGAGCGGCGATGACCTCTTCCACGGCGGCGGTGCCGAGCGCGCGGATCAGCTCGTCCTCGAGGTCGGCCTCGCAGACGAAGAAACCAAGCGATTCCAGGTCGTCCCGCGTGAGGTCGGAGCCGAGGCCGGCCCGCTCGAGACCGCGGCGGAAGTCGCCCTCCTCCGCGGCGTCGCACAGACCGGCCAGTCCGACGTCCAGCCCCTGCGGGCCGAACAGGGCCAGGAAGTGACCGATCGAATGCGCCCCGCCGGTCGGGACGACGAACACGCGCTCAGTCTCGAGATCGCGACCACGGCGCATCGCCAGCGCCTCCACCGCGACCTGATCGCTGGCGCCTTCGACGAGCACGGCCGTACGCACGGCTCCGCTCCGTCGCGCGCGTGCCGCGGCGGCCGCGAGGGGAGCGTGGTTGCTGACAGCCGCCGTATCGACAGCGTCCCCGCGCGACCGCCGCAATTCGTCCACGTGCCCAAGCCTCGCAGCTCGCAAGCGGTGTGCGCTTGCGAAACCGTCTCGACCTGAGAGGAGATGGGCGTTCACTGTTCTGAGCTTGACGGCACTCAGCGGAATCCCGGCCGCCTCGGGACCGCCGCCTTCACGGCAGGACGTGCCCGACACGTGACGCCAGGTTGGTTTCCGAGGCGATTGGCGTGCCATGCTCAGGCGATCGGGGCACAGATTCCGCGCCGTTCCCGTTGAAGAGGCAGAGGGGAGCGATCAACTGACGAGCGGGCACGAGCAGCGACGCCGTTGGGACGACCTGCCGATGCTGATGGATGTCGGGCGGCACTATCCGAATGCGCCAATCGTCGAGGCCATCATAGAGATCAGGTGCGAGCTGCCGACCGATGTAACGCTGGAGCGGCTACTTACAGCTGTCGACGCGGATGAGTTTCCCACCACAGATGGCATGTTCGAGGTAACCGGTTTCGTGTCGGTAGACCAAGAGGGCGTCAGCGGATCTACGCAGGGTCGACAGATCGGCCATACGTTCCGCTCGGCCGATGGACGACACGTTGTCCAGTCTCGCCGCAACGGCTTCGCGTTCGCGGCGCTAGCTCCCTACGCCGACTGGGAGACCTTCTCTGCAACCGCCGAACGATGCTGGGCTCGCTATCGAGAAGTTGCATCGCCCACCCGGGCCACACGGCTCGGCGTCCGCTTTGTGAACAAGATTGTCGCGCCCTCGCGGCACATCGAGATCAAGGACTACCTGCGTACAGCGATCGACGTGTCGCCGTATCTCCCGCAGATGGTGAATGGCTACTTTCTTCAGGTCATCATTCCGCTTGGGCAGTTCAACGCCACGGCGACAGTGACGTCGACGATCCAGTCGGCTGATGATGAGAGCACGTCGCTGATTCTCGATATCGACACGTGGCAAGACGTGAGCTTGGACCTGATTCCAGGTAAGACCTCGGGCGATATCGAGGAGCGACTGAACACCCTCAGGCGCGCCAAGAACCATGTGTTCGAGGCGTGCATCACGGACGCGACGAGAGGGCTGATCAAGTAATGCCGGTACTAGACCGACCTGTTCTTTCGACGAGCGGCGCCGACGTAGATCGAGAGCAGGACTCGTCGATCGCGCTGGACTGGGAACGAGTCAAGCGAAATCAGCTCGTTGGGAATCTCAGCGGCGGCGACCGGTGGTACCACCAGCCGCAAGAGTCCGTCCGCCCGGCAACGATGAGGCGACGCGTCACTCTCGATGAGAGCTATGACGAATCTGAGTTGACGCCGGTCCGGCTGTTCCCTGTGAACGAGGCAGACGATCACTGGTGAACGCCGCGGAGAGTTGAGCCATGGATCAAGCCGCCCCGTGGCTCAGCCAGGGGGACATCTTCTCGTCTGCTCCGATCCTCGATGTTGTCATCGATAGCGGGGTTGCGACGGCCGCGATGCCTATGGGTCCAGCTGTCCTGTTGACGCATGACTGCGCGATGGACAAGGCGAAGCGAGACGGGCGTCCAAGGGCGGAATTCTTGCAGTTCGCGGCGCTCCGGAGCCTGGCGGACGCGTTATCGACTGAGCAGGCGGGGAATTTGCGCCGCGCCCGAGATGGCGTCGCGCCGTTCGACTTCCTATACATAGGCCCCGTCGGTCAGCTTGGCGAGAGCTTCTTGCTGCTTTCGGATCCGTACTACCTCCCCATGACGTACTTCGATGTCATGTGCCGGGAGTACGAGGGGCAGGTAGCCGTGGATGGCAGCTCGGAGCTTCGAGCCGCAGCCGGCCAACACGACACACGCATAGGGCGATTGAGTGCCGACAGGGTAGAGCTGCTCCGCAGAAAGATGATCGCCTTCTGGACCAGATTGGATCCAGGCGCGCGGGCCACTCAGCTGTAGCCGAGTCGGGAATCGACCCTGCTTGGTCAGGACCGCGTTGGCGTGTGGCGAGAGAACCTCCTGGCCGTGTCGGTGCCTTCGGCAGCAATCCGCACCCAACTTGGGTGGTCCTCCTTCAAGATTGGCTCACCGCACAACAACCTCCCGAGCAGCTATTTGAGGGAGATGGCGATCTTCTCCAGGAGGTCGAGGGCTTCCTGCAGACCCGACTCCATGCCGGACTCCAGGACCATGTCGCGGTCCTGCTTGGTGGCGAGCTCCATGAGGATCGTGAGCGTCGTGTGGCCGTCGGCCTCGGTGAACGTGACGGTGTCGAGAGCTTCGCCGTCCGGTGCGCCCTCGTAGACCTCGGTGTTGACGATGCGCTCGTTCGCCTCGATCTCGCGGAACTCGCCGTGGAAGGCGACCTCGAACCCCTCGTTAGCGGTCATCACGTAGCGCCACTTCCCGCCGACCCTCAGGTCGATCTCGGCGCTCGTCGTCTGGCCCCGCTGTCCGCTCCACCAGCGCTTGACCAGCTCCGGCGTCGTGTAGGCCCTGTACACAAGGTGTTTGGGAGCGTCGAACTCGCGCGTGATGAGGATCTGCTCATCAGTGGGCAGAGTCACCTTCGCTGTGTGGCTAGTCGTCACTGCCATGACCTTCCTCCTGCCGTTTGAGTTCTTGCTGCTTGAGTTGTTCCAAGACGTCGTCCAACAGGTCGAACCGCTCCGACCACGACCGCTCGTACTCCTTGACCCAGTCGTGGATGGGTTTAAGCGCCTGGCCGTTGAGCCGGTAGAGCCGTTGCCGTCCCTGGTCACGCACGTCCACGGCGCCCACCTCCCGCAGCACCCGCAAGTGCTTGGACACCTGCGGTTGAGCCAGCCCGAGGCGGTGCACCAGGTCGTTCACCGGGAGCTCGCCGGAGGCGAGGAGGTCGAGGATCGCCCGCCGCCGCGGCTCCGCCACCGCGTTGAACACGTCTGCCGTCGTTGCCGCTCTCGCCATAGCGAGAAGATATACCCATATGGGAATGTGTCAAGGAGTACGCATCGGTAACAGTTGTGCAGAACTGTAAGTAAGTGTAAATTGACCCGTGCGCGGAACCTAGGAGTGGAGCTATGACCATCGACATGACCACCATCGCGGGCATGGTTCGCCGGCACGGCGTCGATATCGACGACGGGCGCGTTTCCGAGGCGGTCGAGGACGCGTTGGCTCACCTGCTGACGCCGCCGTACGCCGCCGCGCTCAGTGAGAGCGACCGTTCCGCGTTGATGGAGGGCGGCCTCGAGTTCGCTGCGGGCGAGCGTGAATACGCGTCGGCAGTCGAGCGCACAGTCGGGCAGTACGCAGCCTTGATCGCCAACTCGATTCCGGTTGCGCTTGCCGCCACGCACATGGGTGTCACGCGGCCGCGCATACAACAGATGCTCACCAAGGGCGAGCTGTGGGGGATTCGCGTCGACGGGCGCTGGCTGCTGCCGCTCGCGCAGTTCGCCCCCAACGGCCGGCCACACCCGGGTCTGCCCGAGGTGCTCGGCGCGCTGCACGCCAACGACCGGCACCCCCTGAGCGTGCTCGCATTCCTGACGGCTCCCCAACCAGAGCTGGTTGTCGAAGGGGCTGCGCGCGCACCACTGGAGTGGCTGGCGTACGGCGGCCGTGCCGATGAGGTGCTGCCGCTGGTGGTCGGCATCGACCTGCTCGGCTGATGCCGGAGCTCCCTTTACCGCCGACCCAGGCTCGGCTTCGACGCCTCACCGCCGACACCGATGTCGTCGCGGTGGCTCCGCACTCCACACTGTGGCGCGTGCACCGGACGATCGGCACTCATGTTCAGCGCTGGAATCAGCTGCGCCACTACGGTCCGCTGCCGGATCGGCGATTCGAGCCGCATGACCCGCCGCTGCGCGAGCAGAAGAAGGGCGTCCTGTACCTGGCGTTGGACACCAAGACCTGCATCGCGGAGCTGTTCCAGACGACCAGGCTCGTCGACCGCCATACCGGGGCGCCTTACCTGACCGGCCTGCGAGCGACCCGCGCCCTCCGCGTCCTCGACCTCACAGGGGACTGGCCGACGCGCGCCGGAGCCAGCCAGTCGATCAACTCCGGGTCGCGGGCGCAGGCATCGAGCTGGGCGCGCGCCATTCGTCAGACGTTCGTCGACGTCGACGGTCTCTGGTATCCCTCACGCATGCACGGCGGCGGGATGTGCATAGCGCTCTTCGACACAGCAGGCGATGCGTTGCCGAACGTCCCAGTAGTGAGCGTGCCGCTGGCGCACCCGGCACTCGCAGGGCCGCTCGCGGGCCAGGCCGCCGAGCTCGGTTACGGCCTTGTCTAGCTCCCCGCGGCGGCTGCGGATCGCACTCGCGGTCGTCGGGTTGGCTGCGGCGATCGCGTCGGCCGCGGGCATAGGCGTGCGCTCGACGTACGGCGGCCGCGCGGCGGTCGACGAGCCGCAGTACCTGCTGACCGCGCTCAGCCTCGGCGAGGACCGCGACCTGTCGATCGCCGACGAACTCGCCGCCGAACGTTGGCGCGACTTCCACACCTCGCGGCTGCCGGTGCAGACAGAGGTACTCGCGGGCGGCCGGCAGGTGAGCCCGCACGACCCGCTGCTGCCGCTGTTGCTTGCTGTGCCGATGACAGTTGGCGGCTTCGTCTTGGCGAAGCTGACTCTGTGCGTGCTGTCCGGCTTGCTCGCGGCGCTGACTCTCTGGGTCGCGGTACGCCGGACCGGCGCGCCTGTCGTTCTGAGTGGTGTTGTTGTGGGGTTTTTTGCGACCACCGCTCCACTTGCGGTCTACGGGCAGCAGGTCTATCCCGAGCTACCGGCCGCGCTGGCTGTGATGGCGGCGGTGGCCGCTCTGACGGGCGAGCTGTCGCGCCGCGCTCTGTCCGTGACGGCCGCCGCGGTCGTCGTACTGCCGTGGCTGTCCATCAAGTACGTCCCGGTCGCCGCCGCACTGGCCGCCGTCGTGTTGTGGCAGCTGTGGCGCGCCGGGCGGACGCGCGCGGCGGTCGTCGTCGGGGCGGCGCTGGGGGTCGCCGGGATCGCTTACCTGGCAGGACATCGGGTGTTGTACGGCGGCTGGACCAGCTATGCGACCGGTGACCATTTCCAGTCGTCGGGTGAGTTCGGCGTCGTCGGCTTCCAGCCCAACTACCTGGGGCGCAGCGCGCGGCTCGTCGGACTACTCGTCGATCGCGGCTTCGGCGTCGCGGCCTGGCAACCCATGTGGTTGTTGGCGATTCCCGCTCTCGCGGTGGCAGTGCGCCGCCGCCCGCGCTGGTTGCCGGCCGTCGTCGTACCGCTGCTCGCCGGCTATCTCACGGCGACGTTCGTAGCGGTGACGATGCACGGTTTCTGGTGGCCGGGGCGTCAGCTCGTCGTGGTGCTGCCGCTCGCGGTGGTTCTCGTCGTGTGGTGGGCCGCGCAGGTACGCCGGCCCGTCCGGTTGGCGGCGCTGGGGCTCGGCGCGCTCGGCGCGCTCAACTATCTGTGGCTGGTGGCGGAGGGGCGGGCTCGACAGCTCACCTGGGTCGTCGACTTCGAGGAGGTCGGTAGCCCGGCGTACCGCTGGTTGCGGCCGTTGCTGCCGGACTACCGCAACCCGAGCGCCGGGGTCTGGATCAGGCACGGCATCTGGATCGCCGTTTTCCTTGCGCTCGCGGCCGTTGAGCTCGGCGCGAGCCTGAACAACCGCGAACATCGCGAGGAATAACCAGTCGCCCCCTCGACCGTGGGGCGCCGCAGTCCTAGCGTCGGGTCGCAAGACAAATCGGACGCCCGAGCGGCAGCGCTGCCGCCACAAGGAGGTCTTCATGTTCGTACAGGTCATCCAGGGTCAGGTCTCCGACAAGGAAGAGGTGAAGGCGGCGCTCGACCGCTGGTACGAGCAAGTCGCGCCGCACTCGATCGGAACGCTCGGCTCGACCGCGGGAGTGACGAAGGACAACTACTGCGTCATCCTGGCCCGCTTCGAGTCGGAGGAAACCGCTCGCCAGAACAGCGACAAGCACGAGCAGCACCAGTGGTGGATGGAGACGTCGAAGCTGTTCGCCGGCGACGTGACGTTCCACGACTGTCGTGAGGTCATCGAGTGGGGCAACGGCGGCTCCGACGACGCCGGTTTCGTTCAGATCATCCAGGGCCGCACGGACAACATCGAGCGGTTCCAGGAGCTCGACGCGCAGATGACGCCGCTGATGAAGGATCTCCGCCCCGACGTCATCGGCGGCTACACCGGGCTGCACGGCGACGGCGGCTTCACGACCGCTGCCTACTTCACCTCGGAGGCCGAGGCTCGCAAGGGTGAGAAGGCGGAGATGCCGGCAGAGGTAGCTGCCGTGATGGAGGAGCAGATGTCGCTCATGAAGGACGCGACGTTCTACGACCTGACCGACCCCTGGTTCTACACGATCCGCCGGTAACGAAGGCGGGACGGGAAGGCGTGGTCGCCCAGGCGCGATCACGCCGCCCGTCGTTGGTGCGTCGTTGCAGGGGAGCAGTGCGCATGGCCACAACAACACCCACGCTCAGGCGTACGACGGCCGCTGCGATCGCGCTCTTCGCGGCGCTGCAGGTTGGCGGCTGCGGAAACGACGACGGCGCCGGCGTACGCGACGACGCGCCGACCCAGGCACCGGGGTCGGAGGTCACCAAGGACACCGGCAACGGGTATTAGCCTCGGGGTGTTTTCGGGGTGATCCCCGATAGCGTCGCCTGAGTTGATTCGAGAGGGTGGCGCCGGACGCGGGCGACGCCGCACGCGCCGTACACACTGGGAGCACCGATGTTCGCTTGGCTGGGCCGGTTCGCGTACCGCCGGCGGCGCCCGATCCTCGTTGTATGGGTGCTGTTCTTCGTCGTCGGCATCGCGCTGGGCTCGCAGGTGTTCGGCCGAACCAAGTCCGATCTGAACGGCGGCGGCGAACTGAGCGAGTCGGTGCAGGCCGACGAGCGACTCTTCACCGAGCTCGTCGAGCGAAGTCCGCAGTCGCAGCAGGGGCCGCAGTACGCCGCCGTGATCTCTGGCAAGCCCGTCGACGACGAAGCGCTCATCGCCAGTGTCACCAATGTTGCCAGGCAGCTCCGCGGCGTTGCCGGTGTGAAGCAGGTGCTGCACCCCTATGCCCCCGAAGTGCCCGACGAAGTGCTCGAGCGCATAGTCAGCAAGGACCGGACGACCCTCATCGTTCAGGTCACGCTCGAGCCTGAGCTCAAACCGGAGGTCTTCGACAACGCCGTGGCACAGGGCAAGCGGCTGCTGAAGGCGATCGACGCGCCGACGGTGCGGATCGGCAGCGAATGGTTCATCGACGACGAGTTCACCGAGCAGTCGGAGAAGGACATCCAGCGGGCCGAGATGGGCGCCCTGCCGGTGATCATGATCGCGATGTTCTTCATCCTCGGCGGCCTGATCGCAGCGAGCCTGCCGCTCGTACTCGCGGTCTTCAGCATTGCCGGCACGTTCCTCGTGCTGCTCGGCGTCACCTACCTGACCGACGTTTCCATCTACGCCATCAACGTCGCGACGATGTTCGGGCTGGGTCTGTCCTTCGACTACGGGCTGCTCGTCGTCCAACGGTTCCGTGAAGAGCGGGCGGCCGGGCTCGACGTTCCCAGCGCGATCGAGCGGACCAGCGCGACGGCGGGCGTGACGATCGCGTTCTCCGCCCTGACGGTCGCTGCCGCACTGTCCGGCATGTTCGTCTTCGACGATCCGATTCTGCGCTCGCTCGGCATGGGTGGCGTCGCCGTCGTTTTCGTTTCGCTGGCCGCCGGAATCACTTTGCTACCAGCACTTCTGGGCGTTGCGGGTAGCCGCATCAAACCGGCGAAGTCGCGAGCATCAGACCACGGGTACTTCTACCGGCTATCCCGGTTGGTTCAGCGCCGAGCGGCCGTCGTCGTCGTACTGGTCGCCGTGCTGCTCGCCATCAGTGCTTTGCCGTTCCTCGGCGTGAAGCTCGAGGGCGACGACTACCGCACGCTGCCGCGCGGATCCGAGACGCGGGCGGCGTACCAGCTGTTGCACGAGAAGTTCCCCGGCCTCAGCGACGAGCCCATCATCGTGTTGTTCGATGTACACGCGGACGACCCGCGATTCGCGGAGGCGATCGCACGGGTCAAGGCCATCGACGGCGTCGAGTCGGTCACACCCCGCGATCCGGCTCTCTACAAGCAGCCGCTCACAGTCGTCGAAGTAGTCGCCGAGGGGGCGAGCTCCGGCGACGCGGCGCAGCGCGTCACCGAGGAGATCCGCAGCATTAACTACGGCTTCGGCAAGCAGGTCACCGGCGAGGCGGCGTTCCTCATCGACTACAAGCACTCGCTGTCGTCACGGATGCCGTGGGCTTTCGGCGTCATCGCGCTCTCGACGTTGGTGCTGTTGTTCCTGATGACCGGGTCGGTGCTCGTGCCGATCAAGGCGATCCTGATGAACATCCTGTCGCTCGGCGCAACTTTCGGCGCCCTCGTCTGGATCTTCCAGGAGGGCCACCTGTCCGGGCTGCTCGGCTTCGATTCGACCGGCGCGCTGCACGTCGTCGTACCGGTCATCGTGTTCATCTTCGCGTTCGGCCTGTCCATGGACTACGAGGTGTTCCTGCTCTCGCGGATCAAGGAGGCCCACGACCACGGCTACGACAACGACGCAGCGGTCGCCGTCGGCCTGCAGCGCACCGGGCAGATCATCACGAGCGCAGCGCTGCTGATCGTGGTCGTGTTCGCGGGCTTCGCCGCCGGCGAGCTGCTGTTCATGAAGCAGATGGGTGTCGGGCTGGCGCTCGCGGTCATCGTCGACGCGACGATCGTCCGGTCGCTGCTCGTGCCCGCGACGATGAAGCTGCTGGGGGAGCGCAACTGGTGGGCGCCCCGACCGCTGCGCCGGATCTACGACCGGTTCGGCCTCCACGAGCCGCCAAGTACACCGCACGCTGAAGAGGACACGGTCGGCGCCACACTCTGACCCGCTCTAGTGATCACTTTGTCAAACTTGTCGCCGGCTGCACGCGGAGAATCCAGCTCCCGGTTTGTCAAAATGATCCACTCCCTGGTCAGGCCGTAGGGTTCAACACATGCCGGCTGTTGAGGTACGCGACCTGCGCAAGAGCTATGCCGACGTCGACGCCGTGCGCGGCATCTCGTTCGAGGTAGGCGAGGGCGAGGTCTTCGCGCTGCTCGGCCCCAACGGCGCGGGCAAGACGACCACCACCGAGATCCTCGAGGGTTACCGCGCGCGCACGTCCGGCGACGTCGTCGTACTCGGCCACGACCCGGCCGACGGCAAGCGCGAGATGCGCGAGCGCATCGGCATCGTGCTGCAGTCGTGCGGCATCCTCGAGGAGCTGACGGTCGCCGAGACGCTCGAGATGTACGGCGCCTACTACTCGCGGTCGCGCCCGGTTGGCGAGCTGATCGACCTGGTCGAGCTCGACGGCAAGGACAACAAGCTGATCAAGACGCTCTCCGGAGGCCAGCGCCGGCGCCTCGACCTCGCGCTCGCGCTCGTTGGCGACCCCGACCTGGTCTTCCTCGACGAACCGACGACCGGCTTCGACCCGAGCGCCCGGCGTACGGCGTGGCGCACGATCCGCAACCTGTGCAACCTCGGCAAGACGATCTTCCTGACGACGCACTTCATGGACGAAGCGCAGGAGCTCGCCGACCGGGTCGCCGTCATCGCCGGCGGCGAGATCGTCGCGAGCGGTACGCCGGCGACGCTCGGCGGGCGCGACACCGCGGCCAGTTCCGTGCAGTTCACTCTCCCGGCGACCGTCGCGGCCGCCGACCTTCCTGCGATCGCCGACGGCGAGGTCACAGTCGATGGCATGCATGTCGCGATTGCCACCCACGAACCCGTCGCGACGGCGTACCGGATCACGCAGTGGGCGATCGAGCGCGGCGCCGACCTCGAGGCGTTCTCGGTGACCCCGCCGACGCTCGAGGACATCTACCTCGCGCTCACCGGCCACACCGAGCAGGAGCCGGCGCCATGACCGAGCGAGCGGTGACCGAACGGCCGGTGACGATCGAGCGTCGCCGCGGTGACCTGCGGCTCGTCGCGCGGCAGGTTCGCTATGAGCACCGGGCCTTCTGGCGCAACAAGGTGCGGGCGTTCTTCGTCTTCCTGCTGCCGGTGATGTTCCTTTTCATCTTTGCGTCGCTCAACGGCAATGCGCCTACGGAGGTCGGGGCGACCGAGAAGGTGCGCTTCGTGACGTTCTTCGTGCCGGGCATGCTCGCCTTCGCGATCGTCGGCTCGACGTTCAGCAACCTGGCGATCGGCCTGGCCTACCTGCGTCAATACGGCATCCTCAAGCGGATTCAGGGCACGCCCCTGCCTCGCAAGGTCTACCTCGCCGGTGTCATCGGCGGCGCGGTGATCACGACCCTGCAGCTCACGGTGCTGGTGCTGGTGATCGGGAAGGTCTTCTACGACGTCGACGTGCGACTCGAGACGCTGCCCGCGTTCCTGGTGATGGTCGTTCTGGGCACGGCGACGTTCTCTGCCCTCGGCATCGCGATCACCGCGATCATCCCGAACGGCGACGCGGCGCCAGCGGTCACCAACGCCGCAGTCCTGCCGCTGTCGTTCTTCTCCGGCGTGTGGTTCCCGATCGACGACGCGCCCGCGTGGGTCGGCACCATCGCCGGGATCTTCCCGATGCGTCCGTTCGCCCACTCGCTGCAGCACGCCTTCTTCCCGTTCTCGGACGCCCCCGGTTTCGTCATCGGCGACATCGTCCGGCTCGCGGTGTGGCTCGTGGTGGGCACGCTCATCTCGTTCCGCTGGTTCCGCTGGACCGACAGCCGGCAATGAGCCAGACGCCCCCCGAGCCTGTGCTCCCCGATCGCGCCGACGACGACAGCGACGCCGGCTGGGGCGAGCCGCCGGCGTACGACGACGACACCGACCGCGCGCTACTGGACGAGCGGCCCCCACACCACGAGGAACGGGCGTAAGCAGCCGCCCGGTTTGGGGGTATTTCGGGTGAATTGACATCGCCACAATCCGCGAGCACTCTGTAACTGCGAGTGAGAACTTCACCCGGTTGGGTGAACGAAAGTGCCTGGTCAACGCCGATGAACAACGCGTAAGGCAATGACCCGCACACGAGGGAGCGCCAGAGGGTCGCCTGCACCAAGACGTGGCCTACGCCGCTCCCCCCAGCGGCCAACCACCCGGCTCGAGCGCTCAACCCCCCAACGGGCGCCGGCCATAGAAGGAACCCGGTCGGCGGAGTCCCCCGCTCCGCCCCCAGGATCGGTCCCGCGCCAACCCCCCAGCGCGCGGGACCGAACCCTTCGGCAAGAGTCACCGTCCCCCCAACGGTGACTACCGCCGAAGACGACTGACGGGCCCGGCGAACGTCCTCGGACGTGGCCGGGCCCGCCGTCGTTTCCGCGGCCAATCCGCCGCCGCGCGTCGGCTGGTACGGCGCCGCGCAGCGCTAGGGTCGAACCCCGCCGCCGCTCGCCCCGCCCCAGGAGGTCCGTGTGCTCGACGAATCCGACGTTCGTGCCGTTCTGGATGCGGCGCTGGACACCGGCGGCGAGTGGTCCGAGGTGTACGCCGAGCGGCGCGACGCGACGAGCATCAGCATCGACGATCGCCGGATCGAAGAGCTGACGAGCGGCCGCGACCAGGGCGCCGGCGTACGCGTCGTCAAGGGGCAGCAGGCGGCGTACGCCTACACGAACGTGCTCACGCGTCAGTCGCTGATCGATGCCGCGCGGGCAGCGGCCGCGGCCCTGCAGGGGCAGCGCACCGTCTCCGTCGTAGACCTGACTCGCGTCGTCCCGCAGGTCGAGCATCCGGTACGCCGGGCTCCCTCCTCGGTCTCGAAGGCCGACAAGGTGGCCGCCGCCCGCCGTGCCGAGGAAGCAGCGTGGGCGGTCGGGCCCGACGTGAGGCAGGTCGCGGCGTCGTACTCGGACGTCGTCCAGCAGGTGTTCCTGGCCAACTCGCTTGGGCACCTCTCGGACCAGACCAAGACCCGCACCCGGCTGGTTTGCCAGGTCGTCGCCGCGCGCGACGGGCTCGTGCAGACCGGCTTCGAAGGCCCCGGCGGCTCGATGGGCGCCGAGCTGCTCGACCTGCACCCGCCGGAGTCCGTCGGGCGGGCGGCGGCCGAGCGCGCGGTGCGGCTGCTCGACTCGGTGCCTTCGCCGGCCGGCGAGATGACCGTCGTACTCAACGCCGGTGGCGGCGGGGTTCTCTTCCACGAAGCCTGCGGCCACGGGCTCGAAGCCGACTCGATCGTCAAGGACACGACGGTCTACGCCAAGCGCAAGGGCGAGCAGGTGGGCTCGCCGCTGGTCTTCGGCGTCGACGACGCGACGGTTGTCAACGCCTGGGGCAGCTTCGGCTTCGACGACGAGGGCGCGCCTGCGCAGCGCACTGTGCTGTTCGACGCGGGCGTGCAGACCGGGGAGATGAGCGACCGCATCAGCGCCGCGAAGCTCGGCGTACCGTCGTCGGGCAACGGCCGGCGGCAGTCCTACGCCTACCTGCCGATCCCGCGCATGACCAACTCGTTCATCCTGCCGGGGCAGTCCGACCCCGCGCTGATCCTCGCCGACGTCAAGCACGGTCTGTACGCCGAAGGCCTCGGCGGCGGCGAGGTCAACCCCGCGACGGGCGACTTCGTGTTCGGCATCACCGAGGCTTACCTGATCGAGAACGGCGAGCTGACGCGACGCGTGCGCGGCGCCAACCTGATCGGCAACGGCCCGCAGGCGCTGGCGCTGATCGACGCGGTCGGCACCGACTTCGACGTCAAGGAAGGCATGTGCGGCAAGGACGGCCAGTGGGTGCCCGTCGGGCTCGGCACGCCGACGCTACGAATCGCGCGTCTCACAGTCGGGGGAACCGAATGAGTGAACTGCTCGAGCTGGCCGAGCGGGTGGTTTCGGCCGCGGGGGACGGCGAGGACGTCGAGGCGTTCGCGATCCACGCGATCCAGGCCTCCGTCTCGGTCTTCGAGCAGGGCATCGAGCAGCTCTCGTCGTCGGAGACGCGCGGCATCGGCGTTCGCGTTGTGGTCGACGGGCGCCTCGGTTTCGCGTCGACGTCCGACCTGACTGCCGACGGGCTCTCGTTCGCGCTGTCGGAGGCGCGGTCGAACGCGGAGTTGGCCTCGCAGGACGTCGGCAACGTGCTGCCCGCGCCGTCTCCCGTTGCTGACTTGCCGGGCATCTTCGTGGCGGGACTCGACGCCGTACCGATGGCTGACAAGGTCGAGCTGGCGATGGCCCTGGAGCGCGCGACGACGGGCATCGATCCACGGGTGAGCGGCGTCGATTCGGCGACGTACGGCGACGCGGTGACCCGGGCGGCGATCGCGTCGTCGCGGGGCATCGCCGCGGAGTACGCGCGGACCGACGTCTATGCCTACGTCTCGGCCCTTGCCCGCGACGGTGCGGAGACGCAGACAGGTCTTGGGTTGACCCAGGGCCGGGCGTTCGACGAGCTCGACATCGAGGTGGCGGCACGTGAGGCGGTGCTGCGATCGGCGCGGCTACTCGGGGCGCGCAAGCCGTCAACGGCGAAAGTGCCGGTGGTCTTTGACCCGTTCGTGACCGCGTCGTTCCTCGGCGTACTCGCCTCGCCGCTGACTGCCGAAGCGGTGCAGAAGGGCCGGTCGCTTTTCGCCGACCGTATGGGTCAGCAGGTTGCCGCTGCGACGCTGTCCTTGGTGGACGACGGGCGGATGCTCGCGGGGCCGGCGGCGTCGCCGTTCGACGACGAGGGCGTGCCCACGCGGCGTACGGCAATCATCGAGGACGGCGTGTTGCGCGGGTTCCTGCACAACACGCAGACCGCCGCGCGCGCGGGCGACCCGAGCGGTACGACGGGAAACGCCTCGCGGGCGGGCTACAAGAGCTCGCCGGGCATCTCGCCGTCAAACCTGTTCTTCGACGGCGCGACGGTGCCAGCCGCCTCGATCGTCTCGGGCC
>JBKJZO010000213.1:0-5256 GCA_046715235.1 Mycobacteriales bacterium
TCTTCACTGTTGCCTTGCTGACCGGTGCCCTCGTGGCCGGGGCCTTCCTCGAAGTCGCCTTGCTGACCGGCGCCCTCGTGGCCGGGGCCTTCCTCGCGGGCGCCTTGCTGACCGGTGCCCTCGTGGCCGGGGCCTTCCTCGCGGGCGCCTTGCTGACCGGTGCCTTGGTGGCGGGGACCTTCTTGGCCGGGGCTTTCTTGGCCGGCGCTTTCTTGGCCGCGGCCTTCTTGGCCGGTGGCGTGGCCTTGGCGGCGCGCGTAGCCGGGGCGCGGGTGACCGCGACCGTCCTGGCCGGCTTCGCCGCCGACTTCACCACGGATTTGGTGGACTTGGCCGCCGGCTTCGCGGGCTTGGCGGCTTTCGCGGGCTGGGAGGACTTGCGCACCGGCGCGCTCACCCGCGGGGCGGCTTTCGTGGGCCGCGCCGCAGCGAGGGAACGCGATCCGGTGGGCGAGTCTGCGTGGTGGGCTGCCATGTCTCCCTCGATACATGCCGATCCGCGTCGGACCGACGGTCCCCCGCACCCCGTTATCCACAGGTCTCGCTGCGTTTGCCAGCCAGGTGCCGGACAGTTATCCACAACTTGATCACGCGGGCTGACGCACGATACGCCGCGAATCTCCCGCTATCAATGCGGCGCGCGGGGCGCTGCAGAGACGCGCCGGTCGGCTGGATAGGATCACCGGACGCCGACGGGCACGCGCGAGCCCCGGCGCCGGCCGCCTGGTGAGTCTTTCGCCGGCGGTCGTCGTACGGCGGAAGGTTTTTCGTGTCTCGTCAAAATGCGCCACGGTTCGGCCCGATGTCGGCCCAGGTCGACCTGCCGGCGATGGAGCAGCGCGTTCTCGAACAATGGGAACACGTCAACCTGTTCCGGCGCACCCTCGCGGCCAGCGCCGGTCGGCCGCTGTTCGTCTTCTACGAGGGTCCGCCGACCGCCAACGGCAAGCCGGGCGTGCACCACGCCGAACCCCGGGTGTTCAAGGACCTGTTCTGCCGCTACCGCACGATGGCCGGCTACGACGTCCCGCGGCGCGGCGGCTGGGACTGCCACGGGCTTCCGGTGGAGCTCGCGGTCGAGAAGGAGCTGGGGTTCACCGGCAAGCAGCAGATCGAAGAGTTCGGCATCGAGGAGTTCAACGCCCGCTGCCGTGAGTCGGTGCTGCGCCATGTCGAGGAGCACGAGGAGCTCTCGCGCCGGATGGGCTACTGGATCGACCAAGACGACGCCTACCGCACAATGGACGCCGACTACGTCGAGAGCGTCTGGTGGTCGCTGAAGATCATCTTCGACAAGGGGCTGCTGGTAGAGGACCACCGGGTGGCGCCGTACTGCCCGCGCTGCGGCACCGCGTTGTCCGACCACGAGGTCGCGCAGGGCTACGCGCAGGTCAGCGACCCCAGCGTGCATGTGCGCTTCCCCATTACCGGCGGCCCGGTCAGCGAGCCGGGTGCGTCGCTGCTGGTCTGGACGACGACGCCCTGGACCCTCGTGTCCAACGTCGCCGTCGCCGTACACCCCGAGGTCGAGTACGCCGTCGTGCGCACCGCGAGTGGCGACGTGCTCGTCGTCGCGGTGCCGTTGGTGGCCGCTGCCGTCGGCGATGACGCGGAGGTCCTGCGCACCATGCCCGGGGCGGAGCTGGCCGGCACGACGTACACCCCGCCGTTCCGGCTCGTCGATGTCGACGGCGACGCCCACTACGTCGTCACGGCGACCTACGTCACGACCGACGACGGTTCAGGCCTGGTCCATATCGCACCGGCGTACGGCGCTGAGGACCGCGAGATCGGCAAGGCGCACGGTCTGCCGCTGGTCAACCCGATCGACCCGCAGGGCAGGTTCGTCGAATCGGTCCCGCTCGTGGGCGGCGTGTTCTTCAAGGACGCCGACCCCGCGCTGACCAAGGACATGCAGGAACGCGGAATCCTCTGGCGCTCGGGCACGATCACCCACACATACCCGCTGTGCTGGCGGTGCGACACACCTCTGCTCTACTACGCGCTGCCGTCGTGGTACATCCGCACGACCGCGATCAAAGACACCCTGCTGCGCGAGAACGAGCGCACCGACTGGCACCCCGAGTCGATCAAGCACGGCCGGTACGGCGACTGGCTGGCCAACAACATCGACTGGTCCCTGTCGCGCAACCGCTACTGGGGCACCCCCCTGCCGATCTGGCGCTGCGCCGACAACCACCTTGTGTGCGTGGGGTCCCTCGCCGAGCTCTCGGACCTCGCCGGCCGCGACCTGGCCGCGCTCGATCCGCACCGGCCGTATGTCGACGACGTCACCTTCGCGTGTGCCGAGTGCGGCGCGCAGATGCGCCGTGTCCCCGAGGTGATCGACGCCTGGTACGACTCGGGGTCGATGCCGTTCGCCCAATGGGGCGCGCCGCATCGCAACGCCGAGATGCTCGAGACGCGATACCCGGCGCAGTTCATCGCCGAGGCGATCGACCAGACCCGCGGGTGGTTCTACACGTTGATGGCGATCGGCACGCTGGTGTTCGACCGGTCGTCGTACGAGACCGTGCTGTGCCTCGGCCACATCGTCGACGCGCAGGGCCGCAAGATGAGCAAGCACGTCGGCAACGTCCTCGACCCGTTCGTGACGATGGACAAGCACGGCGCCGACCCGCTGCGCTGGCAGCTCCTGTGCGTCGGAAACCCATGGAGCAACAGGCGGGTCGGCGACGAGACGCTCGAAGAAGTCGTGCGCAAGGTGCTGCTCACCTACCGCAACACGCTGAGTTTCTTCGTCCTCTACGCCAACACCGAAGGGTGGTCGCCGGAGCGCGCCGCGTCGCCCAGCGGGCCTCCCCCGTTGATGGACCGCTGGCTGATCTCCGAGCTGCACGCGACTGCCATGCACGTCACGAAGGCGCTCGACAACTACGACTCCACATCCGCCGGGCGCCGTCTCACCGAGTTCATCGACGATCTGAGCAACTGGTACGTGCGCCGGTCGCGCCGCCGCTTCTGGCGCGGCGCGCAGTCTGAGGACGGCTCGCACGCGTTCGGCACGCTGTACGAAGTGCTCGTCGTCCTCACCGAGCTCATGGCGCCGTTCGTTCCCTTCATCACCGAGGAGGCGTGGACGGTGCTCGGTCCGCCCGTGGCCGACTCGGTGCACCTTGCGCCCTGGCCGCGCGGCGACGGCGCATTCGTCGACGAACGGCTCGGCGAGCAGATGCGGCTCGTACGCCGGGTCGTCGAGCTCGGCCGCGCTGCGCGGGCCGAGAGCGGCGTGAAGACCAGGCAGCCTCTCGGTCGTGCCCTCGTGGGTGCCGCCGGTTGGGCAAGCGTGCCGGCCGAGCTGCGTGAACAGGTGGCCGACGAGCTCAACGTCGCGTCGCTCGCCGCTCTCTCCGAGGAAGGCGAGCTCGTCGACGTCGCCGCGAAGGCCAACTTCCGGGCGCTCGGGGCGCGGTTCGGCAAGCGGACACCCGCGATCGCCGCGGCAATCGCTTCGGCGGACGCCGCAACGCTGGGGCGAGAGCTTGCCGCGGGAGAGGCGTCTGTCGACGTTGACGGTGAGCGGATCGAGCTGACTGCCGACGACGTTTTCCTGACCGAGACACCCCGGTCGGGTTGGGCTGTCGCGAGCGAGGCGGGGCTGACCGTCGCGCTCGACCTCGAGATAACACCGGAGCTGCGGCGAGCCGGCCTGGCCCGCGATGTGATCCGGGCGTTGCAGGAGAGCCGCAAGAGCGCCGGGCTCGATGTCTCCGACCGGATCGAGTTGTGGTGGCAGGCCGAAGGCGAGGTGGCGGAAGCGATCCGCGAGCACGCCGGGCGCATCGGTGACGAGGTGCTCGCGGTGCAGGTCACCGAGGGACGCCCGCACGCCGACGTCGCTCCGCACGACGACCAGGAGCTCGGGCTCGCATGGTGGCTGCGCGCCGCAGGCAGTTAGCCCTGGTCTACGCGTCAGTCTCCGGCGCGCTGAGGAACAGGAACGGCGTCAGCGCTGCGCCCAGCAGAGCGCCGGCCAGCAGCCCGAGCCCACCGGCCTGCAGAGCAGGCGCCATCCTCGGCAGCACGACGAAGAAGACAAGGCCGGCTCCGATAGCGGCCAGCCCGTTCACTCTCTGTCCGGTGGCACTGCGCGCCAGCTCCTGTCGCGACAAGAACACGCCCACGAGCACGCCGACCAGTGCGGCCGCGCCCCACGTCACTTGCCAGGAGCCTCGATCAGCCACGGGCTGCTGGGTTCGGATGACCTGGGCCAACACGGACAACCCGACAGCGAGAACGACGAAGAGCACAGCTTGCAGTCGCCGCTTGCGGACCTCGCTCCGGCTTTCCGCCACGAGCCTTTCGAGCTGCACTCGGGTCATTCCTTCAGTGGGCGGACGGCTGTGGGGCGCTATTTCTATCAGGCCGAGCGTCCGGCGTACGCGAGCTGCCTCAGTCCGTCGACGGAATGGAGCCGTGGGCCGGTCACGGACGCATCAGAGCGGCGATCCGCTGTACGCCGGCGCTGGGCCATCCGGCGCAAGCGGCTCCTTTATGCAGCCCCAAATAGGGGCAATTCGCCGGTTGCGGCACCGGCGAATCACCCGAAAGGCGGAATGAGTTCGGCATCCGGCGCAGCCGAAGACATAGGGGTCAGAACGCAGGCACCAACGTCCGGTTTCGGAGGCCACCCCGTGTCGGTGACAGCACTCCCGCTCAGCGCGCAGCAGGCGATGTCCAACATCCGACTGCGTCCGCACGCCGTGGCGACGCCGGCGCTGTCGAGCCAGGTGCGCCCGGCCATGGTGCTGCAGGAGCGCGACGCACGCCGGCTGCTCGAGGCGGCCGAGCGCTTCGATGTCTCACGCTGTGGCAACTTCGCCGCTGGCCCGGCCGGCATCCAGGTGTGGACCGGTCCGTTCGATGGCCCCAACGGCTCGCACGGCACCGCACGCCACCTTGGTTCGGTGGACTGGAGCTACGACACACCGGTTCGTCACTACGCAACGATCTACCGCGCGATGGTCACCGCCAACGGCGTAGCCGCCGGCGAGACCACCGCATCAATCCTGGGCCGGGTTCTTGCTTTGGCAGACCTGGTTCTGGAGGGTTCGCGGGTGCAACTCCCCCTCCCCCCCGCTCGCGATCCCTTCCGCCGCTGACGTTCGCCCGCGACCTCCTCCCCCCAAACCCGCAGGCTCGCGTCAGCTCGTACCGCCACCGCCCGCCCCCGGATCCGGGGCCGGCGGCGGCGTGTGCTCCCCCGGTTCTTCGGGCGCGGCACCCGGCCCGCGG
>JBKJZO010000214.1:0-28907 GCA_046715235.1 Mycobacteriales bacterium
TCTTCCGTGTCAGGGAAGCGCTCTCCCGCTGAGCTAATCGCCCGAGGCGGAGGCGAGAATCGAACTCGCGTACAGGGCTTTGCAGGCCCTTGCCTAAGCCACTCGGCCACTCCGCCAGCTCGAGACCCGCCAAAGTCCCGGTCGTGCAACATCCTGGTCGAGGATGCTTGGAGCGGACGACGAGGCTCGAACTCGCGACCTCAACCTTGGCAAGGTTGCGCTCTACCAACTGAGCTACGTCCGCAGCGCGGTGCCCCAGCACTCTAACGGACCGCACACGGCCCCTCAAACGTTTCGAGCGGGTACGGCGTCGACCAGGGCAGCCAGCGCCGCGGCGTTGCGCTGCGCATAATCGCGATGGCAGTTGTTCAGCAGCGCGTGGGTGGTCTCGGCCTGCTGCGACAGTTCTTGCAGCTTGGGCGCCCAGCTCGTCAGCTCGCCGTCCGAGTACAAGTAGGCGAACCGGCGCTGAACCGAGCCGCTCTCCCACTCGTCGGCGTTGTGCCCGTGGAAGCGCACCACCGCGAGGTCGGAGGTGGCCGCGACGACGGGCGGCACCGAGCTCGGGAACCCCTGCGGCATGTCGACACAGACGTAGGGCAGCCCGTACGACGTCAGGAAATCGAGCGTCTCGGCCCGGTTGTCCTCGCTCATCCACGTCTTGTTGCGGAACTCGACGCAGATCCGCAACGGTTCGGTGCGGGCTTTGGCTTCGAGGATGTACTGCTTGTTGCGTTTGCCGATCGGAAACCACTGCGGGAACTGGAAGAGCACCGCGCCCAGCTTGCCTGCCTCGAACAACGGGAGGAGCGCCCGTACGAAGCGGTCCCAGACGTCGTCGATCACCGCCTGATCAAGATCTTTGGGGTAAACGTTCTTCTTCGCGTCGGTCGGCCGGTGCTCCTTGGGCAGGGCAGCGGGCTTGGTCGGGTGCTGGGTCAGCAACGAAAACGCCTTGATGTTGAAGACAAACCCGTCGGGCGACCGCTCGACCCAGAGCTTGGAGTTCTGCTCGCTCGGCGGGAAGTAGTAGGTGGAGTCGACCTCGACCAGCGGAAAGTGCGAGGCGTAGAACCGGAGCCGCTCCTCCGCCGAGTTAACCCCCGGCGGGTACCAGCCGGAGTCGAGCAGGCTCTTGTCCGTCCACGACGCGGTGCCGACGAGGATGCTGCCCATGCGCTCGACCTACCCCGCTTGCGTGCGACGGACGCACCTTCCCCTTGACCGCGCTGATCAGCGAGCCTACGGTGCGGTACCGGAGCAAGTGGTAGCGGTTCCAGTACCACTGACCGGCGAAAGGGTAGGCGCGAAGTGTCAACAATCGTTGATGTCGCGGCGAAGGCGGGCGTCGGCGTCGGCACAGTCTCTAGGGTGCTCAACGACAGCCCTCTTGTCAGCGACAAGACGCGCGAACGAGTCAAGTCGATCATCGACGAGCTCGACTACCGGCCCAGTCAGATGGCCCGCAATTTGTCGTTGGGCCGCACGCTGACCATCGGTGTCATCGTGCCGTTCCTCACCCAGTCTTCGGTTATCGACCGAATTCGCGGCATCGTCGCAACACTGCGCACGACGCCGTACGACCTGGTGCTCTTCACGGTCGAGACTCCCGCTCAGCGCACCGAGCAGTTCCGCAATCTGGCCCGCAACCGGGTCGATGGCCTGCTCAGCGTCTCGCTGTCGCCGGGCGACCACGAGGTGGAGCGTTTCCAGCGCGCCGGGATTCCCGTGGTCCTGATCAACGGGAGGCACGACGCGGTCCCGCGCGTCGTCACCGACGACGTCGCCGGCGGCTTGCTCGCGACCCGGCACCTGATCGAACTCGGGCATGAGCGCATCGCGTTCATCGGCGAACCCGCGCTCGACCCGTACGGCGTCGGCTGGAGCGAGTTCCGCCACCAGGGCTATCGCCAGGCGCTCACCGAAGCCGGCCTCGAGGTGCGGCCCCAGTACGAGCTGCTCGGGCAAGCCGGCCGACCGGTCGCGAGCCGGCTGACCCTGCAGTTGATGCATGGGGCCGAACCTCCGACAGCGGTTTTCGTCGCATCCGACGCACAGGCCCTCGGGGTAATCGAGGCGGCGCAGGAGGCGGGGCTCGACGTGCCAGGGCAGCTGTCGGTCATCGGGTTCGACGACATCAAGGTCGCGCGCTACGTCGGCCTGACGACCGTTCGGCAGCCGTTGTTCGAGAGCGGATGCCGCGGCGCGACTCTGCTGCTCGAAGCGCTGCAGGTGGACGAGCTGGAGCCCTGCGAAGAGGTGCTGCCACTCGAGCTCGTGACCCGGCGGACAACGGCCGCGCCCGCTCGCTGAGTCCGGCCGAACCGGCGCCGGAATCTGCCGATTCGGTCCGCTTTGCTCCACCAGGCTGAGATTCGTTAGGCCGATTGGCTCCAGAAACCCTCACTGCCGTGCCGATACCTCATGCAGTCCCCGGCGAGGATCGCCAGGTCCAAGCGGAGTGAGGCGTGGCGTTTGAACGACGACGAAGCGCTGTTCGCCGACCACCTGACCGCATTCATCGACTCGGTCAGGACCGCGTCGTCGCCCGAGGTCGCCATCGAAGCGGCGATCGCGCACGTGCGCGGCGCCTTGGCCGCTGACGTCGTCACGGTGGCCAGCATCGCCCGTCCCGTCGCGCTGGCCGGGATGGGCGCGAACGACGTTGCCGTCGGCGACATGAAGGATTCCGAATGCTCGCGACTGGTCGCGATGCGCGCAGAAGGATCGTTCTCGCGCACTGAACGGAGCTACGTAGCGCTCGCCGCGAGACTGCTCGGCGTAGGCATCGAACTGCTTCGCGCCCAGGGCAACGAACAAGCACTCAGGGACGATGCGGACGCGCAGGCGATCGAGCGCACCCGGTTGGTGAACACGTTGCTCAAGCGCCAGCAACTGCTCGACAACCTCTCACGCATCGAACGCTCCATCTCGCAGCGGATCCCCCTCGGCGAGGTGCTTGCCACGATCACCGACGCCGCCCACCACCTGCTCGGCGACGAGATCGTTGCACTGCGACTGCTCGACCCCGACGACCCGACCCAACTGATCCTGGTGTCCGACAGTGGTGTCGCGCCTGAGTTGTTCAATCAGGTACGCCGGACGCCCGTCGGTGAGGGGGCGGGCGGCCGTGCCGTCGTGGAGAACGCGCTCGTCGTCGTACACGACTATCACGAGAGCGATAGCGCCATGCCGGCGTTCGCGGAGACCGGGCTCGCCGCCGCGATGGCCGCTCCGGTGCACGAGAGCGGCGTCCCCGTGGGCAGCCTCACGGTCGCAAGCTACGAACCCGGCCGGCAGTACGGCCCAGCCGAGCAGGAGACCCTGCTCGCGTTCGCCGAGCACGTGAGCCTCGCCCTCGCCGACGCGCGCACCGTCGAAGCGATGGAGTCTGCGCAGCAGGCGAAGCAGGATCTGCTCGCGATGGTCTCGCACGAGTTGAAGACCCCGCTCACGGTGATGATGGGCGTCGTGCGCACGATTCAACGGCACGCCGAGAAGCTGCCCGAGGATCTGCGCGACGAGATGCTCACGGCGGCGCAGGAACGAGGGCACGAACTCGAGCAGCTCATCGACCGCCTGCTCCAGAGCGCGCTTGGCACGGCGGAGAACCGCGTGCAGGAAGCGTCCCTTTACGCACTTGTCTCCGCCGCGGTCGCGCCCTACGCGGGGACGCGTCCACTCGTGGTCAATCCAGTGCCGCCACAGCGACTGCGCGTCGACGTAGCGAAGGTGCAGGACATCCTGGCCAACCTGATCGACAACGCGATCGCGCATTCGCCTGCCGGAACGGGCATCGGCGTCAGCGCCCGCGTCGACTTCGGCATCGTGTCGATCACGGTTCGCAACGAGGGTTCACTGCCGGCCGGTGTTGACCCGTCGGCGCTGTTCTCCCCGTTCGAACGGGGAGCGGACGCGCCATCACCCGGCATCGGGCTCGGGTTGTTCGTCGCCAGCCGGCTGACAGCCGGGGTAGGCGGCACGATCGACGTCGCGAGTGACGAGAGCACGGTGTCATTCACCTTGCGCTTCCCCGCAGTGGCGGACATGCCCGTAGTCGAGAACGCCCCGACGCAGACCCGCAGCTAGCTCCGCTACCGCTAGGGAAGCGCTGGGCCCACCGGCTGACGCGCGGTGATGGCGCTGTTGGCGTTCATCCGGGGCAGCTTGGCCCAGCCATACGCCACCCGCGCGAGGCCACCGGGCAGCAGCCGCCGCTCGCCGTTGCTGACGACGTACCAGGACCGGTCGGTGTTCACGAAGACCGTCCCGTCGCGCAACGTCATCGGCGCACCCTCCGGTACGTCGACGAGTGCCTCCGGTGCGACACCGGTGATGTCGGCTTCGGTCCACTGCCAGCTGGTGCGGGTCTGCGCGTCAGGCACGGCGCGCTTCTCGCCGTCCTCGTCGACGTACCAGACCTGACCGGTGGACAGGTCGCGCAGCAGCGCGCCGGACCGGACGATGCCGGGGAGCGTCTGGTCGAGCGCAATCGGTGTCGCGGCGATCGCGACGGCGTCGGCAAGGAAGATCCGTTCGGCCGTCGTGCCGAGGGTCACGAGTTCGGTTTCGGCCGGCACGAGTATGCGTTCACCATCGACGACGACCCACACAGTGAGATCGGGTGCGCGGACGACCAGACCGTCCATCAGGCCGGCGGTGCCGCCCGAGCGGTAGTAGTAGAGCTCGTCACGGGTGATCGAGATCGCGCGCGCTGGGTCCAGCCGGTTGGTGACCAGAACCGACGGCGGTACGACGTAACGCAGGCCGTCGCGCAGCTGCCAGATCGTCGGACCGCTCGGGAGTTTGACCAGGCTGCCGTCCGGGTGCGGGCCGCTGGGGACCGGAGCCGGAAGATTGCGAGCGGCAAGCAGCGACGGGTACGCGTTGTAGACCGTGCCGCTCCACGCGTCTCCCCTGCGCAGCTCGAAGTGTGTGTGCGGACCGGCGTTCTCGGCGTTGCCGCTGTCGCCGGTCCAGGCGATCTGCTGGCCTGCGAACACGCGCGAGCCTCGGACGAGACCCGGCATCACCGACCGCAGCTCGGTGCCCTTGCCGTCGTCGGTGCCCGGGGAGTCGTTGTTGATGTGGATGTAGTTGACGGTCCAGCCGTTGTCGCCGGTGACCGAGATGAGGTTGCCTTCCCCGACGGTTGTCTCTTTCTGGACGTAGGAGACGTAGCCGTTGAACGTGGCGACGAGGGGACGCATCCGCGGTGCCATCAGGTCCTGGCCCAGGTGCTGACGAGCGCAGCCCGACCGGCACTGCAGGAACGTGTCCGTGAACGACGCGCCGCCGATGACCGGGAACACCATCGACACCTTCACCGGAGCTTTAGCGATGGTCGGCGCCGGCCCGCTCTTGGCGTCCGCAGTCGTTGTGGCCAGGCCGGGCATTGTCAGCGAGAGTGCAGCCACAAACGCGGCGCGGGCAAGCGACGTGCGCGAAAGCAACAGATTCTCCCCACCAAGGTTTCGTCTGTTATCGGCACGCCACGCGGCGCAATGAAGTGATCTTGCGCACCCAGCCCACGACTACTCACCCGAACGGCGTAGCGCGCGCTCCCGCGAAGTTGATCAGGTGTGTGCCGCCCGTACCCCTATAGGGCCTGTCTTCTCCTGTGAGACTGCTGACAGGAGTGTCTCGGGACATGCCTGACACCGACCGGGTTGATCGGCGAGGGTTCGCTGATGAGCCAGAAGGTGATCGGCATGGACGTGAAGTTGATAGCGATGCTCGCTGGGGACCGGGGTGGGCAGACCGTTTCCGCGGTGTGCGAGCAGTTCGGGATTTCCCGGCAGACCTATTACGTCGCCAGGCGCCGCTACCTAGCTGAAGGGGTCGCTGGTCTGCTCGGCCGGTCCCGCCGGCCGAATTACTCACCCGGGCAGACGCCAGCCGAGTTGGAGGCGAGGATCGTCCGGCTGCGCCAGGAGCTCGGCGAAGCGGGACTCGACGACGGCGCTCAGTCCATCTGGTATCGGTTGCAACGCGCCGGGACCGCGCTGCCCGCGGTCAGCACGATCCATCGGGTCCTGCGCCGACACGGACTGGTCGTCGACGCGCCAGCGAAGCGACCGCGGTCGTCGTGGACACGGTTCGGCTTCCCTCGCCCTAACGACTGCTGGCAGATCGACGCGACCAGCTGGTGGCTCGCCAGTGGCACCGAAGTGAGCATCTTCCGCGTGATCGACGACCACTCCCGGCTGCTGCTAGCGAGCCGGGTCGCGGGCGCCGAGACCGGCGCGGACGCCTGGGCGGTGATGCTCACCGCGTTCGCCGCGCACGGCCTACCCGAGCTGGTGCTGTCCGACAACGGAGTCGCGTTCTCCGGCAAGTGCCGTGGTTGGGCCCCGGTCGCGTTCGAGACCAATCTGCGCGCACTCGGGGTCCGGCCGATCACTTCGCGCCCGTACCATCCGCAGACCTGCGGGAAGAATGAACGGTCCCACCAGCCGTTGAAGCGCTGGCTTGGCCAGCAACCGAAGGTCGACTCGATGGCAGCGTTGCAGGCCCAGGTCGACGTGTTCGACGCGCTCTACAACACCACCCGCCCGCATCAGGCGCTCGACGGCGCTTATCCAGCCGAAGCCTGGGCGGCAACCGATCGGGGCGGGCCGGCCGGCCAGCCTGTGCCGGCGCCGAGAGTCGTGCGCAGCCACACCGCCCGCGTCAGTGATACCGGCAGCGTCTCCGTCGAGCGATACCGCGTTCACGTCGGCCGAGCCTGGGCATTCGAAGACGTCACCGTCCTCAGCCAAGACCTCGACGTGCTCGTGTTCCACCGCGACCAGCTGCTCCGGCAACTCACCATCGACACCACACGCAAGTACCAGCCCAGCGGTCGACCCACCGGGAAGCCCGGCAAACGCGGCAAACGCCCCCGACTAGTGTCAGCGATGTCCTGACACATCTGTCAGGCATGTCCCGAGACAGCACAACCCCTATGGGGCAACGACTGCCACACGCCCGATCATTTGCGGCCGCGATGCGGGGTCAGCCTTCGCCGAGGGCCGTCATACCCTGGCCTTCGCGGGCCAGCGCCACTAAGCGCGAGGTCGCTCTGAGGTACTTCTTGCGGTAGCCGCCCTCGAGCAACGCGGGCGGAAACAGCGAATCGAGCGGTACGCCGGACGCCACGAGCGGGATGTCGCGGTCGTAGAGACGATCGGCGAGAACGACGACGCGCAGCGCCGTCGCCTGGTCGTCGACCGGGTGGACGTCACGCAGGAAGACCGCCTCGACGCCGTCGAGCAGGTCGCCGTACCGCACCGGGTGCAGCGACTCGAGATGCCGGCAGAGCGAGTCGAAGTCGTCGAGCGTCGCGCCCGGCGCCCGGGCCGCTTGGCTGGAGAACTCGGCGTCATCGAGAGGTTCGGGCGCGGGCTGCCCGCCGCGGTGGCGGTAGTCGTCGCCGTCGACGCGGACCGTCTGGAAATGCGCGGCCAGCCCTTGGATCTCGCGCAGAAAGTCGGGCGCGGCGAACCGACCTTCGCCGAGGCGCTCGGGCAGCGTGTTCGACGTGACCGCGAGCCGTACGCCGGCCGCGACCAGTTGCGACAGCAGGGTCGAGATCAACACCGTGTCGCCGACGTCGTCGAGTTCGAACTCGTCGATCGCGAGCAGCCGGTGACCCTCGAACGCCGCGGCCGCTGGACGGAATCCGAGAGCGCCGACGACGTGGGTCAGTTCCGCGAACGTGCAGTAGGCCTTGGGCCGCGGCGCCACGTGCCACAGCGACGCGAGCAGATGCGTCTTGCCGACGCCGTACCCGCCGTCGAGGTAGCGGCCGGCAGTGACTGGTGCGGCCGGGGCTGAGTCGCGTCGCCACCAGGGCGATCGGGCCGGCGGCGCCGCACCGAGGGTTACGGAGAAACGCGTCAACTCGGCGACGGCCGCGGACTGCGACGGCTGGCCGGCGTCCGGGACGTAGGTTTCGAAGCGGACGCGATCGAAGCGGGGCGGTGGAACCAATGAGGCGATCAGCGCTTCCGGCCGGAGCGCCGGTGTGCGCGTCACCAGCGACGCAACGCCAAGACCATCGGCGCTGCGTGGTGTTGTCACGTCGCCGCTCATGGCGGCACAGCCTACGGCGACTCGCCGCCATACACTTGACGAACCGACCGGTCGGTCGGTAACGCACTGGCGATCGGCAGCCTCATCGTGACAATGGGCGCGCTGTTCCTGCTCGCCGGTGTGATGAACATGAACGTCTTCGTCACCAACTCCGCGGCGGCATGGACACAGGGCTACATCGCTCGACGCTTCTTCACCTAACGGTGCTCCTTGAACGGCTCGGACTGGACTCTCGACAAGTCACATCCTTGCTGGTCAGGAGCACTCTTTTGTTCGTCAGCGCCGGTTCGAGACGACAACCGTAGTCAGACCCGCTGCAGCGACGCCGGACACGACCGCGATCACACTGCGGAATGCGCGGTCGAGATCCGTGCTAGCCGCCAAGGCGATGTTTACCAAGGCGATGGTCACGAGAAGCGCGAGCATCGGGAGAAATCTGGTCATCGGTTGCTTCGGTGCTGTCACGCTGCGAAGGCTAGCGCACCACCGCTTCGCAGAAGTCCAACCTCGCGAACCCGACCAACGGCCCAGGGAGTAAGCCCGCGACCTTGCGGTCGGCTGCCTGGGTCAGGCCGACCGACGCGAGATAGAAGTCAAGGTCGTCGGTTCGCAGGGCGAGTAGGTCAGTTGTCCACTCAGGGAAGCCGCGGGCTGTATGAGCACCCTGGATCTGCTGCGATCCGAGGTATGTGCCGAGAGCCAGGCCGGGCGTGGGGTGCAGGATGTACGGCACCCCGTCGACCAGAGCCGTGCCGCCATGTGGCGTGAGTAGGCCCAAGAGAACCTTGAAGGCTGTCGACTTGCCCGCGCCGTTGGGCCCGACGAGTCCAGTGACCCGGCCGTCCGCCGCCGTGAAATCGAGGCCCTGGAGCGCGTTGTGGTCACGTAGGAAACCTGGACGTCATCGAACTGGAGCACGCATCTCCTCGGGAGCAGGACTGGTCAGCGCGATCGAATCCTCGACGCGTTCCATCGAGGCGGCGCGCAGAGCTCCCATAAGCTCAGCGGCGACGCCGGCCGATCGTGCAGGCACCCGGTGTACAAATCGTCGGTGTGCCCAACCCAGCACAGTCACGTTGCGTAGGGGAATGCCGGGCACACGTCGTTCCACCACCGCGCTGACGGTGCCGGGGAAATACACAGTCACTTTATGGCTCAGGCCGACGGTGTGGCGAACCACGTCGTGGGAGGGGGTGGCCGAGACGGCGGACAACACGTAGCGTGCCACGACTAGCCCGAGGGCGAGTCCACCGCCGACGACGGCTGCGGTGCCCCGGGGCCCGATCGCCGGTAAGCCCAAGACGACGGCTGCAGCCGCGGCGGCCAGGATGGGTACGGGTCCCGCAACCCACCAGCGTCCCCGCTCGACGAAGAGCGCGGGGATGTGCCGTCCGACCGCATCCGCGACGACGCGAGCAGCCACCGCCGGGGGCATCGACGGGAACACCAAGCGCTTGTGGCTGCCGTCGGAGAGCCATGCCGTGCTGAACACAAGCCGTGAAGTTCGCAGCACGAGGTCGACGGGTGTCCGCATGAGCGTGACCGCCACGACCTGGCCGGGCGAGATATTGTGCTGGCGTCGCTCCAGGGCGCCGTACGCGATGCGGAGTTGCCCGTTCGCGGTCTGCTCGATGCGAAAGTCTCTGAAGCGAGCTGCTATCAGCGCCATTACGCCCAGCGACAACGCCACGATGGCGAGCACCCACATGCGCGGGTCTGCCCAAGAAACGGCGAGCGCCGTACCATCGAGCAGTCCGGCGACTTCCTGTGCGGCCCCAATCACTGCCGCAGCCATGACAAGCACATAGCCACCGGATACCGATGTCGCCACGATGTCCCGCGCGCTCGCCCTGTACAGCACGCTTCGACACTCAGCGGCCGGGACGGCACTCCCCCCAAAGCTTGCGGCCTCGAGGCCAACCGAAGGGGACACGCCCCCCTCGACAACGTCAGCGGCTGCTGTGCCGGCGCGCGGCGGAGCCTCGGCGAGCAGCAGTCGTTCGAGAGCGAAAGCGTCTCTCGGGAGAAGAGCCGGCATTTGGATCGCGCTGCTCGTGGCGCCGGAGGTCAGGATTGTCACTGACCGCACTCCGGACAGCCGTTGCGCCAGCGGCTCGTCCACCTGCACGGAGGTGACCTGTGCACGCGTCGTCATACGGGTCTCTGGAGCGAACCAGCCCAGACGCAGCACCACCACATCGCCATCGACCGTCAGAATCCGGAACCGTGCAGCCCAAACCGGTGCAGCCAGGACTGGCACCGTTACGAGCAGGAACAGAGTCAGGAGGATCTCGAACCACCACCATGGCAACAGCGCCGCATAGCGGTCGAGCGCGCTGAGCACCAGAGCCAGGCCGGGCAGCCGTACAAGCGAGGTACCGAACAGATGCCGGAGCGAGTTGCGGAACATCACGGGCTCCACGGAGCACCGACACCTCTGAACGAAGAGCCCTGCATACTCAGCTGCTTGATCATGAGGCGTTGGACCGCCCGGGCGTCGGCTTCCGCTAACGGCGGGATCTCAGGCAGCTGCGCGATGCCATTCAGCCGCAGGCGGACGAGCCCGAGCCGGCGCAGGAACGGGCCCACGTGGACATCGACGCTGAGGACAGCGCCCGGAATGATCAGCATGGAGGTCGCGATGTAGCGGCCCCGCTCCATCTCCAGGCCGCGGGGCACGACGCGAAGCATGTAGTTCCGCTGCTGTACGCCATTCATAACCACATCGGCGGCAACGCCGACCACGGCGATCAGTGTGATGACAAGACCAATGCGGAACTCCCAGACTGGCGGCAACAGCGGATATGCAACAGCCCACCCCAAGGCAGCAACAATCAATCCCCCGCCCGCCGACCGAGCGTTCTCGTACAGTCGCGTCGCTGCAGGTAGCCGTACAACCAGGACCGATGCGGGGTCATCAAGGCTCGGTGCGTCGACGTTTGCCCTCATGCCGGTCCGTCCTGTCAGCCGGGTCGGTCGACCCGGAGTGACAGCCTCGCGACCGCCACCCCGGGATTTCAGCCACCCGGCGACACCGCCGGGTCACCGCCTGCTGAGGGTGACTTCCCCCTCAAGTTCGAAGACCCCGTTTATATCGCGTTCGTCGTCGACCTGATCAGCCGCAGGATCGTCGCTACACCGAGCGGCTCGCCGAGGTTGGCGCTGTAGGCTCGGTCGGTTCTCCGGGGCGGTTCACCGACCTCATCAACTACGCGCTCGTCTGCCCCGCCCACCACAGAACCGTCCACGAAGACGCCTGGACCTCATCCGACAACCCAACGGCGACTGGGCTGCCTACCCCCTAGACCGCTCGAGGCCGACTACTGGCGGAAGGCTTCGGTCTCGTCCGTGCCCTCGACCGGCACGTCGCCGGAAACTTCGCGTTCGGCGTCCCGGTCCGAAGGCTCCGCGTGCACGCCCTCGACATCGTCGACGGGAAGTGATGCTTCCCTCTCCTCGAAGCTCTGTTCGGTCATGGCTCCACTCTCCAACTTGCGGTAGGACTCCCCCATGCCGTTGAACCTTCCCGTGATGCCGCCGGTCTCACCCATGCTCGCGAAAGCGTTGAAAGCGTTGCCGCGACCCGACGCCGTACCGGCGGGTCTGCTGTACGAACCGAAGTGGGACGGCTTTCGCTGTGTCGTGTTCAAGGACGGCGACGAGGTCGAGCTGGGCAGCCGCAACGAGCGGCCACTGACCAGGTACTTTCCTGAGGTCGTACAGGCGGCGCTGGACGAGTTGCCGCCGCGCTGCGTCGTCGACGGCGAGATCATCATCGAGGGCAAAGCCGGCCTCGACTTCGAGGCCTTGCTGCAGCGGATCCATCCAGCGGACAGCCGAGTCAGGAAGCTCGCCGCGGAGACACCGGCGAGATTCGTCGCGTTCGACCTGCTCGCGATCGGCGATGAGGACCTGCGCAAGAAGCCCTTCGCCGAAAGGCGTGATCGGCTCGTTGCTGCGCTGGCCAAGGCAGGTCCCAACGTTTCGGTCACTCCTGCGACAACCGACTTCGAGTTGGCCGAGCAGTGGTTCGACACGTTCGAGGGAGCCGGACTCGACGGCATCGTCGCCAAGCCACTCGACGTGCACTACCTCGAGGATCAGCGAGCGATGTTCAAGGTGAAGCACCAGCGCACCGCTGACGTCGTAGTTGCTGGATTCCGCTGGCACAAGAGCGGCGGCGTGATCGGGTCAATGCTTCTCGGGCTGTACGACGACAACGGCGTCCTCCATCACGTCGGTGTCGCGGCGAGCTTCACGATGAAACGGCGGGCCGAGCTCGTCGACGAGCTGGCGCCGTACCGCACTGATGCGCTCGCCGACCATCCCTGGGCCGAATGGGCAGGGCTCGAGAGCGAGTCGCAGCGCATGCCGGGGGCACAGAGCCGCTGGAACGCCGGCAAGAACCTGTCGTGGGAGCCGTTGCGACCCGAGCTGGTAATAGAAGTCGCGTACGACCACCTGCAGGGCGACCGCTTCCGGCACGCCACGCAGTTCCAGCGCTGGCGCCCCGACCGCGACCCGACGACATGCACCTACGCGCAGCTCGAGACGCCGCTGCTGACCAACCTCAGCGACCTGCTCGCCGGGCAGCAGACAGCTACCTGACGAGGAGGCTCAGGACTGCGCTGACGCCCGCGATGTTTGCGCTGTCGGCCGGCTTCATCACCCGATACGAGCTGCGCCCCGTCAGCGTCGCCCTGACCTCGAAGGAGAACTTGCCACCACTGTCGAGCTCGTCGGTGGCGACGTGCGTCCAGGCGTTGCCGACGAGGCGTTGCAGGTGGACCGGCGCACCGGGCTTCGTGGGCAGTACGGAACCGGCGATCGTTGCCGCCGACCCCCGTTGCACCGTGCGTGTCGAGAACGCGGCAGTCACCAGGCTGCTGACGTCGACCACGATCGGGGCGGCGACCACGTTGGTCTTTCCAGTGCCGAGCGAGTAGCGCAGGGCGAACTCGCTGCTGACCCGCGCACGGGCGGTGATGCGCACGACGCCCTTCTGATCGGTTACCGCATGCGCATACGCGCGCCACGTCTTGACGCGCTTTGCGCGGACGACCACGACGACATCGCGGCTGCCGAGTGCGTCGCCATGGTCGTCGGTGAGGCGCCAGCTCAATTTCACCTGCTGCTGATACTGCGCCGCGATCGGCTTCAGTGCGGTCGCAGGTGAGGCGCCTGCGAGGAGATTCCCGATAGCTAGCGAGGCACAGAGCGCGGCCGCGCTGCATCGTCGCCCGGCGCGATCAAGTTGAGGCACGGCGTTCATCGAACCTTCGCGGTTTTTCATGACGACTCCCCCGTTCCGTCGCGCGAGCGTACACGGCGGATCGGCGTACAAACGATCACTCCGGATTGCGCGCCCGGCTCGGCTGCACGCGCATCGGTTCGCCCGGCATCTTGGGGTAGTTGGGCGGATACGGCATGTCACCCAAAGCCGCTTCGTCGCGCGCGTACCACTCCAGCAATGTGGTGATGTCGTGCGCTTTGTCATCTATTGCGGCGTGCGGATCACCGAGTTCGGCAAACCGCTGCGGCATAGTGCGCACCGTCAGGTCATTGGGGTGTACGTCGGGCAGCTCGTCCCACGTGAGCGGCGCGGAGACGGTCGCGATCGGCGTACGACGGGCGCTGTAGGCACTGGCAATGGTGCGGTCGCGTGAGTTCTGGTTGTAGTCGAAGAACAGTCTCTGGCCGCGTTCTTCCTTCCACCACTTGGTCGTCACCTCCATCGGCGCGCGCCGCTCGAGCTCGCGCCCCAGTGAGATCGCGGCGTGCCGAATCTCGGTGAACGTCCACTTCGGCTCGATCCGCACGTAGACGTGCAGGCCGCGGCCGCCGGAGGTCTTGGGGAAACCGATGAAGCCAAGCTCGTCGAGCAATGGCCGCAAGTCGTTGAGCGCGACCCGGCGCGCGTCCTCGAAGTCGGTGCCCGGCTGCGGGTCGAGGTCGATGCGCAACTCGTCGGGATGGTCGGTGTCGTCGGCGCGGGTGTGCCACGGGTGGAAGGTGATCGTCGACTGCTGCGCAGCCCATACGACGTCGGCGACGTCGGTCACGCACAGCGCATCCGCACTGCGCCCGCTGGGGAACGTGATGTGCACCGTCTGCATCCACTCGGGCGCGTGCTTGGGCAGCCGCTTCTGATAGACCTCCTCGCCCGTAACGCCTTCAGGAAACCGCTGGAGGTACGTCGGCCGCTCGCGCAGAGCGCGCACGATGCCTTCACCGACAGCGACGTAGTACTCGACGAGGTCCATCTTGCGGACGCCGACCTCGGGGAAATACACCTTGTCGGGATTGGTGATTTTGATCGGGTGCCCTGAGACCTCGATCTCGGTGAACGGCGACGCCATGTCGGCGACGCTATCCCGGAAGTCAGTCCAGCGCGTGCCGTCCAAGTGACTCCGGCGCACGCGCCGCGAACAGCCACCCCGCGGCGTACGCCAGGACCGGGACACCGACGGCGATCAGCGAAAGATAGAGAAACGGAACACGGCTGAGTCGACTCAGATCGCTGCGATACGCCGCTATCAGCGCGAGGTAGGCAACGGTCGTGCCGAGTACGACGCCGAGCACCGCCATCGCCGCGGCCGTCGTGGCGGTGAGTGAGCGGCGTACCCGGCTGGACGCTCCCGTCGCGGACAGCGTCCTGAGGTCGCCCGCAGCTTCGCTGCGGATGAGCCCGACGGTCATGGCAAGCACAGCTAGCGCCAGGAGAATGCCCGCGGCGGTCGCACCGGATCTCGTCGTCTCGAGGCCACGTTGGTTCCGCCTCGCTTCGACGATCAGACCCGCGCGGACAGCTGCGGCGCGCGCTGTTGCGACCTGCTGCGCGCTGAGCACCTGCCGCGACTCGACGAGCCAGCCCACACGCATCGATTGCCAGCGCAGCCGGGCGAGCGCCGCTGTCGTGATGACAGACCTCGGCGGCGTCGTATAAAGGCTTGTTGCGAGGGGCGCGGAGTGAAACTGCGGTGGGGGCGCCGGTACCTCGACTTTGCGCGGTCCGGACCCCTCGTGCGGCGTGCTCGGCGCGCCACCGACGTACTCGAGCTCGCCGGTCTGCGATGTCAGCACGTCGGCCGCAGGATCGACCTTGGCCGGGTCGATGCGCAGGTAAGCGAGCAGCTGCGGAGTACCGACGTAGAGCTGACCGGATTCGCGCAGACTCGACGCACTGATCCGCCTGCCGACCGTGACGACCGGACGGACCGGCTGGCCCGCACTGCTCTCCTCGGACTGCGCAGCGACAGCGACATCGAGCGGCACCACAGTTGCGCTGTCGAGGCCAGGAAGCATCGCGTCGACGGCAGTCTGAAACTGCGCGATCTCGGCAGCTGTGTGCTGCGCCACCACGCAGGGGCAGTCGGTCGGCGTCCGGATGAACAGCTGGTGATCAGACAAGTTGCCGGTCTGGGCGGTATCGCCCGCAGCGGTTGTGACGACGACGATGGCAACCGCCATACCGAGCGACAGGCTGATCGCGGCGAGCGCCGTCCCAGACCGCGCTTCGTACCTGGCGAGGTCGCGCATCGCCAGCCGGCTCGCGACGGGTGTGCGCGGCGCCACAACCTTGAGAGCACGGACCGCGAGCGGACTGGCGAACAGGACACCGAGCCCCGTCGCGATGATCCCGGCGACCATCCAGATCGCCTGCTTCTCGTCGCCGATGATGAGGCAACCAAGTCCCGCGGCGACGAACACCACGGCGAGTACGACGGATCGATGCGTCTGTCGCGATCGCGGTGGTCGCGACATGAGCGCGGCCGTGACCGGGATGCGCGCTGCGGCCCGCGCCGGCATCCAGGCGGCGGCGGTAGCGGTGGCGACACCGAGAACGACCAGCGCCATGAGGACCGACCACGGAAGGTTCAGCGGGTCGATCCGGTGCTGGGCGACGGGTTCGAGCATTGGTGCTCCGGCGACCCACAGCGCGACGCCCAGCACCGCTCCCGCCAGCGCGGAAACGACTCCGATGACGAGTCCGGTGGCGACCATCACGAGCCTGAGGTGCTTTTCGGTCGCACCGATGGCGGCGAGCATGCCGATCTGGCGCATCCGGCGTTGCGCGATGACGGTGAAGCTGGCCGCCGACACGAGCGCCACGAGCAGGAGCACGAGGGTTGACAGCACGAGCGCGCCGATCGCTGCCGAGTCTGCCCCCGCCGCGCGGAGCGGACGCTGGAAGCCGAACCCCGCGGGTGCATTGCGCCCGAACTCGTCGAACACGTCGTCGGGCGCACGAACGAGAATCCGCGCCGACGCCACGTCCTTTTCCGAAGGCGGCACCAATCCGAACTCGTCGAACAGTTCCAGCGGGTTCTCGACAATGCCGACGACCTGCAACGCCAGCCCCTCGAGTTGCAGATCGCTCCCGACGCCGATGTCGAACGCCGTCGCCCAGCCGTCGGTGATCGCGGTCTCGCCCTCCGCGGTCGGATACCTCCCGTCGCGCAGACGCAGCAGCGGGCGGCCTAGTGGTCCCTGGGGGTCCTGACCGCGCAGCTCGAGTTGTTCGGTCGAACCGGGGATCGGAGCGAAGCGCCGCGTGATGAGCTCGGTGGCGGCGAACCTGGCACGCACCACGGCGAGATTGCGCGCCAACAGTCCGGGATCGGCGTCGTCCTGCCGGAGCAGGACTGCGTGGTTTGCCGTACCGAGCTCGGCGTTGCTCGGGGGTGGCATGTTGTACACCGCCGATGACGCCGCAGCGGCCACCGCGATGGACAGCGTGAGCAGCGCGAGGATCAGGGCTTGCTGCCGCCAGTCACGGCGTACCAGCCGCCAGGCCCAGCGCACGATCGCGCGACGTGCCGGCCGGCCGCCATTGCCCTGCGGGGTGTCGGTCGGTCGCACGAGTGTCGGCGTCGTCATTGGCCGGGCTGCGGAACGAGCAGCGATTCGGGCCCCGCGGGCCGGCTGGTCTGGTCGACCACGTTGCCGTCACGCAGGAACACGACCCGGTCGGCCCAGGAGGCGAGCTGCGCGTCGTGGGTGACCAGGACGCCCGCGACGCCACGAGTGCACGCCTCGCGCAGCAGCCGCATGACCGCCTCGCCGTTGAGCGAATCGAGCGCCCCAGTCGGCTCGTCGGCGAGCAGCAGGGCGCGGGTCCCGACAATGGCGCGGGCGATGGCAACACGCTGCGACTCGCCGCCCGAGAGCTGGTCCGGGTAGTGATTGGCTCGGTCGACCAGTCCGAGTTGCGCCAGCGCGGCCAGTCCGGCGCGTCGGGCGTTCTTCGCCGTAGTGCCGTCCAGTTCGAGCGGCAGCGAGACGTTCTCGACCGCCGTCAGTCCGGCCAGCAGGTTGAAATCCTGGAACACGTAGCCGATCGACTGGCGGCGTACCCGGGCCCGGTCGTTTGGCCGCATCGCGGCAACATTGGTGCCGCCGATGAGCACCTCGCCGCTGCTCGCCTCTTCCAGCGTGCCGGCGATCGTGAGCAGAGTGCTCTTGCCGGACCCGCTCGGCCCCATGACAGCGACCAGTTCGCCCGCATCGACAACGAGATCGACACCGCGCAGCGCGTGGACCTCTGACGCGCCGGTCCCGTAGACCTTGGTGACGGCGCGAAGCTCGAGCACGCCGCTCATCGCAGCGCCGCCGATGTGGCTGCACGTGTGGGTGCGGGTTGCGAGATCTTCTCTGCCGGTATGGCGGGCGCGCGCTTGAGTCGACCCTCCGTCGCATCGAGCCAGCGGACGACCGCCTCGAGCCGGAACAGTTCTGCGTCGGCGACGACCGCGAGTCCGACGTCCGCCGGCGACGCCGCGCCTTTGATCCGCGTGTAGCGCTGCATGAGTTCGACGAGGTGCCGCCGGTGCACCTGAAGCAGCTCGCGCACGTCGACGCCTGGGAGCGTCATTGCGATGAGCACCTTGATGACGAGTTCGTCGCGTGGCGGCGCGTCCAGGTCGGGTGGGGTGCGCAGCCATCCGTCGAGTTCACGCTCGCCGGCGGCCGTAATGCGGAACGATTTCTGCGGGCCTTCCACGCCTTCGGACTCGACCAGCTCGTCGCGCTCGAGACGCTGCAAAGTCGTGTAGACCTGACCGACGTTGAGGGGCCAGACCTCACCCGTCCGCGCCTCGAACTCTTGCCGCAGCTGCAGCCCGTAGCTCGGGCCCTCGCGGAGCAGTGCGAGTAGCGCGTGACGAACGCTCATGTCAGGTCTCCCACCGTCGGATACTGCGTATGATACTCAGTATAGAATGCGCGTCCAGACCCCCATTCCGACGAAGTTGATCTGTTTGTCAAACTGCCGAGGCAGATTCGCGCTGGGAGACCGGCGCGAGATTGACAAAGTGATCACGAAGGGACTGCTACGGGGTCGTGGTCACGATGGTCGGCGTGGGGACCGGACGGTCGGGCTGCGGGATGAATTTGTCAGACATGAGGTTGAGGGCGACGAAGACGGCGACGATCGCCAGCACGATGAGCGCGGTCACCTTGCCGCTGTAACGACGCGGACCGCCGCCCGGACGGTCGGTCGGGGGCTCGACGCTCACTACGGCAGGTCGGCGACGATCTCGGCGATCGGCTTGCGAACGCCGGTGTAGAACGGGATCTCCTCGCGCGTGTGCCGACGGGCGGCAGCGCCGCGCAGGTGACGCATCAGGTCGACGATCCGGTGCAGCTCGTCAGCTTCGAAGCCGAGCAGCCACTCGTAGTCGTTGAGGCCGAAGCACGCCACCGTGTTGGAGCGCACATCGGGATACTCACGCGCCATCTGCCCGTGCTCGGAGAGCATCCCCCGCCGCTCCCCCGGGTCGAGCAGGTACCACTCGAGCGAGCGCACGAACGGGTAGACGCACAGGTAGCGGCGCGGCTCCTCACGTCGCACGAACGCCGGGATATGACTCTGGTTGAACTCGGCTGGGCGATGCAGGCCGACCACCGACCACACGGGTTCGAGCACAAAGCCCAGACGGGTATGGCGGAAGCGCTGGTAGGTCTCCTGGAGCACGTCGGGGTCGGGGCAGGTCCACCACATCAACACGTCGGCGTCTGCGCGGTAGCCGCTGACGGCGTACGAACCCCTGGTGTAGACGCCCTTGCCCGACATCGACTCGAACAGCTGCTCGGCTTCCTCGGCGGCCGTCTCGCGCTCCCGGCCGGCCAGACCGGGCACGTCTGTGCGCACCCGGAACACCGCGTACATGAGGTAGAGGATCTCCTCGTTGAGCTCCCGCGCGGTCTTGGTCGACTCAGCCATCGGTGTGCTTCCCTTCGCCAGCAGCGATTGTCCCATCCCTCAACTGCTGCGCGATGCGGGCCGCGGCGCGCTGTCCCGACTCGATGCACGCCGGAATGCCGATGCCGCGGTATGCGGCTCCGGCCACGGCGAGCCCGGGTTGGGCCGAGATCGACGTCTCGATCCGGCGTACCCGGTCGAGGTGGCCGACGGCGTACTGAGGGAGCGCCCCGCCCCACCGCGTGACTCGGTATGAGACCGGCAGCGAACGCAGTCCCATGATGTCGCGCAGGTCCTGGTGTACGGCGTCGGCCAGGTCGCCGTCGTCGCGCCGCAGCGCGTCGTTGTCGCCCGCCCGCCCGACCGAGCACCGCACGATGTCGACATCGCCGGCAAGGTGCGGCCACTTATGCGACATCCACGTGCACGCCTTGGTCACGCGTCTTTCGCGGGCGCCGACCAGGAAGCCGCTGCCGGGGATCGTGACCACCTGGCGCGAATAGGCGAGCGTGACGATGCCGACGCTGGCGTACTCGATGGCGGCGAGCTCGCTCGCGGCGGCGTCCGCGACGCCGCGCAACAACCGCGATGCGGGCAACGCCGGCAGGGCGATGACGACGGCGTCCGCGTGCAGTTCGCCGCTGGTAGAGCTGAGTCCGCGTTCGTCACCGATCCGGACGCGCCAACCATCGTTCGTGCGGGCAAGTTCGGTTGCCTGGGCGCGCAGCCGGACCGTGACGTCGGCGGCGTGCAACGCTTCGGCCAGTGCGTTGACGAGCACCGACATACCGCCCGCGAACGAGTGAAATACCGGACCGCTCGCCGGTGCCGCGGCAGTGCGGCGCAGGCCGAGCAGGATGCTGCGCGACTCTCGCGCGGCTCTCGCGACGTCCGGCGAGGTCGCTTCGACGCTCATCGCGGCGGCCGATCCCGCGTAAACACCGCCGAGCAGCGGGTCGACGAGCCGATCGCGTACCTGCCGGCCGAACCGGCGCGCGATCAGGTCGCCCATGGCGACATCGCCGTCGAGCGGATCGCCTGGCAGCAGCGGCTCGAGCGCTGCCCGGGCGAGACCAATCGGCGAGAGCACCCGCGATTTCGCCAATGGTGCCAGGCGAACTGGCGTTCCCAACGACGTGCCGGGGGGCAGCGCGCGTAGCCGGCCGCCGGCGTACACGTAGGCCGTTTGGCTCGCCGGGCTGATCAGCGCCGAGGTCAGTCCGAGGCTCTCGGCCAGCGCGACGCCGCCCGGCACCCGCGCGAGAAAGGCGTCGGCGCCGCAGTCGACCGGCCGGCCCATGAACTCGTCGGTTCTCAGCTTTCCCCCGAGCCGGTCGCTGGCTTCGACGACGGTGACGCGAGTGCCGCGCGGTGCATCCGAGGTCAGTGCGTACGCAGCGGCGAGGCCGCTGATGCCACCGCCTAGGACGACGACGTGTCGCTGATGTGTCTCCACGAAACGAGATCCTCTCGCGTCGCGAACGAGACCCACGACTTCGATGGAACCGCTAGCCTGGTCGGACGCGTCTAAGTGGCAACCGCCGCGAGTTCGAGGAGTACCACATGCGCCGTCAGGTAGTTGTCGCCGGCCTGGCAATCGCATTGTTGGTCGGGGCGGCGGCCTGCGGCGATGACGCGAAAGACGCGAAAGACGCTTCAACCAGCGCGCCCAAAGCGGCGCGGCTGTCGGCGCCATCAGAGGAGCGTCAAGACGCTGACGGTGACGCGGCGAACGTCGACGGCGGGCAGTCCGCGGCCAAGAGCACCGTCCTGGTGCAGGCCCGCGCGCAGACCGGCCGCGAGCACATCATCAAAAACGCCGCGATCTCCATCGAGACCAAGGACGTGGCCAAGGCCCGCAACGACGCGGTCGCTCGCGCGCAAGCCGTCGGCGCTGACGTGTCGTCGGAGCAGCAGGCCGGCGTCGGCACGGCACGGTCCGCCACGATCACGTTCCGCGTGACGCCGGGAGCTTTCGACGAGCTGGTCACCTCCCTGGGCAATCTCGGCGCCGTCGTGGAGAGCACCACCACGACAGAGGACGTCACCGGGCAGATCGCCGACGTCGAGGGGCGCATCCGCGCAGCCAAGGACAGCGCTGAGAAGATCCGCGCACTCATCGCGCGGGCGGAGAAGATCACCGATCTGGTGGCTCTCGAACGCGAATTCGCGGCGCGCGATGCCGAGATCCAGTCGATGACCGGACAGGTCGAATCACTCAAGGAGCGCGCCGCCCGCTCGACCATCACGTTGAGCATCGGACCGGAGACGGAACGGTCGAAGTCGCTGCCCGGATCGCGGAAGAAGGAGGCGACCGGTTTCATGGGCGGCCTGAAGTCAGGCGTGGACGCCTTCGCGTCGACGGCCACGGTGATCGCAACCGCGACCGGTGCCCTGCTCCCCTTCGGGGCCGTCGCCCTGCTGGCCCTGCTGATCTGGTGGGCAGTACGCCGGCGGGGCCCGCGGACTCAGGCCGTGGAAGTTGTCGCGCCAGCCGGACCGAGCGAACCCTAAGGCGTTACGGCGTCGGCGCCTCCCGGCGTACGACGTCGGCGAGCCCGGCGAACACCGCCTCGTCGTCGTTGATCGACGCTGTGCGCGCGAAGGGCAGATCAAGCGAACCGGCCAGCGCACTCGCCTCGATGTCGAGGTCGAACAGCACTTCCAGATGGTCGGCGGTGAAACCGCAGGCGCAGACGACGACACCCGGCGAGCCCGCGAGGGCGCGACCCCGCACCACGTCGAGGATGTCGGGGCCAAGCCACGGTTCCGCCGTGCGGCCCGCGCTCTGCCAGGCCGTCGACCAGCGGTCGAGCGCGCGGCGGGTGGCAACCGTCTCCGCTGTCTCGCGCACCTGCGAAGGGTAGGGGTCGCCGCTCTCGGTGATGCGCTGCGGCAGCGAATGCGCGGTGAAGACCACTTCTGCGTCCGGCGGCAGTGTGCTCAGCGCGTTCTGCACCGCGCGGTCGAGAAAGGCGAGGTAGGCGGGCATGAGATTCCACGACTCGACCGTCGACGCGGCGAGACCGCGCGCGGTCGCGGCCGACTGCACGCGGTCGGCGTACTGACCGACGCTGAACGCCGAGTAGTGCGGAGCGAGCACGAGCCCGACGATCGCATCGACCCCGGCATCGGCGAGTTCCGCGACTCCGTCCTCGATGAACGGCGATGCGTGCTTCTGGCCGAGCGCGACGACGTAGCCGTCGCCGAGTGCGGACGCGAGCCGCGCGCACTGCCGGCGGGTGATCTCCAACAGCGGTGAGATCCCGCCGATCGCGTCGTACCTGCGCTCGAGGTCGGCGAGCTGCTCCGCGGTCGGGGGCCGGCCGCGCCGGATATGTGTGTAGTAGGACGCGACGTCGTCGGGCGAGGCGGGTGTGCCATAAGCCATGACGAGTACGCCGACGGTCACGCGGTCTTCTCGTGCACCAGGTCGACGACGCGCTTGAGCATGTCGGGATCGGTTTCCGGGAGCACGCCATGGCCGAGGTTGAAGATGTGGCCCGGCAGGTCGCGCGCGTCGTCGAGAACCATCGTCACTCGCTCGTCGATGACGCGCACGGGCGCGAGCAGCACGACCGGATCGAGGTTGCCCTGCAACGGCTTGCCCGGCACGCGACGGGCGGCTTCGTCGAGCGCGACCCGCCAGTCGACACCCACGACGTCGGCGCCCGCGTCGGCCATGAGGGGCAACAACTCGCCCGTGCCGACGCCGAAGTGGATCCGCGGCACGCCCAGATCGGCCAGCCCGCTGAAAACCTTCGCGGACGCCGGCAGGACGAAGCGGCGGTAGTCGGCCGGGGCCAAGGCACCCACCCAGGAGTCGAAGAGCTGGATCGCGGACGCGCCGGCCAGCACCTGGGTGCGCAGAAAGGCGAGGGTGATGTCGGCGAGCCGGTCGAGCAGGCGCGCCCAAACCTGCGGTTCGGCGTACATCAGGGCCTTGGTGCGGGCGTGGTTCTTGGACGGGCCGCCCTCAACGAGGTAGCTCGCGAGCGTGAACGGCGCTCCCGCGAACCCGATGAGCGGTACGTCGAGCTCCCCGACCAGCGTGCGCACAGCCTCGGTGATGTAGGGGATGTCGGCGTCTGGTTCGAGCGGCCGCAGCCGGGCGAGATCGTCGTCACCGCGCACCGGCTGCGCCACCACCGGTCCGATGCCCGGAGCGATGTCGAGGTCGATGCCGATCGCCTTCAGCGGCACCACGATGTCGCTGAACAAGATGGCCGCGTCGACACCGAGGCGACGGACCGGCTGCAGCGTGATCTCGGTGACCAGATCGGGCGTCATGCAGCTGTCGAGCATCTGCGTGCCTTTGCGCAGCGCGCGGTATTCGGGCAGCGCACGCCCGGCCTGACGCATAAACCAGACCGGCGTGTGCTCGCCGCGCTCGCCGCTGCAGGCGAGCAGGAACGGTGACTTCGCCAGGTCCACGCGTGCCGCCGGATGGGGAGCCGCTGCGGGGTGAGTCACTTCTCAATGGTCCCACGGCGTCACAGGTGCCGCGCGCCGAGGTGGCGCGCCGATTCGAACAGATGTGCGACACGCCGCCGCGCTTGCCGGTTTTTGTCGGACCCCCTTGTCAGCATGAAACCCACGAGCACGAGTGAACGAGAGAGGTGTCCCGTGGAGCTGGCGTCCGGTTGGTGCGCACAGTGCGAGACCCACGTCGACTTCGAGCGTCCGACGTGCGTCGACCATCCCGAAGAATGCCCCGAGCTCGTCTGCCTCGAGTGCGGCACGGCGTACGTCGGCGGTGACGTCGTCTTCTACATCGCCGCGATGAGCGCGACACCGACGAACGCCGTGGTGACCCCCGCGGCCTGAACCCGAGTCAGCCGCTCGTGCTGCAGATGCCTGGCGAGCAACACCGTGAAGACCGGATAGAGCGACGCAAGTGTGCCGACGATCGAGAGGTCCTGCTCACGCGCGGCGCTCCCGAACAGCGCGTTGGCGCCGACGTCCGCCAGGCCGACGGCGGCCAGCAGTTTCCAGTCCACTTGCCAGTTGCCAGCCGGTCGCCGGCGCGCGAGGAAGATCGCGATCGGCACCGTGAAAACAGCTCCGGTCAGCCGCGTCGCGATGAGCGTCATCCCGACGCTGACCTGGCTGCCGCGCTCGATGAAGACCAGCACGGTGCCGAAGCCGATCGCGGCAACCAGTGCCAGCGCGATCGAGCGCGAGGCGTTGGCGCCCCCTCGAGAGACTTCGCCTACGGACGCGAGCACGATGCCAACCACCGCAAGGGCAATGCCCGCCACCTGCCAGGACGAGGGCGCATCCCCGCCTGCCAACCCCACGACCACCGGAATGACCACGCCGGTCGCCGCGATCGGCGCGACAACCCCCATCGTCCCGTCGGCCAGCGCACGGTAGAACGCGGCGAGCGCGACCAGTCCGACCGTCCCGGTACCTGACCCCCAGAGCAGGTAGAGCCCCGGCTCGTGCAAAGCGCCCGAAGCCGGTACGACGACGAGCAGCAACGCGAGGGCGACCCCCTGCGACGCGGCCAGCACGGTGACGAGCGGCAGCCGGCGTGACAGCGTGCCGCCCAGGAAGTCCGCGGTCCCCCAGACGATGCCCGAGGCGAGAGCGAGCAGCGCGCCTAGCATCCGGCTGAGTCCGGCGGGGTCTGGATCACGACGCCCGACACTACGGGCGCGCGCCTTCCGGACACAGCAGGTTTCCTGGGCCTAACCTCCGAACATGCCCCCATCCTTGGAGCCGGAGGAACCGCCGGAGGCATTCCGCCGCGCGGTCACCGGCCTGCGCGAGGCGGAACAGGGGACCCGGGTGACGTTGCGGGAGATCGCGGCACCCACCCGGCTGGCGCCGTACGCCTTCGCCCTCAGCGCGGAAGTCATCCGGGACGACCTCGATCTCGCGAGCGGCCGATTCATCGTGCTGCACGACCCTGACGGCAACGAAGCGTGGGACGGAAGCACTCGAATCGCCGCGTTCGTATCGGCGGACGTCGACGACGACATGGGCGCGGACCCGCTGCTTGCCGAGGTCGGCTGGTCGTGGCTGCTCGACGCCCTCGATGCGCACGGCGCGCGCCACCACGCGACGGGCGGCACGGTGACGCGTACGTCGTCGAGTCGCTTCGGGGCGATGGTCGAGGATCCCGACACCAGCGAGATCGAGCTGCGGTGCTCATGGACGCCCGAGGACGACGACCTCACGCCGCACCTACAGGCGTTCTGCGACGTGGTCTGCGCGATGGCCGGCCTGCCGCCCACGCAACCCAACGGCGTACTGACATTGCCCACTGCGCTGTAGCCGCGTCGCGAGTTAACGAACTCGAAACGCGGCAGCACACGTGCCGGAAACACGCCAGCCATTGACTGGCCCGGCGTCGGCTTGGGGAGCGTTCCGCTGTTCCGCCGTTAACAGATGAGGTGAGTCTTGGGCGCGTTCCACCCGCACGAGAACTACGGTCCCGAGGCGGCTTTCGCGGTTGCCGCCGAGGCAGAACTACCGACGACCATGTGGGAACGCGAAGTCGCGCGTGGCTTGGAACTCGGGCTGCAGGGTGCCGACTCCATCGTCGACCGGAGCATCCCGACGTTTTCCAGGGGGGAACTGCCGCACTTCGCCGGCATCAACACCTTCCTCAAAGCGCCGTACGTCGAGGACGTGCGCCGCTGCGGCGAGTACGACGTGGCGGTGCTCGGCGCGCCGTTCGACGGCGGCACGACGTACCGGTCGGGCACACGCTTCGGCCCGCAGGGGATCCGCAAGATCTCCGCTCTCTACGGCCCGTACAGCTTCGAACTCGGCGTCGACCTGCGCGAGTCGATCACCATCGGCGACCTCGGCGACATCTTCACGATCCCTGGCAACATCGAGAAGACGTTCGATCAGATCTCGAAGGCCGTGAGTCACGTCTACTCATCCGGCGCGTTCCCTGTCGTGCTCGGCGGCGACCACTCGATCGGCTATCCGACGGTGCGCGGCGTCGCCGAACACCTCTCGGGCAACCTCGGCATCATCCACTTCGACCGGCACGTCGACACGCAGGAGACCGACCTCGACGAGCGGATGCACACAACGCCGTGGTTCCACGCGACGGACCTGCCCAACGTGCCGCCGAAGAACCTCGTTCAGATCGGCATCGGCGGCTGGCAGGCCCCGCGCCCCGGCGTCAAAGTCGGCCGCGAGCGCGGCACGACGATCATGACCGTGACCGACTGCGTGGAGATGGGTGTCGAAGCCGCCGCGGAGCGTGCCCTCGAGGTCGCGTGGGACGGCGCGGAAGCGGTGTGGCTGTCGTTCGACGTGGACTGCCTGGACGCGGCTTTCGTTCCAGGGACGGGCTGGCCCGAGCCGGGCGGGTTCCTGCCCCGCGAGGTGCTCAAGTTCATCCAGATCATCGCCGGCGCCAAACCGCTGGCCGGCATCGAGATCGTCGAATGCTCGCCGCCGTACGACAACGCGGAGATCACCTCGCTCATCGCAACGCGCGTCATCTGCGACACCCTGGGCTGCCTCGTCCGAGGCGGCCATCTGCCCAAGAAGAGCGGCGGGCGCTAGCCCGATCGAGGACCAGGAGCCAGCATGAAGCGCCCCGTCTCACTTCTTACAGCGACCGCACTCGCGGGCGTGCTCGCCCTTAGCGCCTGTGGGAGCGATAAGCCCAAGGCAGCGGACACGCCGTCCGACTCCGCTGCGGCGACAGCTGCGGCTACGACGCCCGCGGCGGCAGGCACGAAGGTGACGCTCGCGTTCAGCGCCTGGCCGGGCTGGTTCCCGTGGCAAGTCGCGGCCGACAAGGGCCTGTTCGAGAAAAACGGCGTCGAGGTGGAGCTGAAGTACTTCGACAGCTACACCGACAGCCTCAACGCGCTCGCCGCGGGCAAGGTCGACGCCAACAGTCAGACCCTCAATGACACGCTCGCGTCGGTGAGCGGCGGCGCCAAACAATCCATCGTCCTGGTCAACGACAACTCGACCGGGAACGACCAGATCATCGCGAAGCCAGGCATCAACAGCGTCGCCGAGCTCAAGGGCAAGAAGGTCGCGGCGGAACAGGGCACGGTCGACCACTACCTGCTGTTGCTCGCGCTGAAGAAGGCGGGCCTGACCGAAAAGGACATCACGTTCGTGCCGTTGTTGACGGATGCCGCTGCCGCGGCGTTCGTGGCGGGCAAGGTCGACGCAGTCGGCGTGTTTGCACCCTTCACCACGACGGCGCTCGGCCTCAAGGACAGCAAGGCGATCGCGACGTCCGCCGACCACCCCGGGGCCATTCCGGACCACCTGGTCTTCACGTCCGAGTTCACGGCGAAGCACCCGGCGGAGGTGCAGGCCGTCGTACAAACGTGGTTCGACGCTCTGGCGTGGATCGCCGCGAACAAGGACGAAGCAGTGTCGATCATGGCCAAGAAGGCCGGCGTCACCGACGCCGAGTACCTCGACTACGACAAGGGCACGAGCATCTTCACGCTCGACCAGAACCTCGCGGCTTTCGCCCCGGACGCCGCTACGTCGCCGCTGGGCAAGCAGGCTGCTGAGATCGGCGACTTCCTCGTATCGTCCGGCCTCACCGACAAGAAGCCGTCAGCCGAGGGCCTGTTCGACGACAGCTTCGTGAAGGCGGTCAAGGGGTGATCCCGGCGGACCCGGAACTGGCGTCGCCCGAACTTCCCTCGGCGACGCCAGAGGGACGGGCGGGCGCGGCGCGGGACGACTGGCCGCAGTTGCCTCGGCGGCGGCCGTCCCGCGAGCCGCGGCTGTTCGCGATACGCGAGCCGATCTCGATTTCCGCGTCGTGGGTGCTGTCTATCGCTTCGATACTGGTCCCACTCGCGGCCTGGACGCTGTTGAGCATCAGCGGGGTCGTGAAGAAGAAGCAGTTCCTGCCGACGCCCGCGGCTGTCGTCGCCGCACTCGGCGACATGATTGCCTCCGGTGAGCTCTGGACCGACGCCGCCGCGAGCATCAGCCGGGTCGGCATCGGATTCGGGATCGCAATCGCGATCTCGGTGCCGATGGGCATCCTGATGGGCTCGTTCCGCGCTGCGCAGGCTGCGGCCGAGCCGATGATCAGCTTGTTGAGGTACCTGCCGGCGGCCGCGTTCAGTCCACTGTTCATCCTCTGGCTGGGCCTGGGCGAGACCTCGAAGATCGGCCTGATCATCCTCGGGGTTGTCTTCTTCAACACGCTGATGACCGCCGATGTCGTGCGAGTCGTCCCGCGTGAGCTGCTCGAGGTGTCCTACACCCTCGGTGCGAGGCGCGGCGAGGTGCTGCGCAAGGTGCTCGTACCGCACGCGCTCCCCGGCATGATCGACGCGATGCGGGTCAACGCCGCGGCTGCCTGGAACATCGTCGTGGTGGCCGAGGTGATCGCTTCGACGTCAGGTCTGGGTTACCGGATTGTCCGCTCGCAACGGTTCATGCAGACCGACCGCATCTTCGCCGTACTCGTGGTCATCGCACTGATCGGATTGACGATGGACCAGTCACTCCGGCTGCTTCGCGACCGAGTCGGGCGGTGGGTGCGATGACGGCCCAGCTCAAGTTGCGGGGTGTGGTCAAGGACTTCCCGACGCGCAAGGGCGACGTGCGGGTGCTCGACGGCGTGGACTTCACTGTGTCCCCCGGTGAGTTCGTCTGCCTGGTC
>JBKJZO010000215.1:0-22678 GCA_046715235.1 Mycobacteriales bacterium
CGCCGCCCGCTTGTCCCCGCAAACCCCCCACCACGTATCCCGCGTTACCCCCGGCGCCATGGGGGGGGGGGGGGGGCCCAACCGGCCCCACCCCACAGCCATGACCGACAACTGCGAGGAAACGGACACCCCTTCGCGATGACACTGCACTCGAGCCGCCGCACCAGCCTGCTCTCCCGGATGAGGACCGTGCGAGCTGCCCTCGCAGCACTGGCGATGTTCGCCGCCCTTCCCCTCGCCGCCGCCCACGCCGACCCGGTCTCGACACCGCTGTGGCAGGCGCCGGCGCCGCCCGCCGTTCAGAACTCGCAGGAGCCTGCGGCGAAACGGGCGTCGTTCGGCGTTCAGCCGGCGACGGCCGGCAAGCCTGATGCCAGACCGTCCTTCTCGTACGGCGTGACGCCAGGTGGTCAGTTGCTCGACCAGGTCGCGGTCATCAACATCGGGCTGGAGCCGGTAACGGTTCGCCTCTACGTGACCGACGCTAAGTCGACGTCGAACGGGACGTTCGACCTCCTGACCGGCAGCGAGAAGCCGCGCGATGTCGGGTCGTGGGTCAAGCTCGGCAACGGCAACAAGCCGGTCACGGTCAAAGCGCGGTCGAAGGTCGTCATACCGATGCAGCTCGTGGTGCCGAAGAACGCCTCGCCCGGTGACCACACCGGCGGCGTCATCGCGTCGCTGGAGACCGCGGCCAGGAACCCGAATGGCGACACGGTCAAGCTCGAACAGCGCGTGGCGTCCCGCTTGCGCGTCCGAGTCAGTGGCGCCCTCAAGCCCAAGGTCGTCATCGAGGACATGAAGTCCAGCTACTCCGGGCCCGCAGGCCTGGGCCGGGGGAAGCTCCGAGTGAGCTACCGGGTCCGCAACGCCGGAAACGTGAGATTCACGGGCAAGCAGTCCCTCAAGGTCGCCAGCTGGTTCGGGCCCAGTGTGCAGGCAAAAGGTCTCGCCGAGATCCCGGAGTTGCTGCCCGGTAGCTCGTTCGACGTCTCCACTGTTGTCGAGGGAGTCGCGCCGACCATCCGCGTCAAGGCGACCGCCACGGTCGTGCCAGTCGGCCTCGCCGAGGACGTGAACCCGCCGATGACGCCCGTAAGCAAGAGCGTCTCCTCGTGGGCGATCCCTTGGCTCCTGCTCGTGGTTCTGTTGCTGATCGTCGGGGCGGTGCTGGCGCGGCGACGACGTCGTCGCCGGCGTCCGCGTCCGGAGACGGGATCGGCGCCGATGCCGACATCAACCAGCATTCGGGGGGACGAGGACGGCGCCCGCGAGCGGGCCGCTGCCGGAGTCGCACAGGGGGAGAGGGACCCCAGTCCTTGAATCGCCCAAGGGCACGGCTGCTGCGCTCCGGCGCGGCAGCCGTGCTCGCGATTGGAGCGGTCGGAGCGCAGGGCTACGTGGCGCGGGCGGATTTCGGCGGCCAGACGGTGTCGCCGGCGGCCGGCAGCAACGTGACCGCGATGACGCTGCGGACGCCGTTCGACTGCTCCGCCGGCTCGACGCACATCCAGGTGTGGATGACGGGGGCGGGCTTTCCCGGCGATCCCGGAGTCGATGTGTCAGGCGTTGTTGCCCTCGACGCCTTGCCGGACGACGGGGCGGGGCCGGGCGAATCAGTGCCGCTGGTGCAGACGATGCAGGAGCTCGCTGACGCGGAGGCGCCGCCTGCCCCGTTGGCCGGCATTCATCGCTTCGTGACGACCTGCCAGAACGGCAGTGGCAGTGCGGTGTTCGACACGTTCAGGGCGGCCATCAACTTCGGCAGCCCCACCAGCTACCAGCAGGTAGAGGTCGAGTACACGGCATCGGTTGCTATCACCGCCGCATCACCGATCAGCCCACAGGCAGCCGGTACGCCGATCACGTTCGAGGGCCAGGTCAGCCCGGCGGAGGCGGAGGGTTCAGTCGAACTCTTCGACGGCGGGACGAGCCTCGGCACTACATCAGTCGTCGCCGGCGCGTTCAGCCTCACGACATCCGCTCTCGCGGCGCTCGGCAACCGGAAGATCACGCCGATGTTCACGCCGAGGCACAACTCGTACACGACGATCACCTCGACGGACTTCGCCTACTGGGTCATGGGAAGTGCGGCCGTGCCGACGTCGACGACGCTGTCGACGCCGACCAGCGCGTCAGTCGTCGAACCGACTGCCCTCACTGCGACAGTGTCAGCCAGTTCCGGCAGCTCCACCCCTTTCGGGACTGTCGAGTTCCTCGACGGCGCAACGTCGCTCGGTACGGCGCCGGTCGATGCGGCGGGCATCGCGACACTAAGCCGGGCTTTTTCGACGGGTCCGCACTCCGTGACCGCGGCTTTCACACCGAGCGATGACGCGGCGTTCGGCCCCTCGACCTCCCCTGCTGTCGCGTTCACCTCGGCGCCTGCGCTAGCCGCAGCGCCCGACGAGCAAGTGCTTCAGGCCGAGGTCCCGGCGGGGACGATCATCATCGATACCCCTTACACACCAGCGAATCCGCTCGATCTCGGCGTACTCGCTCTGAACCCCAGCGGCACGGTCTTCACCGCCAGCGCCCCATTCGAGGACATCACCATCAGCGACTCCAGGGCGGGCAACATGCCGTGGACGGCGTCCGCCGTGGCCGAGACGCTCTCGAACGGCACGGGTGGCCAGATCAACGGGCAGAACGTCGGGCTCACCGATCTTGTCGCGGTCTACACGCCGGGCAACGGGCTCAGCCCGGCCAACCCGGTCACCCTTACGGATCGACCCGCTGCGAATCCCCCGGTTGCTCCGGACGCGCCTGGCGAGCAGGGGCTTGGGGGCTCGCCACACGCGCTGGTGCACGCGGACAACGGCACCGGATCCGTCACCGTCAACGGCCTGCTGACGTTGAACGCGCCGTCGTCAACGCCCGCGGGCGTCTACACGGGCGTGGTCACGTTCACCGTGTTCGGGAGCTAGTGCCAGCTCGAGCGTGCGGAAACTCGTGGCCATGTGCCGTTCATCCGGCGCTAACCCGATGGCGAACTCCCGGCCCGCTCGGGTCGGGAACGTTGCTGCGTACACCGCCGCCTGTTCCGTTGGGGGACATCCTGCTCAGCAATCTCGCGCGCGCCGCACGCCTGTCGGCGATCGGCCTGGCAACCTTCGCAACCCTCCTTCAGCTTTCGGCGACCGCGGCGCATGCCGAGGACGGCACCCTGCAGATCGTTCCCGCGACGGGAGTGGCGCTCACCCCGATCACGGTTGTGACCTCCGGGCCGTGCCCCGCCGGTGACTTCGTCGTGGTCAAGGTGTCCGGCCACGGTTTCCCGGAGGCTGGCGCGAACGTTGTCGCGGTCAGTGCCGTGTCGATCTACCCGAAGGCGTCCGGCGGCGGGTTCGAGCTGCCGCTGCAAAACCACCTCCACGCGTTTGCCGAGCAGCAGAAGCCGCCCGCCGTACTCAAGGGCAAGTACGAGCTGGTCGCCACCTGCAAGACCAAGCTCGGTAGTGACAGTCTCGGCGACTTCCGTGGGTCCCTGTGGTTCACCTCGCCGACCGAGTACCGGAACACGGACCCAGCCAAGCCTGGGAGCGCCGCAGCCGTCGCGCCGCCCACATCGTCCTCCGCTCCATCAGGGACTGCCGCTGCCAAGCCCGGTGGCGCGCTCGCCCCGTCGCAATCCGGGGCCGCAGCAAGCCCATCGGCGCAAACCCGCGTCCTTGGCGCGAAGCAGTCGAACGACAGTGCAAAGTCCGGCGGCGGAGGCGTTCTTGCTTACACGGGGGCTGAGCTCGCACGCCTCGTGTTGATCGCCGGCCTGATGCTGGCGCTGGGAACCGCAGCGGTCCGTTTCGGACGGCGACGCGGCTACTTCACATTCGGCGGCCGCTGACATGGCGGCTGCTCTGGCAACCGCAACACGTCACGACAAACCGAGAGGTCGCACAGCGATGCACATCAACGGGCTACGCCGTCGGATCGCGGTCGGGCTGAGCGTGCTGCTCAGCGCGGGTGCGGTGTTTGCGGCAGCGCCGGCAGCGAACGCTGCGCAGGTGGGAACGCTGTCCTTCGACCCGGGTTCTGGCAACAACCTGACGCCGACCGTCCTACTGATGTCGGGTCCCTGCCCGGGTGGCACCCACCTGCTGGTCAGGCTCTACGGCCCCGGGTTCCCTGCGGCTGGCTTCAACGTCGTTGCCAACAGCGGGCAGGCCACGTATCCGTCGATCGCGTCCGGGGGCCGCCGCGTGGCGCTGTCGAACCATTTCCAGGCGTTCGCGGACGCGCAAAGCCCGCCAGCGACACTAGGTGGCCAGTACCGCCTCGAGCTGACCTGCCGAAACTCGCTCGCGCCCGGTGGCCCGTCGAACACGGGTTTCGGTGAATTCAACGGCACGCTGACCTTCTCATCGCCGACCGCTTGGGCCAGCGATGCACCGCCCGACAACAGCACCACGACATCGTTAAGCGCCGCACCGCCGAGCCCGCGGGTTGTAGGGACCTCGGTCACGTTCAGCGCGGCCGTCATTGCAGCGGACGGATCGCTGGACGCCGGGAAGGTGCAGTTCAAGAACGGCGCCGCCGATATGGGCGCGCCCGTCACCGTCGTCGGTGGCAACGCCTCGTTCACGACGACGACTCTGCCGGTCGGCACACACTCGATCACTGCGACGTTCGCGGCGGATACCGGGCCGTCGCAACCCTCAACGTCGTCCGCTGTGGCCTACACGATCGCTCCACCGGCCACCGACACAACGACGACCCTGACCGCAGCCCCCCCGGGCCCGCGGCCGCAGGGTACCTCGGTGACATTCACCGCGGCCGTTTCCGGTGGCGCAGCAGGAACGGTCCAGTTCAAGAACGGCGCGGGCAACCTCCTGGCGCCGGTTTCCGTGGCCTCGGGCTCCGCGTCTTTGACGACGTCGTCCTTGCCGGCAGGGACCAACTCGATCACCGCAGAGTTCACACCGGCAGATGCCACGGCGTTCAATCCATCCACGTCGTCGTCGCCGCTGTCCTACGAGATCACGGCGACGCCGGCAGTGGACACAACGACGACACTCACCGCTACGCCGGCTGCTACGGCTGACGTCGGAACGCCCGTGACCTTCACCGCGACCGTGACCGGAGCCGGCGCGGCGGGCACAGTTCAGTTCAAGGACGGCGCCACGAACCTTGGCGCACCGGTCACGCTGGCGTCCGGCTCAGCTTCGCTGACAACCTCGGCACTGACGGTGGGAACGCATCCGATCACCGCTGCTTTCACGCCGACCAGTGCCGCAGCGTTCGATCCGTCGGTCTCTTCTGTCCTCGACTACGTCATCACGCAACCACCTGCAGTCGTGACGACGACCGCATTGAGCGTGTCGCCCGACGCGGCCGCGATTCTCGGCACTCCGGTCACCCTCACGGCGACCGTGACCGGCGCCGGCGCGACGGGCACGGTTCAGTTCAGATACGGCACCACGGACCTCGGTAGCGTCGTCACGCTCACCGGGGGCGTCGCCGTACTCACGACCAGTGCTCTGACGACGGGCGTGCATTCGCTGACCGCGGTGTTCGTCCCGACCAACTCGTTGAACTTCACAGGTTCGACGTCGACCGCGGTCTCCTACACGATCGCTAACCCCATCACGACGGCGACGGTGCTCAGCGTCTCGCCGGCGGGAGGCTCGTTTGAGGGATCCGCAGTGATACTCACCGTGAATGTGAGCCCTGCGGCGAACGGCAACGTGCAGTTCAAGTTCGGCTCAGCCAGTCTGGGATCGGCACCGCTGAATGCCGGCGTCGCAACGCTGACAAGCAGGGCGCTGACCGTCGGCACGCACTCGCTGACGGCTGTCTTCACGCCAGGCCTGCCGGACAGCTCGCTTACCCACACCCGGTCGACCTCGACCGCCGTGTCTTACGTCGTCGGTCCGGCGCCGGTTGCCACAACCACGACGCTTGTCGCGTCGCCTTCGAGCCCAAGGGTCGCGGGTACGGCGGTGACGTTCACAGCGACCGTGACCGGTGCAGGAGCAGCGGGGACGGTCCGACTCGATGAGGGCGCCGCGATCCTGGGTTCGCCGGTCGCGCTGGCGGCAGGAACGGCTGAGTTCACCACCACTGCCCTGACGCCCGGCACGCATGCGATCAAGGCTGTGTTCACGCCGACGAACGCGGCGGAGTTCGTGGGCTCGACCTCGTCCGCCGTTTCCTACGTCATCACCGCCGCTCCTGCCGCTCCCGTTGAAAGCCGGGTGCCGGCCCTGCCCGCTAACACGACCAAGCCGGTCGTCGTCGGCGCGGCGCGAGTAGGCACCGATGTCCGATGCCTGAGGGACGCATGGAGCGGTACGCCGACGCTCACCCGGCAGTGGCTGCGCGGCGGACAGCCGATCGCCCGGGCCACGGGCGGCACCTACCGGATCGTCGCGGCTGACCTCGGTCGCCTGCTGTCCTGCCGGGTCACGGGCACCAACGCGGCCGGTGCGGCCACCACGACCAGTGCGGCACGGCGAGTCACCGCAGGCACGTTCGGCTCCGTAGGCCTGCCGGTTGTGGTCGGCAGGGTGGAGGCGGGCCAGAAGCTGCTGGCCGTGCCAGGCAGCTGGGGCGACAGTGCGGCGGTCGCCTTGCGCTACCAGTGGCGGCGCAACGGCGCCGTCGTCCGGGGTGCCACCGCGGCGCAGTACTTGGTAAAGGTCGGCGACGTGGGGCGGCAGATGACCGTGACCGTCACCGTCATGCGACCTGGGTACACGCCCGCAGCCGTCACTAGTGTCGTCGTGCTCAGCGGACTTCCGACGATCGTCGGCCCCGCCCGCGCAGGGCAGACACTGTCGATCCGTCATGGTGCCTGGTCTCCGGCAGCCACCGTCAGTGGCTACCAGTGGTTGCGCAACGGCAAGGCGATCGCGCGAGCCACCGGCGCGACGTACCGAGTCACCGCGGCCGATCGCGGCGCGAAACTGACGGTGTTGATCACCGTGAAGCGCGGACGAGTCGTCGTGGCGACGGTCACGACCGCCGCCGTGGCGGTGGCCAAACGGTGACCGCCACAATGGACACCGACACCGACACCGACACCGACACCGAGCTGCCTGCCGCCGAACAGCCGGCCCTCGAGGAACCGCCCGCTGCAGATCCGCCCGTCGTAGAACCGGCGAAGCCGCGGCGCAAACGGCGTCGGCGTATCCCCGCTGCAACCACGGGCATTCTGGCCGCGCTGCTGCTCGGGGTTCTCGCGGACCTGCTCGTGCTGGGGCAGGTGCGCCACCACCGCGACCAGCAGATCGCCTACGCCGACTTCCGAGAGTCACTCGCCAAGGCGACGGCGCCGGTGGCGCCGACCGGCGACGACGGCAAGCTGCTGCCGCTCGGCACTCCGGTCGCCGTACTCGAGATCCCGAAACTCGGTCTGACCGAGGTGATCCGCGAGGGGACGACGTCCGGCGTACTGAGGTCAGGCCCTGGGCATCGTCGCGACACGGTTCTGCCCGGTCAGATCGGCATCAGTGTGGTGATGGGCAGGCAGACGGCGTACGGCGGACCGTTCCGTCGCATCAAGGAACTGCGCGCGGGCGACACCTTCACCGTGACCACCGGTCAGGGTCGGCACTTCTACAAGGTGCTCGGGCCGCGCCGCCCCGGCGATCCGGTGCCGCCTCCCCAGCAGAGGGCGGACAACAAGAGCCCGAGCCGGCTCACCCTGGTCACCGCAGAGGGATCGCCCCTGGTCCCGTCGCGGATCCTGCGGGTCGACGCCGATCTGGACGCCGACCGGCTGCAACCGTCGAACCCCAAACTGACCCCCAGGCCCGTGCTCGTATCCAAGGACCTGCCTGCGTCCGAGGAGCCGATGGGGACCGACAGTGCGGCCTGGATCTTCGTCGTGCTGTGGGGCCAGGCGCTGGTGGCGGCTGCCCTCCTGACGGCATGGATGCTGCGCCGGTGGGGTCGCTGGCAGACGTGGATCGTCGCCGTACCGGTGATCGCCGCTCTCGGTCTGACGCTGACCGACCAGATCGCGCGGCTGTTGCCCAACCTGCTGTGAGCGAGATGACGATGACAACCGACCTGCAAAGGACCGCGTAATGGGTTCGACCGACGACACCATCCTCCTGCCGCAGATGGACAGCACTCTCGTTCTGCCCGCGCAGACCGACGGGCACCACGCGCGGAGCGACGGGGCACCGGCCGCGCCGCTGGCTGAAATCGAGGCGCGCCGAATCTCCGCATGGTTCGGCAGTCACAAGGTGCTGGACCGGGTGTCGTTGACGATGCACGCGGGGCAAGTCACCGCGCTGATCGGGCCGTCGGGGTGCGGGAAGTCGACGTTCCTGCGCATCCTCAACCGGATGCACGAGCTGATCCCGTCGGCGGCGCTGGCCGGCGAGGTGCTGCTCGATGGTCACGACATGTACGCGCCCGACCGGCGGCTCACCGACGCGCGGCGCCAGGTGGGCATGGTCTTCCAGAAGCCCAACCCGTTCCCGGCCATGTCCATCTACGACAACGTCGTCGCCGGACTGAAGCTGACCGGTGTCAAAGCCAAGCGCGACGTCAAGGATGCGCTCGTCGAGGAGTGTCTGACCAAGGCCGGGCTGTGGAACGAGGTCAAGGACCGGTTGCGCCAGCCAGGCGGCGGCCTGTCCGGCGGTCAGCAGCAACGGCTCTGCATCGCGCGATCGCTCGCGGTCCGGCCGCGCGTACTGCTCATGGACGAGCCCTGCTCGGCCCTCGACCCGACCTCCACCCGGCGCATCGAGCAGACCATCATGGAGCTCGTCTCCGAGGTGACGATCGTGATCGTCACGCACAACATGCAGCAGGCCGCCCGAGTTTCGAACCAGTGTGCGTTCTTCCTTGCCGAGGCCGGCACACCCGGTGTGATCGTCGAGTACGGCGCCACGTCGGCGATGTTCACTTCGCCGGTCGACCAGCGCACATCCGACTACGTGCTCGGACGCTTCGGCTAGAGCTACCCAACACCCGCCGACCACCCGAATCGGTGGTCAAGGACTGAGCAACCCGCTCCGATGCCTAGGCCATGTCGAGGAGTGCGCGTGTGGTCGGTGTTGTTGCGAGCGCCGCTGTGCTTGCGCTTGCGTGGCTGCCGTCCGAGGTCTCGCTCGCAGCCGACAGCGCGAGGTCGGCGTCCGCACACTCGCAGCGAAAGCCCACACATCCGAGCCCGCAGCAAGGGAACGTGTCGGCGACCCTGCGTCCTGCTGTCTTCGGAGCGGACGACGGGCTGCCGCGTCAACTCGTCGCCGGCCGGACCTACGTCGCGCACCTGCAGGTCTGGGTCACTCCCGGCGCAAAGAACCCTCGAGCGCACTTCAGCCTCGCGGACGGCAGCAAGCCCAGGTGCGGGCACCCGCGGCTGCGCGGCGGCCAGGTGACCCGAGCGACCTGCACCTTCGTCGTGCCCGCGTCCCGAGGTCCCAAGAAACCGCGTGTCAGCACGAGCACACTCACCGTTGCCGTGACCATGGCGGGCAGTAACGAGACGTTCACGCAGTCCTACCCGCACCCGGTCATCGGTTCCACCCGCTAACCGAATCGGCCGACCAGCATTCGTCTGGCGTTCGCCTGGTTTCCCCACCGGATGCATTCGAGCCCCTAAGGGTCGAGGCAGAAACTGTGCTCGACACAACGAGGGACATCATGAAGCGCCGGGGAAAAGCTCTGCTGTCCGTGTTGGCATTGGCCGGCCTAGTGGGCCTGGCACCTGTCGGGGCGTCGGCCCAAGTACCCCCACCGCTACAGGGGGTGGGCAGCGCGGCGAGTGCGCCCGTCGTACAGGCCATCAGCAGGGCGGCCGAGGTGAGCGGCCTGCGGCCGATCGACTCGATGCGTGCGATCGGTGAGCGGCACCCCGACGCGAGGTGCGCGACACCGGAGGCTACGGCGCGCGCATCTCTGCTGCGGTCGCAGGGCGCCCTGGACGGCTGTGTGGACTTCGCCAGTACGTCGATAGCTGCCGACAGCGCAGAGAAGACGACACCCGGGCTCCTCTACGTGCCCTTCGCGCGCGACACGATGACGTTCGCGATCGCAGCGCAGAGCGCGGTCCCGCGCGAGCTCTCCCGGCGCGAGTTGCAGGCCATCTACACCTGCGAAACGCAGGGCTTCACACCCCTTCTCCCTCGTGCCGGATCCGAGCTGCGCCAGCGATGGTTGACCTTTGTCGGCCTGAGCGAGGCAGCGGTTGCGGCGGGCCAATACCCATGTCTGTCGGATCGCACCAGCGGTTTGCCGGTGGAGGAGAACGACGCACGTGTGCTCGGGCCGACCTCGCTGGTCCCGTTCTCAGGTGCCAACTACATCGCCCAGAAGGGCTGGGTCGTCCCCGATCTGAGTTCGAACGCCGACCTCGGCACTGTTACGGACATGGGCGCCGGCGGCCCACCCGTGCTGGCCAACGACGGGCCGTATGGTGACGTCACCTTCGCGCTTGCCGACTCGAGCGACGTCGCCGTCTACCTCAGTCCCAGGCAGCTGCGGGACATCTACACCTGCCGCGCGCGTGACATCACACCGATGCTTCCCCCTGACGGGTGGGTCCGGACGGCGTGGCTCTCGCGGTTGAACATCGCCGAGTCCGCTGTCGTGCACAACGTCTACCCGTGCATCGTCACGGCCGTCGACGGTGTGCCCATCCCCGAGAACGACGCGCGCGTGCTGACCGCACGGTCCGTCGTACCGTTCTCCCTCCGCGCGTACGCCGACCAGACGACTGGGGCGGCGCCCGACGTCCGCGCCAGCTCGACTCTCGGCGTAATAGCCGAGGCCGGCGAGACGCCGGCGCTTCCGCTGCGCCTCAATCCCGCACCGGCCGGGGCGTTGACCCACGACGTCTACAACCTGGTTCCCGCGCGCGCCGCCTCGGCCGCCGACGTGAGGGGCGTGTTCATCGGGCCAGACTCGCTGGTGTGCCAGCAGGAGCTGGTGATCGAGTCCTTCGGGTACGCGACGCTCGTCGGGGATGACGGATCGCGGTGCGGCTCGATCGCCTTCGATACGTCGAGCACGGGGGCGCCGACCGGACCAACGACGCCACCGCCGCCGCCCGCAACGACTCCACCGCCACCGCCCGCAACGACACCACCGCCACCGCCCGCGACGACTCCACCGCCGGCCGGACCCGACAGCGGAGTCAACCCCGTTCGTCCGGCTGATGGGAGCCGCCTGCCGGCGAAGGTGATGCCGGGCTTCCTGCCGCAGTGGCTGAACATCCCGCGGCTGGTCGACATCAACCGGAACTACAACATGCTCATCCTGTTCGCGGCGCAACCGGTTGGCGGCGTCGGCGGCTCGACCGGTGCGGTGTACTGGCCGGGGGTGGGTGACGAGCGCGGTGCGAACTCCAACCTCATAGCCGACATCAAGACGTGCCGCGCTCGGGGGCAGAAGGTCATCCTGTCGGTCGGCGGTGCCCGTGCTCAGATCGACCTGACGACGCGCGCCCGCTCGCAGGCATTCGTCGACTCGCTGGTGTCGATCTACCACCAGCTCGGTGGCATCGACGGCTTCGACTGGAACACCTACGAGGGCCGCGCGCCCATCGCCTCCGAGTACGTGTGGGTGGCGCAGCAACTGCGCAGCCGGCTCGGTAACCACATCATCCTCACGACGCCGCCGGCCCCGTGGAGCGCATACGACCGCGGGTTCGCGCGCACCCTGGTTGAGGCCGACGCACTCGACCTGGTGATGCCGCAGTACTACGACGGCCCGGGACTGGCCGAGCAGGCGTACATCGAAGGCAGCATCGTTCTCTGGGCCAGCTTTGTCGGCTACGACCACCTGGCCGTGCTGTTCGGTGAAGCCGGAGGTGCGGCCAACTACATGACGCCGGCGGCGATCAACTCGACGTACGCCGCGGTGGAGGCTGCGCATCCGTCGATCCGTGGGGGCGGTCTGTGGGAGATCTACAGCGACTTCGCGCAGGGCTACCCAGTGGCGACGACCCTCGGCCCGAGAGTGCACTCCTAGTGCTCTGACGTCGAGAAAATCGCCCCCGTTGCAGTCGGCAGTCTCTAGGCTCCGGGTCATGGCGAAAGTACTCGAGTGCATCGACGACGACGTGCGCGCGTTCATCGCCGCGCAGCATCTGTACTTCGTCGCCACGGCACCGAGTGGCAGCGACGGGCACATCAACCTCTCGCCAAAGGGCCACGCGGACACGTTCCGCGTGGTGGACGACCGGACCGTCGCCTACCTCGACCTGACCGGCAGCGGCGCCGAGACCGCCGCTCACCTGCGCGATAACGGGCGGATCACCGTGATGTTCGCGGCCTTCGACGGCCGGCCTAACGTCTTGCGGCTGTTCGGCGCCGGGCACGTGGTGCCGATCGGGGACGTCGAGTACGACGGCCTCGTTGCGCTGTTCCCGGCCCGCGCCGGGGCCCGCGCCGTCATCGTCGTCGACGTGACGCGGGTCCAGACTTCCTGCGGCTTCGCCGTCCCGTACTTCGAGTACGTCGGTGAGCGCGACCTGCTCGAAGCGTGGGCTGAGACCCGCGACGGCGACCGGCTGACGGCGTACCGGGCGGAGAAGAACGCCCGCAGCATCGACGGGCTCCCGGCCTACGACCCAGTCCCCGGCGATAGCGGGTAAGCCGCACAACCTCCGTATCCACGCTGCGCGGCCTTGCCTATCCTGGCGCGATGAGGCCGCGGGGCTCCGACGGGGAACTGCCGATCGGCCTTCAGCCGCGCTCGTCCGATGAGTACTCGCCCCTGCCGCAGACGCCGGTTGTGCGCGAGGCCGAGCGCCGCGCGTACGACGAGTGCGCGGAAAGCGCGCGCCGCACCGGCATCAACCGGCGCGATTTCCTGCTCACCGCGTGCGCGGCCGCGACGACGCTGCTGGCTCTCGACGCGTGTACCAAGGAGGCGCATCGCGCGACGCCGAGTCCGTCGCCTTCAGGGGCTGGTGCCAGCGGAACGCCGCCGGGCCACGGCGGCAGCTACACGATCCCGCCCGAGGCGACGACCGAGCCGAGTGCCGCCGCTAGCGCGATCGGCGGTGAAGAGTTCATCTTCGACGTGCAGGGACACCTGCTCGACCACACGATCGACCCGCTGGCGCTCGACGAATTCGACATCATCGCCGCCAACTTCCCGCAGCGACGGTGCGGCGAGCACGAGCCTCGCGACTGCTTCTCGATCGAGCATTTCCTCGAGGAGATGTTCGTGCACAGCGACACCGACATGCTCGTCCTGTCGGCGCTGCCGCTGCCAAATGCGCACGACCCGCTATCGCCTGCGGTCATGGCGGAAACCCGCCGGCTGGCCGGTGCGCTCTGCCACGACGACCGGGTACTGCTGCACGGCAAGGTGAGCCCGACGACTCAGCCGCTGAGGCGGATCCTTGCCGGGATGGAGCAGCTGGCCGCGGCGCAACCGATCGTCGGCTGGAAGACGTTCACGCACCTGCTCGGACCCGGCTGGTGGCTCGACGACCACGACCCCGGCGCCCCGCAGGTGGGCGACGCGATCATCCGCAAGGCGGTCGAGCTCGGTGTGCCGCGGATCGCCATACACAAAGGGCTGGTCAATGCCGCGTACAACACTCCTGAGGACGTCGGCCCGGCGGCTAAACGGCATCCCGACATGACGTTCCTCATCTACCACTCGGCATACGACCTGTCGCCGTCTGCGCGCGAGGGGCCGTACACGCCCGCGACGGCGAACGTCGGCTCCAACCGGCTGATCACCTCGTTGCGCAAGAGCGGCCTCGGTCCCGGCAGCAACGTGTACGCCGACATCGGCACGACGTGGTGGCAGCTGATGCGCCAGCCCACGCAGGCGGCGCACCTGCTGGGCAAGCTGCTCAAATACGTCGGCGAGGACAACGTCCTGTGGGGCACTGACTGCATCTGGTACGGATCGCCGCAGGACCAGATCCAGGCGTTCCGCGCGTTCGAGATCAGCCAGGAATTCCAGGAGCGCTACGGGTACCCGGCCCTGACCCAACAGATCAAGGCGAAGGTCCTCGGCCTCAACGGCGCACGCGTGTACGGCGTGGATCCGATCACCGCAAAGTGCACTTTCCGCCGTACCGACCTCGAATCGGCCAGGCGTAGGAGACCATAGGGGGCGAAGCCGATGTGACGCCGGTCACGCTATTTGGCCGAAGTGCGCTTGGATGGGGCATGCAGGTGACTCAGGCGCGCAAGTTGGGCGACGCCCTGGCCGAGACGGCTGACCTTTACCGGCAGTTCGCCGTCCAGGCGGCTGGTGCTTCCCCTCTGTACGCCGAACTCGCGGCCCGCACCGCGCTCGACGAGGAACTCCTCGGCTTCCTGGCCTTCTTGCCGGTCGAGAAGCGGGCGCCGACTCTCGTTTTCGCTGCACTTCGTTACGTCGGCGGAACGCCTGAGGACTTCGGCGGCTTCCGGGACCGCTTGTTCGCCCAGGCTGGCGACATCGTCGCCACCATCCGGGAAAGGGTCACGCAGACCAACGAGGTGGCCCGCTGCGGCCCGATGCTGCCGCTGCTGTCCGGCCTGCCGCAGCCACTGGCGTTGATCGAGGTGGGCACGTCGGCGGGCCTATGCCTGTATCCCGACCGCTATCACTATGACTTCGGCCTGACGAGCCTGGGCCCGGTCGAAAGCTCGGTGCAGTTGTCCTGCGTGCTCGAAGGCGCGGTCGCCGCACCGACCGGACTCCCTGAAATCGCGTGGCGGGCCGGGATCGACCAGCAACCGCTCGACGTACTCGACGAAGACGACGTTCGCTGGCTCGAGTGTTTGATCTGGCCCGGACAGGAGGCGCGTCTGCAGCGACTTCGCGCCGCGATCGCTCTGGCGATGGTCGAACCGCCAACGGTCTACGCAGGAGACCTCAACGACTCGCTGCCGGCGCTGATAGCGATGGCACCCGAGGATGCGACGGTCGTCGTCTTCCATTCAGCGACGATGATGTATCTCGAGCCGGCGCAATGCGAGCGCTTCGCCGCGACGATGCGACTGGCCAGAGCACACTGGATTTCGCAGGAGAGCGCCGACGTATTTTCGGAGATCGCGGCGAAGCTGCCGATCCCTGTTCCGACCGAACAGCCCGTCTTCGTGTTGGCACTCGACGGCGAGCCGCGGGCGCTCACGGCTCCCCACGGCGGCTGGTCCATGTGGTGGTAGCCGGCAACCCGATCGGCGCGCCACATCTTCCGAACCACGTGACCAAGCACGAGGGCCGGTCCCTGCGGACCGGCCCTCGTGACGTAGTTGCTCGGTTAGTAGACCTCGCGCTCCCTGACGACCGTCTCGTCGGTCACACGGGTGGCCCGGGTGCGCGGCCCCCAGATGAGCACGGTGAACAGCAGCCCAACGGCACCAGCGATCATCAGGATGATGCCAATGACGTCGATGTTCACGCCTGCTACGTCGAAGTCCGTCGCGAACGTCAGGATCGCGCCTAGTGCGACCAAGAAAATGCTGCCACCGATACCCACGGTTGTTGCCTCCTCGAAGACGACTCTCATTGAATGAGGGATACCCGACGACCCGGCGCCGCAACCTTGAGCAACGGGTGACACGGTGATGTCACCCCACTGGATGGATGCCGCCTCTACTTCGGCCTAGAAGGCAGCCTCGTCGAGGTCCATCAGACCAAGATCAGTCGACTCGACGACGGTGCGTCGCGCCGCAAGGTGCGGAAGCACCTGCTGGCAGAAGAAGCGTGCTGAGGCCACTTTGCCCTCGTAGAACACGCGGTCGGCGGCCTCGCGTCCGCCGTCCAACGCGGCGATCGCCACCTCTGCCTGCCGGACGAGCAGCCAGGCGCAGATGAGATCGCCGAGGCTCATCAACAAATGCGTCGTGTTGAGGCCCACCTTGTAGACCTCGCCGGGCTCGGACTGCGCGGAGTCGTAGAACCCGGCAATCGCCTCGGTCATTGCCTCCACGTGCTCGAGCGCGAGCGCCAGGGAATCGCGCTCGCGCCGGAGAGCGCCGTTGCCATGCTCGCCCTTGGCGACGACCCGGACATCGGCCAGGACCCGTCCTAGGGCGCGGTGCTTGTCGCGCACGATCTTGCGGAAGAACAAGTCGATGCCCTGGATCGACGTGGTGCCCTCGTACAGAGTGTCGATCTTCGCGTCGCGGACGTACTGCTCGATCGGGTAGTCCTGCAGGTAACCCGACCCGCCGAACACCTGCAGTGACTGGCTGAGCAGGGCGTATGACTGCTCCGATCCGTAGCCCTTGACGATCGGCAGCAGGAGGTCGTTGAGCGCGTCGTACTCGCCGGCGTCAGGGCCGCCGAGCGCCACCATGTCCTGGATCGTCGCGGTGTAAAGCACGAGTGCGCGCATGCCTTCGGCGTACGACTTCTGCAGCATCAGCATCCGGCGTACGTCGGGATGGTGCGTGATCGTGACGCGTGGCGCGGTCTTGTCTGCCATCTGGGTAAGGTCGGGGCCCTGGACTCGCGTCTTGGCGTACTCCAGCGCGTTGAGGTAGCCGGTCGACAGAGTCGCGATCGCCTTGGTGCCGACGAGCATCCGCGCGTGCTCGACGATGTGGAACATCTGCGCTATGCCGTCGTGCGTCTCACCGAAGAGCAACGCACGCGCCGGATGCGTGGCACCGAACGTGAGCTCGCATGTTGCCGAGCCCTTGAGACCCATCTTGTGCTCGACGTTGGTGGCGTAGACGCCGTTGCGCTCGCCGAGTGAGCCGTCGGGCTCAACCCAGATCTTCGGCACGATGAACAGCGAAAGCCCTTTGGTACCAGGGCCTGCGCCCTCGGGTCGCGCCAACACGAAGTGCACGATGTTCTCTGGCCAGTCGTACTCGCCGGAGGTGATGAAGCGCTTCACGCCTTCGATGTGCCAGGTGCCGTCGCCTTGGTCGATCGCGCGAGTGCGGCCAGCGCCGACGTCAGAACCGGCGTCGGCTTCCGTCATCGCCATCGTCGACGTCCACCGTCGCTCGAGCATCGGCATGACGATGCGCTGCCGCTGGTCGACCGTGCAGATCGCGTCGAGGGTCTTGGCGAACATGGCGCCCGAGGCGTACATGTAGACCGGCGCGTTCGCGCCGAGCAGCATCTCCATCGCCGCCCAGCGAAGCGACGGCGGGGCGCCGTACCCGCCGAGGTGCTCGGGCAACTCGAGCTGGTACCACCCGCCATCGAAGAACGCGTCGAGCGCGCGATGCGAGCTCGCGGGCAGGGTGACCGTGTGCTTCGCGGGATCGAACACCGGCGGATTGCGGTCGGCATCGGCGTACCCCTCGGCGAAGACGCCGCAGGCCATCCGCTCGATCTCCCTCAGCACCTCGCGCGCGGTGGTTTCGTCCATCTGCGCGAACGGCCCCTGGCCGAGCTGGTGCTGAGTGCCCAGGACCTCGAACAGGTTGAACTCGATGTCGCGCAGGATGCTGCGGTAGTGACCCATGTTGGTGTCTCCAGAACGCCGTTCGGTTCAGTCCGGCCCAGCGTACCGAACGTCGTTCGGTTTATCGGCAGAGGGTCTTCGATTGTTGAGTGCGTGGGTGTGCCGTCAGCCGCCGATCGCCGACATCGGGCGTACGGGCGGCAGGAAGTCGGGCTCACCAATCCCGTGCCCCTTGCGCTTGCCGTCGACCGCGGCCTGCCAGATTGCGGCCAGCTCGTGGTCGCCCGCTCCGCCGCGCATCGCCGTACGCAGGTCGAACTCGTCGCTCGCGAACAGGCAGTTGCGCACCTGGCCGTCGGCGGTAATCCGCAACCGGTCGCAGGCGGCGCAAAAGGGCTCGGTGACCGAAGCGATGATGCCGACGCGCGCGGGTCCGCCGTCCACGAGCCAGGTCTCGGCGGGCGCGCTGCCTCGCGTGCCCACTGGGGTCAGCGAGTGAACCGACTCGATCGCAGCCCGGATCTCGGCGGCCGGAACCATCGTGTCCCGCGACCAGGCGTGCTGCGCGTCGAGCGGCATGAACTCGATAAAGCGCAGCTCGTAGCCGCGCTCGATGCAGAAGTGGAGGAGATCGAGGGCATCGCCGTCGTTGACCCCGCGCGTCAGGACCGTGTTGACCTTGACCGGCGCGAGTCCGGCGTCGACGGCCGCCTCGAGACCACGCAGAACCTCGTCGAGCCCGGGCCGGCGGGTCAGCCGGGTGAACGTCGCGGGGTCGAGTGTGTCGAGGCTGACGTTGACCCGCCCCAGGCCCGCCAGAGCCAGCGGTCGTGCAAGCGCGGCGAGCCGCAGACCGTTGGTTGTCAGGCTCAAAGACAGGCTCGGTTCGATGGCGGCGAGTCTGGCAACGAGTTGGGGGAGCCCCGGGCGCAGCAAGGGTTCGCCGCCGGTGAGCCGCACGCTGCGTACGCCGAGCCCGGCCGCGATGGACACGACGCGGACAATCTCGTCGTCGGTCAACAGTTCGGCGCGGTCGAGCCACGGCACGCCCTCAGCGGGCATGCAGTAGGTGCAGCGCAACGTGCACCGGTCGGTCAGCGAGACGCGGAGGTCCGTATGGGTGCGGCCGAACCGGTCGACGAGCGCATTGTCGGCGGCCATCAGCCAATGGTACGGCGCGCTGAGCGGCCGCCGGTCAGCCGGCGAGCCCCTCGACCAGCTCTTGGGTGCCCGGCGGGACCGTGACGGTGTTCTCCCGGTCGGCCTTGCGTCCGGTCAGCTTCGCGATGCGCTCGCCGCAGCTGCACTCGAACACGACGATGATGCCGAGGTCGGTGTTGGCCATTCCTCGAACCGCCCCGTAGCCGAGGAGGACTTCGGCGTTGTGGTTGCTGCAGTAGACGTTGAACATGTGCCTCTCCTTCGGTGCCCGGGCCGGCCCGTAGGTCGACACTTCTTCCGTGACTAGTCAAATAGCTTTATGGTCATTACTATGACGCCCAGGTGGTGAGGGGTCAAGTGGATTTTGATAGTTACAGCAACCACGGCGTCGACGGGGCGGTCGCCATCGTCAACAGCGCCGAGCAACTCGACGACGTAGCCGGGCTTGCGGCCCTGCTCGCGGATCTGCGGCTCAGCTCGATCGGCGAGGTGGACGACAAGGACCTCGAGGCGGTGCGCCGGCTACGGCGACGTCTGCGCGCGGTCTTCGACGCCGAGGACGTTCGCACGGCGGCGGCGTTGATCAATGCGTTGCTCATGGACGCCCATGCATTGCCGCTGCTAACCGACCACGACGGCGAGGCCTGGCACCTGCACTACGCGCCGCCTGATCGCCCGGTCTGGGCGCGCCTCGCCGCGGAGGCCGCCATCGGCCTGGCGGGAGTGATTCGTGCGGACGGCTTCGACCGCATGCGCACGTGCGATGCGGAGGATTGCGACGACGTGTTCGTCGACGGCTCGAAGAACCACTCGCGGCGCTTCTGCCACCCGGAGACGTGTGGCAACCGGGCGACGACCGCGGCATACCGAGCGCGCCGCAAACGTCCTCAGCAGGCGATCGAAGCAGGCTGAGCGCGGCTGGTGCGATGGAGCGGGCGACGGGAATCGAACCCGCGTTGCAAGCTTGGGAAGCTCGTGTTCTGCCGCTGAACTACGCCCGCGCGCGTCCCGATCTACCGGGCGTCGCGAGTCGTCATCCTACGGCAGTCGCGAATGCACGAGAGCGACAAGGTCCCCAACCGTGCTCAGACCCACCATGTCGGCCTGGCCGAACATTACCTCGTAGTCCTCCTGCAGCTCGATCGCCAATTCGACGAGTCGAAAGCTGTCGGCGACCAGGTCGGTGAGTACGGCGTCGGCGACGACGCGCTGGTCGGAGACCTCGAGGATCTGTGCGATTCGCTGCCGAATGTCCTCGGGCTCTGTGGTCACTGACGTTCCTCTAGTTCGGTGTGGGACAGCTCGCCCCGCGACAGAAAGCCGAGCCGCGCTTCGTACTCCGTGATCGTCTGCGCGTAGACCTCGCGGTCGGCGTCCCGATAGCGCTTGAGGGTCGCCGCGACGTGGTCCTCGCCGTACCGCTCGGACATGCCGGTCAGCGCGTCACGCACCCACTGCACGTGCCACTTCTCGTCTTCCATGATGCGGGCGATCGTCGATGAGATCTCGGGATCGACGCTGGGTGTCGCCAGATGTCGCGCGTACTGGTTGATGACCCGTCGTTCGAAGACGAGCGTGATGGCCAGCACCTCCATCATGTTGACCGGCACGCCGGCCGCCTCCAGATAGCGATCCTGGTAGGCGTCCGCGAGTTTGATCGGTCGGGCGCCCAGCCGATCGATGCACTGAGTCCAGTACCAAGCATGCTGCGCCTCGTCGGCGTAGTGCTTGGTCAGGTCGTGCTGAATGGGACCGGGACGCAGCACCCGCGCGAGGCGCCCGAAAAACAGTGACCCGTTGATCTCGGAGGACCGGTAGTAGCTGAGCAGGAAGAGCTCGTCGTCAGAGAGCGACATCGCGTGCTCCTTCGGCAAGACAGACGGCGACAGTCAGGAACCCATCCGGTACGACGACGCTCGCGTATCGCAGCAGCTCACCGCGGGGACCCCTCGCGGCTCCAGCCACGGCACCTGCGTTGTCGAGGCGGTAGTCGACCAGAACCGTGTCGTCGTTGTCGGTCGTTGCCTTGAACAACGCCTCCTTGACGGTCCACAGCCGCAGCAGCTGGTGTGCGGGGAGATCGGGCGTGATTTCGGTGCGATGCAGGAAGAAACGCGCTGTGCGCGCCCGTGGCGTACGCGTAGCGGGCTCGAAGTCGACGCCGGTACCTAGGACGCCGTTGCTGGACCGCACTGCATACGCCGTGGCGTCGGCGTGGGTGATCGAAAGCTGCGGGTGCGGGAGAACGATGCCGGACGTATCCGTGTCGGCGGGCAGCAGTGCTTTGAGCGCCGTCCGGCCGAGCAACCATTCGCGGCGCCGTGTCGGCGTGGAAAGTGCCTGGTACTGCAGGCGTTCGCCTCCGAGGAGGTCGCCTATGTCCATTGGTCTCGTGGCTCGCCGCAGTGTCACGTGATGGCCGAGCGCCGCTGTCAGCTCGAGTTCAGCCGCTGTCATCACGCCTCCCCCATCGGGTCCGGACGAGGTAGTCACAGGTGTCGCGCGTCAGCCGCGCACCCTCATCCGCCTTGTAGTCACCCATGACGGCGCGCAGCCGGGCGTTGTCGACGTCCTTGTCGACGTAGAGCTGGCGTGCGAACGGCGCGACGTTGTCGAGCGCTTGCGACACCAGACTCCCGGCGAACGACGAGACGCCTTCGACGAGCAGGCGGAACGACTCATGGTCGGCCAGTAGGGGCCGCAAGATGTGCTTCTTGCGGAAGTCCTCCGCTTCGGCGAATGCGCTGAACGCGATGTCGAGCAGCTCGCCCACCGTCACCGACTCGGACCGCTGGTGCGCGATATGAAAGATCCCACGCTCTACGTTCTCGTCCATCGTCGCGACGAGGGCGTCGGCGGCGAAGTCACCAGTCACGAAGTAGAGCGGAGTCGCCGCGTTGCCCGGCAGGACCGAGATCAGGCCGTAGAAACACAGCTTGAGCGCTTCGTGAAAAGCGTTGTACTGCGTGACGGCGCCTCGGTCGTCGTCGGCGATGACCGTTGAGACGCGCAGAATTCGCCAGGGCAGGTCGGCGGCGAGCTCGAGGACGAGCTGCTCGGCCGCCCACTTCGACCATTCGTAGTTGTTGGCGAAACCCGCGCGGTCGTCGTACCGCTGCTCGCGGATGAGGCCCGGGTGCAGCCCGGTGGAGTAGACGCTGCTCACGTGCCCGATCGACTGCAATCGGCGGCATCGGCGAGCCAACTCTATGACCGCCCGTGTGCCGTCGACGTTCACGCGCTGCGCGACGTCGCGCTCGACGTTGAAACGGATCGCGGCGGCGGCGTGGACGATATGCGTGATGGCGCCGAGCTCATCGTCGAGCGCTCGGAAGGGATCGGGATCGCACAGGTCTGCCATGACGAATCGGGCGCGAACTGCGAGTGGTCCGAGTTCTCGCCTCATATCGTCGCGGGCGCTCTCTGAGCGGCCGGTCACCACGACGTCGTCGCCGGCCTCGAGATAGCGCGCAGCGACACGGCGCCCGAGATATCCGGTGCCGCCTGTGACCAGGACAGTGCGACCGCTCATGCGCGCAAGGCCGGCCAGGCGTTCTCGTCATCTCCGAACGTGCGGACGAACGCGGCAAGCCAGCGCTCTATGCCGAACGCGATACATGCGGTGAACACGGGCTCGCCGGAGTCGCCGTTGCCGCGGCTGATCTCGAACGCGCGACCGAAGTGGTCGTGGTGCAGGTTCTTGGACGCGATGGCGAGTCGATCCTCGAACAGCAGCTCGTGCTTTGTCGGGTCGATCCGTTGCATCAGGTACTTGGGGTTCTTCGACGCCTGGAAGAAGGGATCAGTCGCGAGGTCCCAACGGGTGAGCAACCCTGTCCGCGCGATCAGGTCGTCGACCGCTGCGGTCGCATCAGCCAGGAAGTCCTGGGTCTCCTGCGCGGTGCCCATGCAGACGATCTCGCGCATCGTGAATCCCCATTGCCGTTCGAGCGGCACATAGTGGGTCTCGTGGCGGAAGCACGTGCACTTGGTCGTGAAGTAGCGAGGTGCGTCGAACTGCTGTCCGCGGTGATGTGCGTAGAGGTGGTAGCACGCCGCCGGCGTAAGGACATGGCGTACGGGCGCCAGCTCCGCAAGGTTGACGGTCCCCTCACTGACCGGCTCCTCGGCGACGAACGCCTGCACGTTGCTCTCGTCGTCGTCGAGGCAGGCGGCAAATGTCGCGAGGTGCGGGAACGACCGGAAGTAGTCGATGCGCTCGAGCTCGGC
>JBKJZO010000216.1:0-10115 GCA_046715235.1 Mycobacteriales bacterium
GTACAGGAGCACGCCGAACACCGCGAGCAGGATCGCGATCTGCCAGGGGTGGCCCAGGTGATCGGTGATCGGCCCCTCGAGCGCGGCCCCGATCCCTGCCGCGGGAATCGTGGCCATGACGAGGTACCACGCCAGCTTCTGCTCATGCGTGCTGGCACTGCGGGTGGCGACGCTGGAGAACCACGCTCGGATCAACGCCCAGAGGTCCTTGCGCAGGTAAAGCGCCGCGCCGACGAACGTGCCGATGTGCAGCGCGACGTCGAAGAACTTGTTGCCTTCCTTGGCGCAGTAAACCGACTCCCAGTCGAATGCCCACGGCACCAGGATCAGGTGTCCCGATGACGAGACCGGCAGGAACTCGGTCAGGCCCTGAGTCAGCCCAAGGACCGCGGCCTGCAGCGTCGTGACGTGAAACGCGACGTCGCCGGCGCACGGCGACGAGGCGGCGAGCAGCGCGCCGCTCATTCCCCCACCCCTGCCTTGTCCAACGCCGTCGCGCAGCGTCGCAGCTGATCGATGCGCTCCTCCACGGTCGCGCCGAAGCATGTCACCGACAGCGTTGAGACACCCGCTGCGGCGAACGCCTGCAGCCTGTCGGCAATTCGGGCCTCGGGGCCGAGCAGCGACGTCTCGTCGAGGAACTCGAGCGGTACGGCGGCCATCGCGCCCTCGTAGTCACGCGCGAGATAGCGGTCCTGCACGACCGCGGCTGCGTCGGCGTACCCGTAACGCGCTGCGAGGGCGTTGTAGAAGTTGTGCTCCCGTGAGCCCATCCCGCCGACGTACAGGGCGGCGTACACGCGGACCGGCACGGCGGCAGCGGCGATGTCGTCGGCGATCGACAAAGGCACCGTCGGCGCAATGTCGAAGCCGGTGAGGTCGAGGCCGCGCGTGGCCCGCCCCGTCCGTAGCGGCTCGAGCCAGAGCTCGGCGTGCTCGGGCGAGAAGAACATGGGCAGCAGGCCGTCGGCGATCTCCCCGGCGAGCTCGAGGTTTTTTGGCCCCATCGCTGCGAGGTAGATCGGGATGTCCGCGCGTAAAGGCCGCATCGCCAAGGTGAGCGCTTTGCCGGGACCATCAGGGCGCGGCAACTGGAAGTGCTCGCCGCCGTACCGCAGTCGCTGGCGGCGCAGGACCATCCGAACGATGTCGAGGTACTCGCGGGTGCGGGCCAGCGGCGCGTCGTACGAGACGCCGTGCCAGCCCTCGGAGACCTGCGGGCCAGACAGGCCCAGGCCGAGCATGAACCGCCCGTGCGAGAGCGTGTCGAGGGTCGCCGCGGTCATTGCCGTCATCGCCGGCGTACGAGCCGGCATCTGGAGGACCGCCGACCCGATGCCGATCGACTCGGTCTGCGCGGCGATCCACGCCAGCACGGTGGCGGCGTCGGAGCCGTACGCCTCGGCCGCCCACACGATCGCGAAGCCGAGCCGCTCCGCTTCGCGCGCGAGAGCCAGCGCCTCGGAGGCGTCGGCGGTCGCGCCGTACCCGAGGTTGAGCCCCAGCCGCACGCGTCACTCCCGGTCGTCGAGTCGAGCCGCTGAGCCTAGAGCTTGTCGAACAACCTGTGTGGGGTTGTTGCGGCACCGCCCTTGCACACCGCGTTTGGTCTTTGCCTGGCGTTCGCGTGGCCGGCTCGGTCAGACGCTTACGCGATAGTGGAGGTGAACGACGCCGTTTCGGAACCGGCGCTCATCGAGAAGTTCGAGGTGCGCGCGGACGTTGTCTGGCAGGGCGCGCTTGCCGCCTCCCACCACGATCGGGCACAAGAACAGATGGCACTCGTCGACCAGCCCCGCGCCGATTGCGTGGCCAGCGAGCTCGGCACCCCCGACTGCGATGTCGGCCCCCGAGGACTGCTTGAGGCGCCGGACGGCGTCTCGATCGAACTCGCGCTCGATCCGCGTCCTCGCGCTGGATACCGTCTGAAGCGCCCGGGAGTACACGATCTTCTCAGCTGCCCGCCAGATCCCAGCGTAGTCCGAGAACACTGCCGGCTCATCGGCCTCGGTGCTCACGGTCTCCCAGAACACCATCGTCTCGTACATCCGGCGCCCGTATAGGTAGGTGCCGATCGGCCGCTCGAGATCGTTGACGAACGCATGCACCTCGTCATCCGGCGCCGCCCAGTCGAACCTGCCCTCCTCGTCCTCGACGTACCCGTCAAGCGAGGCGATCGCCGCATAGATCAGCTTGGCCATCTCCACTCCAATCGGTCGTTACGGTGCAGCCACGACGTGGAGTGCCGCCGTCGCGGGTTGAACCACCCCTCGACGTACTCGACCGGATCCGGCGCGACCCGCACCCCGGCCGCGTGGATCTCGCGGATCTTCTCCATCAACCACACATCCTCGAGCGTCCGGTTTGAGGGCGCTCGGCGCTCCCACGGTTGTTCAACGCCCTTTAGTCGCGGCGGCCGGCGTACCGCCCCGCTCAGCTGTTGGCGATGAACCGATCGAGGACGCGGACGCCGAACTCGAGCGCGTCGAGCGGCACGCGCTCGTCGACGCCGTGGAACATGCCGGCGAAGTCGAGACCTGGGGGCAGGCGCAGCGGGGAGAACCCGAAGCAGCGGATGCCCAGCGGCGCGAAACTCTTCGCGTCGGTGCCACCGGAGAGTGTGTAAGGGATCGGCCTGGCGCCCGGGTCCTCAGCCTTCAGCGCCGCGACCATCGCGTCGACCAGCGCCCCTTCGAAGGGCGTCTCGATGGCGATGTCGTAGTTGATGTACTCGCGGGCGATGTCAGGGCCGAGCGCGTCGTCGACCTCCTGCTCGAACTCGGCCTCGAAGCCGGGCAGGAACCGGCCGTCGACCACGGCCGACGCGGTCTGCGGGACCACGTTGACCTTGTAGCCGGCCTCGAGCATCGACGGGTTGGCCGTGTTGCGGATCGTCGCGCCGATCAACTTCGCGAGCGGTCCGAGCTTGGCGATCGTCGCCTCGATGTCGTCAGGGTCGAGCTCGATGCCGAGCGCGTCGCTCAGCTCGTCGAGGAACACCCGCACTGTCGGCGTGACGTGGATCGGGAACGTCGTGCGGCCGAGCCGCGCAACCGCCTCGCACAGATTCGTGACGGCGTTGTCGTCGTTCAACATGCTGCCGTGACCCGCGCGACCTGACGCGGTCAACCGCATCCAGGCCATGCCCTTCTGCGCCGTCTCGATCAGGTAGAGCCGTACGTCGTCGCTGATGCTGACGCTGAACCCGCCGACCTCGCTGATGGCCTCGGTACAGCCCTCCAGCAGGTCCCGATGCTCGTTGGCCAGGACCTTGGCACCCTTGTAGCCGCCGGCCTCCTCGTCGGCGACGAACGCGAGCACGAGGTCGCGCGGCGGCTTGCGGCCTTCGCGCTTGTAGGCCCGCGCGACGGTGAGGGTCATCGCGACCATGTCCTTCATGTCGACGGCGCCGCGCCCCCACAGGCAGCCGTCCTTGATCTCGCCGGCGAACGGGTCGACCGACCAGTCAGCCTTGTCGGCTGGTACGACGGCGATGTGGCCGTGAATCAGCAGAGCCCCGCGACTGGTGTCGGCGCCCTCGAGCCGGGCCACGACGCTGGCCCGGCCGGGTTCGGACTCGAACAGCGTCGTCTCGAGTCCCACCTCCTCGAGCGCCGCCGCGACGTACTCAGCGGCCGGCCGCTCGGTCTTGCCGGGATTCGAGGTGTCGATGCGGATCAGGTCTCGGCACAGGTCGACGACCTCGCTCACGCTGACCCCTCCTCATTGGGACGTGCTCACATCCTGCCGCACGTAGATAGCTTTGGTCGGCGCCATCCGCGACAGGTATCCTTCCAACCGCCCTAGCCCCGGCTGGTGGTGTCACGTCGGAGTGGCGGAATAGGCAGACGCGCATGGTTGAGGGCCATGTGCCCGCAAGGGCATGGGGGTTCAAGTCCCCCCTCCGACACGCTGTGATAGCGACGAAAGCCCAGGTCATCGGGCCGGGCTTCGCTCGTTCTCGGGGTCAGAATCGGCCGGGTGGTCACAAGTTGGTCACGGTCGTGGCTGAAGCATCGCGTGCAGCCCAGCGCGGCCGGCCAGTCGGCCCCAGCGGCACCTATGCCCGTGGCACGCTGTTCCGCGTGGGCTGGCCACGCTTACTCGCGGTCGTGACGCTCGCCCTTGTCGCAGCGTGCTCATCGGCCGGCGACACACGACCGAACACGGCGGGCACGACCTTGGGCCCGACGACAACGGATGACACGGTCGGCGCCGCTCGGACGACCGGCAGTGACGGAGAGCAGCCGTCTACCTCGGCGCCGACGCCAGCCGACGAGGCGCTCCGGGACCTCGCCAACTGCACAGACCCGTGCGTCGTCACAGGGCGGATCCCCGTGGATCACCCAAGGTGGGGCCAAGTCGAGATCGTGACGTTCGGGCCTCGCCCTGGAACCACGGACGCCACATGTGACCACAAGCTGCTCTTCGCTATCGACGACAGCGACACGATCGTCTGGGATCCAGGGCCTCCCGACCCAGACTCCTGCCCGTGGTACGCGTTCGGACCGGCTGGGACACAGGACCATGGATCGTCGATCTCCAATGCCATCGACCGATCCGGCCGGATCTTCCTCGACTGGAACCCCGGCCGTTACAACGGCGTCAGCGTGCTCGTCGTGACCCCACAGGGATTCGACGACCTCGAGACCCTTCCGCTTGCCGACTACGCGACGCGCTTCTACGGCAGTACCGCCGAGGACACGGACGGCGACGGCGACTACGAGATCGTGCTCGATGTCAACAGCTGCTACCTGAGCTGCGCTGGCGGTCCGAACTGGATCACCAGCTTCAGCTGGAACGGCAGCGACTTCGCTCCGAGACCCGAGGCGACACCGACGGCGTGCGGCCACTACGGCATCTGGGAGGACGAGCCCGAGCTTCATCAAGTTGCCGAGTTGCGTGACATCACGGTGCAGGACACGACGTGCTTCGAAGTCGTCTCAGCCGACGAGCCATTCGCGCCGGCCGGCGACGCGCTCGTCGATACGCTCGTGCGAGCCCACGACCAAACCAGGGCCGCTTCGTCCTTCCAGGCGAGCGGTTGGCGATGCGAGGTTACGAATCCCGGCTCGGATGGCGCGAGATATGCCTGTTCCGGTGCTGGGACCCTGACCTTCACCCGGCACACAACATTCTCCCGATAGCTCCTCTTCGATGGGGCCGACCCTGGCTCCGGGAGGGGTCGACGTCTCGTGGCGGGTATTGGCCTCGACACGTCGATGACGCGACCCCGGCGAAGCGGGCGGCGGGCCGGAACCGTCGCCACGATCAAGGTGCAACGGTTCTGCAATCATCGGCGGGTGCCTTCTCCGACGCCGGCGAACTGGTCCGAAGCCAACCTTCGCCACTTCGCAACGCAGCACATCGGCTGCGAGGTCGCGATGCTGACCGCACAAGCAAAGGCGTTCCACGACATGAACGTCGAAATCGAGGCGGAGAAGGCTGCGGGCCAGCCCCACGACCATCGGGGTCCTTATCGAGATGCCCGGCACCCGCCAACATCAGCTGTCACGGCCGAGAGGACAGTTCAAGTCCCCCCTCCGACACCACAGAATCGGCTCGCTGCGGCGGTCAGGTCGGCGAGCATGATCGAGTCGTGCAGTACTCTCGCGCGGTGTCCGCCGTCACCCTGTGTACTGCCGCCGAGCGGCCCGATCTGGCGGGCGCTGCCCTCGCTCTCGACGAGCTGTGGCCCCGGTTCATGCTGCAGGATCCGTGCTCCGCACTGTTCGTCCGCAACCTGGACCAGTTCGTCGACTGGACGTTTTTCATCGTCGATCCGCTGCAGCCAGACATGCTTCTCGGCCGCGCTCTCACCGTCCCCGTGGCCTGGGACGTCAACACCGAGCTCCCTGATCGCGGCTGGGAAGCGGCCATCGAGTCCGCTGTCGAGTCGTCGCTTCGAGGCGAGACGCCGCGCACCTTCTGCGCGCTGGAGATAACCCTCGCCGAGTCGGCGAAGGGGAAAGGCTTGTCCAGTGAGTGTGTCGCCGGGCTTCGTGACATCGGGAGGCGGCGCGGGATGCCGGCCCTGTTCGTCCCGGTGCGCCCGACGATGAAAGCTCAGCGTCCCGACGAGGCGATGGCCGACTCCCTTGCGCGCCGGCGGCCGGACGGCGAGGTCGACGACCCCTGGCTCCGAGTTCACACCCGACTCGGCGGGGAGATCGTGAAGGTCGCGCCGTTCTCGATGTCGATCGGTGGGACGTTCGAGCAGTGGCATGAATGGACCGGCGTCGACTTCTCGCTGGATCCGTCAGCGTCAGGCGCCGTTCCGGGGGGCCTCGTCCCTGTGATGCTCAGGCATGCGGACCGGATCGGCGTCTACGTGGAGCCCAACGTCTGGGTTCGGCACCGACTCGTCGGGCGATAACCCTCCGACACCACTCGCCGCTCAGGTCGAACGCCCTAGCTGTCGATCTTCCTGTCTATGTGGGGGGAAGCCAAACGGCGGATCGGCGTGCACTGGCCGGCGCAGCTGCTGGGCCTGGAGCGGTGCTCGCGGTTGTCGGCCTGATTCTCGATCGCGAGATGTCCGTACAGCACTTGTGGTGTCACCTGTCGACGGCGTCCTGCACGCGGATCGATGTCCTCTACAACAGCGCCCAGGTCCTCGGCTACCTGGCACCGGCGCCGCTCGTTGTCGGAGTCGTGGGCCTCATACGCCGGGCGTGGGCGGCGTGGAGGTCCGGCCACCGTTGGAGGCCGCTGGCAGGCCTCGCCAGCGTCGTACTCCTGCTCGCCGGGGTGTGGGTGACACCCGGTCTATGGGACACGTACTCGGCTGAGCTCGATGCCAGGGCGCAGCGTCGTGGGCAGGTTGCACTCGCCGAGCTGACACTGCCGGCGGAGCTGAGCCGGCAACCGTACGAGGACTGCGTCCCCTCGCCGGATCTGATCTGCGCGACGAGCTCCCTGCCGCCGGATGAGGTCGAGCCCCTGCTGCGCGCGCTGCTGAACGGCAAGCCCGACGCGGCGATCTGTCGCCTGCTGCCGAAGCCCCTCCTCGATGAACCGTGCCCGGTCGAGGCCAGCGTGGGCGGCCACCCCGCTCGGGCCTGGGCGTCCCACCATCTGCTGGTGGTCAGGAACGGACGTCCCCCCGCCGGCGCGACCCCTGTCCGCCCCGGCCACACCCGGCTGTTCACGCTGGGCAGCGAAGTACGGATCGCGCTGACGCCACGCCTGTGATGGTTGGAGTACGCGCGGCGACGCGCGGGCGCGCGATCGGGCAGACTGCCGTCCGTGTTCGATGACATCCTCGCCGCCAACCGCGCGTACGCCGATGTATTCCACCTGGCGGGCCTCAACCCGATCGCCGCCAGGGGCCTTGCTGTCGTCACCTGCATCGACTCGCGGATCGAGCCGCTCACGATGCTCGGGCTACAGCCCGGCGACGCCAAGATTCTGCGCAACGCGGGCGCGCGGGTGACTGACGACGTCCTGCGCTCGCTCGTACTCGCGGTCAACCTCCTCGGCTGCGACCGGGTCTGCGTCGTCCAGCACACCCTCTGCAAGATGACCAGCGCCTCCAATGAGGAGCTGCGTACGACGATCGGCGAGCTCCGCGACGCGGACGCAGCGGGTTGGGACTTCCTGCCTATCGACGACCAGCAGCGCGTGTTGCGCGAGGACATCGCCCGCATCCGCGCCTGTTCGCTGCTGCCAGCCAAGCTCACGGTCGGCGGCTTTGTGTACGACGTCGACACCGGTCGGCTCAACCTCGCGACTGCCTGAGCCATCCGATACACCCGCCCGGCGTAACCCGATTGCTCCATTTGCCGTACACGGACCGGTGCCGGCCTCTACCCTGCATAACCACGACACCGGCGAACGGGGAGCCATGCCAGGCACAGGTGTAGCGCGCGACATTCTCGAAGTGATCCCGGAACAGCAGGCAACCGATTTCGGTCCTAACGACGTTGCCCGGATCTCGGTGGAGCTGTCCGTGAAACGCGACGCGGCAGACCAGCTCTACGACATCTACCAGGCCGCATTCGTGCCGCTCGCCACCCGCGCGGCGATCGACCACACGCTCCCCCGGCACGACTTCCAAGAGCTGCTCGACGAACCGACGGTCTACAAAGTGATCGGCTGGGACCACTCCGACCGCCCGGTCGGCCTGGTGACATTCACCGACCACCTGGAAACCGACCACATCGTCAGCGAACCGTTCTACGCCGAGCGCTTCCCCGCGGAGTACGCCACGGGACGGCTGTTCTACCTGGGTTTCCTGCTCGTGCGCCCCAACGCGCAACGCGGCGCCGTTCTCACACAGCTGTGCAACGTCGTGATGTCACACGTCAGCGAGGAGGGCGGGATCATCGCTTTCGACGTATGCAAGTTCAACGACGAGACGTTCAAGCTGGCCCAGATCTGCGCGCTGATCGCCAAGCGCAACCGGCGCGGGGCGTCCATCGAGACCGTCGACGTCCACTCGTTCTACGCCATCACGTTCCCGCCGGTCGAGCAGGCAACGGGCGGCTAGGAAACGGCCGACACGACCGGTCGGGGCGCAAGGAAGGCAGCCGCTGCGTCGAAAGCCGGGAGTGGCTTTCCGTAGTGCCAGCCCTGCGCGGCCCTGCACCCCATCGCGCGCAGGCAATCACGCTGTACGACGGTCTCGACGCCTTCAGCGACGACGGACAGGTGCAGCGCATGCGCCATTGCGACGACGGCGCGCACGATCTCCTGGTCGTCGGAGTCCTCACCCAGCCCGGACACGAACGACCGGTCGATCTTCACGGTGCTCACAGGGAAACGCTTGAGGTAACCCAGCGACGAGTACCCGGTGCCGAAGTCGTCGACGTACAGGTGCACCCCGATGTCGCGCAGCTGCTGCAGCACGAGCAGGGCGGCCTCGGCGTCGTCCATGAGGACGCTCTCGGTGATCTCGAGACGCAACGCGTCGGGCGGTACGGCGTTGGCGATCAGTTCCGCCTTGACCATCGGAATGAGCTGCGGGTCGCGCAGCTGCCGAGCGGACACGTTGACCGACATGTAGAGCTGGTCGTGCTCGAGCGCGAACTCACGTCGCCACACCGCGAGCTGACGAACCGCCTCGCAGAGGACCCATCGCCCAAGAGGCAGGATGAGACCCGTCTCTTCAGCCACCGGGATGAACACGTCCGGCGGGACGCGCCGGCCGTCGATCTCCATGCGGGCAAGCGATTCGAAGCCGACGATACGTTCGGAGTCGAGGTCGACTATCGGCTGGTAGTGCAGAGAGAATCCATCGGTCTCGAGCGCGCGCCGCAGGCCCTGCTCAGTGGACAGGCGGCCGGCGACGGCCTCGTGCATCGACTCCTGGTAGATGACCCAGCGGTTACGGCCGGCCTCCTTCGCCCGGTACATCGCGATGTCGGCGTCGCGGAGCAACCGCTCTGCGGTGTAGCCGTCGGCGCTGGAGGCGACTGCGATGCCGATGCTCGGCGTGAGCACCATGTCGCCGACGCTGAGAGCGAAAGGCTGGGAGAACGCCGAAAACAGGCGGGCTGCGATCGATCGAACCTGATCGGGTCCGCAGTTGATGCGGCAGACGACAGCGAACTCGTCGCCGCCGGTACGCGCCACACAGTCCCGCTCGCGTACGACATCACGCAGGCGCTCGCCCACCGCGACAAGCAATTCGTCACCCGCGCCGTGGCCCCAACTCTCGTTCAAGACTTTGAAGCGGTCGACGTCGAGAAGGAAGACCGTGACCGACTGATTGTTGACGAGAGCCTTCTGCAGGTCTTCGGCGGTGCGCTGCGAGAGCAAGGTGCGGTTGGGCAACCCGGTCAGGGCATCGTGTGTGGCCTGTTGCGCCAGAACCGCCTCGGACCGCGCGTGCTGATTCACGGCTCGGACCGACCGCTGCAGTACCGCGCCTACGAGCACTGAAGTAAGGGTCGCGAGCACGATCCGGTCGCGAATGCCGGACGGTGGATTCGCTAGGATGACGACCACCGGCGCGACCACCGCAGCGCCAATAGTGAACAGCCGACCCCTGACGAGCGGTCTCACCATTGCGGGCTGCGGCGCGGTGAGCATCACCATCGACGGGTGTAAGGCGGCGGCCGCCATCGCGCCGAAACCGATGAGAAATGGGCCGTCACGGAGCAGCATTGGAG
>JBKJZO010000217.1:0-34669 GCA_046715235.1 Mycobacteriales bacterium
GGAGAATGCCCGGCCGCTGAGCTGAGGAGTGCCCGTGACCGACCAGCCGATCGACGACGGCGAGGGCGCGCTCTCCATCAACGTCGACCCCGACGCGAGGCATGGCAGCTACGCCAACTTCCTCGTCGTTTCGCACACCGCGCACGAGTTCACGCTCGATTTCTGCCAGTCCCTGCCCGGCAACGAGAACGCGCTCGACGTCGTCAGCCGGATCAAGGTCGCGCCGACAATGGTCGGCCGGATCCTCGAGGCGCTCAGCGAGAACCTCGCGGTCTACGAAAACCGCTTCGGTTCGGTTCCGCACGTCGGCTGAGCCGACCGATCCGGCGTACTAAGACCGCTCCGCTAAGTAACTAAGACAGGGGCCGGCGCAAGACGCGCTCGAGCGCACGCTCGACGTCGTCAGCGAGTGAGCGCTGCGGGGGCGCCGGGGGAGCCACCCCTTCCCTGGTGACGGCCGGAACTCCCGGGCCCACGTGGCCGCACTCCGCGCAGCTGGTCTCACCGAGCCGGCGGGCCAGACTCGACGACAGGCAGGCCGTGCACTGGTCCAGGTCGGCCCGCCAGTCGTGCTCGACCTGGCACGTCGGGCAGACGAGCACTTGCGCGTCCAGGATGACGCCGCGCTGCCAGGCCGACGCGCCCTTGACCGGGTCGGTCTGGATGGTGTCGCAGAGGTAGCAGGGCAAGCAGTCGCCTTAGGGGAGTTGTGAGAGCACCTCGAGGTACGCCGACTGGTCTCGTGCGCCTCTGTCCTGCAGGAGCGCCCAGCGCAATACCCCGTCCTTGTCGATGATGAAGGTTCCACGGGTCGCCTGACCACGGTTTTCGTCAAAACAGCCGTACTCCTGCGCGACCGCGCCATGCGGCCAGAAGTCGGCGAGCAGCGGAAACGTGAAGCCCTCCTGGTCGGCCCAGACCTTGTGGGCGAACACCGAGTCTACGGAGACCGCGAGTACCTGCACGTCGTCGTTCTCGAAGTGGGAGAGGTCGTCGCGGATGGCGTACATCTCGTTCTGGCAGGTGCGCGTGAACGCCAGCGGATAAAAGACCAGGACGACGTTCTTGCGGCCACGGAAGTGCTCGAGTGAGACGAACTCGTTGTTCTGGTCACGCAGTGTGAACGTCGGCGCGGGCTGGCCGATCTCGGCCGCCATCAGCGACGGACGGCCCGCTGCGACCTCGGTGCGACCAGACGGGATCCGCTCCAGTCCTTGCTGACGCTGATGCTGCTCGTCTGCGTCAGGCCCGCGGTCGGCGCCGCTTCGAGGATGTCACTGGGCTCGACGTGCCGGTCTCGGCCGGCCTTGGGGGTGAGTACCCAGATGGAGCCGCTGCTGTCGAGACGGGTGCGCGCGTCCATCAGCGCATCGACAAGATCGCCGTCGTCCTCGCGCCACCACAACAGCACCGCGTCGACGACGTCGTCGCCGTCGTCATCGGCCAGCTGCCCGCCGGTGCGCTCGAGTACGGCGTCGACAAGCTCCTGGTCAACGTCGCCGCCGCTGCCGATCTCCTGGACCACCATCCCTGCGGAGATGCCGAGCTTGTCGGCGGCGGTCCGTTCCACGTTCGAGCTACCGGCGCCCCCGCCCACGTTCTCGTGCCTCCTCTAGCCGTGATCTCGTTGGGCGATAGTCAGTCACGGCGGGACCCCTGCTGGCAAGTGACGGGGCGGTAAACCGCTCAGGTCACGTGCCGTGTACGACGCCGAGATCGTCCAGCGCGGACTCGATCGCCCGGTGGAACGTCGGGTATGGCCAGATCATCGTCCGGAGACGGTCGACCGGTATCTGCTCATGAATGGCGAGTGTGAGCAGGCCGAGCATCTCGCCCCCGGCCGGCCCCGCAGTCGTCGCGCCCACAAGAACGCCGCGGTCGCCGTCCTCGACGAGCTTGATGAAGCCGTCGTTACCGGGTCCGTGGATCCAGCCGCGTGACGAACTAAACAGCTCGGCGTACGCGTCGCGAGCCATGATTCCCTGCTCCATCGCGGCGGCGTGGGTCAGCCCGACCGAACCGATTTCCGGGTCGGTGAACGTGACGCGCGGCAGCGCCCGATAGTCGGCGGGGACGTGCGCGTCACCCAGGATGTCGGCGACGGCGATCCTGGCCTGGTACATCGCCACGTGCGTGAACGCACCCTTGCCCGTGACGTCGCCGACCGCCCACACGCCCGGGCGTACCCGCATGTGCCCGTCGACGGGCAACGACCGGTCCTTCTCGTCGATACCGAGCGCCGCAGCGCCGATGGACGCGAGATCGACCACACGGCCGGTGGCGACGAGCAGTCGTTCAGCGCGGACTGGTTCGCCCTCGGAGAGCGTGACCGTGAACTGTTCGCCGGCGTACTCGACGCTCTGCGCAGTGACACCCGTGCGTACGTCGATCCCCTCGCGCTCGAAAACGGTGCGGACCAGGTAGCTCGCTTCGGGCTCCTCCAGGCCGATCAGGCGAGGGCGGCCTTCGACGATCGTCACCCGCGTGCCGAACCGGGCGAACACCTGCGCGAGCTCGGCGCTGATGGCGCCGCCGCCGAGCGCGATCAGTGACTCGGGCAGCTCCTTGGCCTCGATGATCTCGTGGTTGGTCCAGTACGGCGTGCCCTCGAGCCCGGGGATCGGCGGGATGAACGCATGCGTCCCCGAGGCGACGACGATCGCGCGGCTCGCGCGGACGACGGTGTCCTCGACCTGGACGGTCTGCGCATCAATCAGCCGGCCGTCGCCGCGGACGAATCGGCCACCCTTGCCCTCGAACCGCTCGACGGCGACGGCGTCGTCCCAGTCGTCGGTCGCCTCGTCGCGGATTCGGCTGGCGACCTTGGCCCAGTCCGGAGTCACCGTCGCGTAGCCGGCGAGCTGATCGACGCGCCGGGCTTCGGCCAGCGCGTTGGCCGCGCGGATCATCATCTTGCTGGGGACGCACCCCCAGTAGGGGCATTCGCCGCCGACCAGCAGCCGGTCGATGCCCACGACGTCGAGCCCGCGCTCTGCGAGGGTGCCCGCGACATATTCACCGCCAGGACCCAGGCCCAGTACGACGACCTCGACCTGCTCGTCCATCTCGCGCCTCCGATCGGTGGCTAGATCCAGCCGAGCTCGCTGAACTGCGGGAACCCGCCCTTCCAGATGCCGAACGCAACGAGAAGAACGAGCGAGACGCCGTACGCGACTAACAGGTGAATGCCGGCCCGGCCGCGATGAATCCAGCCCCAGACAGTCAACACGATGGCCCCGGCCAGCCCCAGGATCGGGGTGCCGCCCTCGACGGTGTTGGTCATCCAGGTGAGGCCGTAGAGCACGGCGACGACGTACCACCAGTGGCCCGGGCCTCGCTCCCGTGTCATCAGAGCGCGACCGAGCGATACGACGACGATCAGCCACCCGGCGTACCAGAGGTAGTGACCGACGGCTTCGTCCCACAGGTGTACGCGCGGCGTGATCGGTCCCTCGTTGCTGATGGAGTTGGCCGCGAGGTGGACGCCGTGGCCCTGCGTGTAGAGGATCGCGCCGACCCAATAGAGCAGCCAGGTCGCCCGGTCGACGCCCACCCCGCGCAGCACCAGTGCCGCCGCGCCGAGAACGGCGAAGGGCACGAGCAGGTCGATCCAGTCGGCCCAGTCGGCGTCACCGAGCGGCCCGAGGTCTTTGAAAATCGTGCCGACGTGATGCCCGACGATCACGGCGAGCGCGAAGAGGGTGACACGTCGCCACACGCGTCCCGGAGTCATTGCCGGATCATGCACCCCGGCTACCCCGCCGTCATCGAGACGCGCTCGTCGTCATCCAGGGATGAACGACAGGCGGACCTCTCGTTCCGCGTTGTCGACGTTGGTGTCGACCAGCGCGATCGACTGCCAGGTGCCGAGTGCGAGGCGCCCCGCGACTACGGGCACGACGATCGACGGTGCAATGAACGCCGGCAGCACGTGGTCGCGCCCGTGACCGGCTGACCCGTGCCGGTGCGACCACCGGCCGTCCTTGGGCAGCAACTCGTCGAGGGCGGCAAGCAGGTCGGCGTCACTCCCGGCGCCGAGTTCGAGTACGGCGACGCCGGCGGTCGCGTGCGGGACGAACACGTTGAGCAGTCCGTCACCTTCGCCGGCGACGAACTCGCTGCACGCGCGCGTCAGGTTCAGCACAGCGGGACGGCGCCCCGTCGTGACCTGCAGGACCGTCGTCTTCATGACGCCGATCCTGTCAGTTACGTGACAGTGAGCCGCGCCCGGAACGAACCGGTGGCCGGGCTCATGGTGAAACCGAAGGAGTCCAGGTAGCGGTAGCGTTTTGCCTCCGGGTCGCCGCGCTCGAAGACCTGCAGCTGGCGAAGACCCGCCTGGATGTTGACGAAGACGGTGATGCCCGCGCCGTCCGCGTCGGGCACCGCCTTCTGGAAGCTGGCCGTCTGGCCCAACGGCTTGGCACCCGACGCCAGCTTCGCGACAGCGGCGGGCGACGTGCCCATCAAGTAGCCGTTGCTGACCAGCTTCATCTGCTTGCGAACGTCGACGCGAGGCCCGCCCGATTCGCGGTTGTACCAGCCGAGGACCTTCTGCGCGGCCGTGTGAGCCTTGCTCGGGGTGGTGCTGCGAACCCGGGCTGCGATGTCGAACTTGCCGGGGGTAGTGCCGAAGACGCCGACCGCGGTTTCCTCGCCGAGAATCGTCTTGATGTCCTCGGGCAGCTTCAACCGCATCCCTCGCTCGAGTTCCGCGTCGTCATCCCCGACCTCGCCGTAGAACTTCGCCAGCATGTCGCCGAAGCCGACAGCGTCAAAGGCCGCCCACGTGTCCGACGGGTAGTTCGATAGCAGGTTCGCGCCCGGCGTCGCACCGAGGCCGCCGAAGAGCGCTTTGTTGGTCTCCGCATTCGTGCCGATCGCCATACCGCGCACTTCGAGGTACGACGGGTCGGCGTGAACGCCCGCGACGTAGTGGCCGGTCGGGATGCTCGTCAGTCCCGAGAAGTACGGATTGCTCTTGCGCTCCGCTCGCGGTGTGGCGACGTACGTGGCGCGGATGTCGACCCAGGCAGTGGCGACTTGGTCACCGCCAAGAGCCGCTAGCGACTCGGTGTAGCCCGGATCGGCTGACAGGTACGTCGTCGCCGCGGCGAGCGCGCGCACCTTCGCCGGAGTCTCGGCGATGAGGACGTAGCCACCCTTGAGTGCGTAGTTGAGCTGCGTGTCCTCGGGGTGCCGTGCGGCGGCGGCCCGCAGCCTGTTCATCGCGACGTTCGCCTTGCCGCGGTCCTTGTACTGAACCGCGGCGACCATCGCGAAACCCGACTCATCTTTCATGTCGGGCACGTAGGCAACGGCGGCCCGGTCGCCGATCCACGGCTTGAAGTCGCGGGCGTAGTTTTCGCCGAACTCCGCGAACAACGACCCCAGCAGGTCGTCCTTGAGCGTGTCCTCTTTGAATGTGCTCGAGCCGTCAACCGGGAGCTTCTTGCTCAGCTGGTAGACGGCGAGCTTCTGGTCGAGCGAGGGGTCGAAGTCGACCTTGGCGATCGCGACGACGGATGCAGGCAGCACGTCCTCGGGCTGCGCCCCGCCACCGCTCAAGTAGTCGACCGCTGCGAACGCGACGTCGGAGCCGCCGATCACAGCTGCGACAGCCGCGGTCGCGACGGCTACTCGCGCAGCGCGGCGCACGCCGCGAAACATCGAAGACATTGTTGGTCCCCCCAGCACTTTCGACAGTCCCTCCCGCCCGGGACCGGGCAGTACCACTGTCTGTATGAGTCATCGGTGGACACGACCCCGACTCTTGAATGTCGGCCATCGGCGGCTGGCGCAGCGCGCGTGAGATTGCGCACAGTGCGGTCCTTTGATCAGACCTGATCTAGGTGCTCAGGGCGCGGCGGCTCTAGGCTGTTGGGGTAGCTCTGCAGCGCGGCTGGGCTTGGCAGTGCCCGACATCACTGGGCGAAGAATGCGGGCGGTCTCATGAGGACCGCCGCGCGCCATCCGAATGGGAGCAACAGTTGTCACCGAGTAGCGACCGCCATCCGGTAATCACCGACGGACTGCCGAGTCAGCTTCCCGACATCGATCCGGACGAGACGTCCGAATGGGTCGAGTCGCTGGACCAGGTCATCGACACGGCAGGTCGTGACCGGGCGCGCTACATCATCCTCAAGCTGCTCGAGCGCGCCCGGGAGAAGCGGGTCGGCGTACCGGCGCTGCGCAGCACCGACTACGTCAACACGATCCCGCCTGAGGCCGAGCCGTGGTTCCCCGGTGACGAGCACGTCGAGCGTCGCATCCGCGCGTACATCCGCTGGAACGCCGCCATCATGGTCAGCCGCTCCAACCGTCCCGAGCTCGGCGTCGGCGGGCACATCGCTACGTACGCGTCCTCGGCGAGCCTCTACGAGGTCGGCTTCAACCACTTCTTCCGCGGCAAGGACGAGGACGGGTCCGGCGACCAGATCTTCTTCCAGGGCCACGCCTCCCCCGGCATGTACGCGCGGGCGTTCCTCGAGGGCCGCCTGACCGAAGCCCACCTCGACAGCTTCCGTCAGGACTCCAGCCCAAACCGGCTGTCGTCGTACCCGCACCCGCGGTTGATGCCCGACTTCTGGGAGTTTCCGACCGTGTCGATGGGCCTCGGCCCGATCGGCGCGATCTACCAGGCGCGGTTCAACCGCTACCTACAGGCGCGCGGCATCAAGGACACATCGCGAAGCAACGTGTGGGCCTTCCTCGGCGACGGCGAGATGGACGAGCCCGAGTCCCTCGGCGCCATCGGCCTCGCGTCGCGCGAGGAGCTGGACAACCTGACGTTCGTCATCAACTGCAACCTGCAGCGCCTCGACGGTCCGGTGCGCGGCAACGGCAAGATCATGCAGGAGCTCGAGTCGTACTTCCGCGGCGCCGGCTGGAACGTCATCAAGGTCGTCTGGGGCCGTGAGTGGGACGACCTGCTCGCGCGCGACGTCGACGGCGTACTCGTCAACGCGATGAACACCACGCCCGACGGTCAGTTCCAGACCTACTCGATCGAGAGCGGCGCCTACATCCGCGACCACTTCTTCGGTCGTGACCCGCGGCTGCGCAAGCTCGTCGAGCACCTGTCCGACGACCAGCTCACCAAGCTCTCGCGCGGCGGGCACGACTACCGCAAGGTGTACGCCGCGTTCAAGGCGGCGTCGGAGCACGCCGGCCAGCCGACGGTCATCCTCGCGCAGACGATCAAGGGCTGGACGATCGAGGGCTTCGAGGCGCGCAACTCGACGCACCAGATGAAGAAGCTGACCAAGGCCGACCTCAAGGCGTTCCGCGACCGGCTCTACCTCGACATCCCCGACTCCGCGCTCGAAGCGGACCTGCCGCCGTACTACCACCCGGGCAAGGACAGCGACGAGATCCAGTACATGCTCGATCGCCGTCGCCAGCTCGGCGGTTTCCTGCCCAGCCGCAAGGTGCAGGTCAAGCCGTTGCAGCTGCCCGAGGCCTCGCTCTACGACGACATGATGAAGGGGTCGGGCAAGCAGGCGGTCGCGACGACGATGGCGTTCGTCCGGATGTTCAAGGACCTCGTGCGCGACAAGAACATCGGCGCCCGGTTCGTCCCGATCATCCCGGACGAGGCGCGCACGTTCGGCATGGACTCGCTGTTCCCCTCACTCGGCATCTACTCGCCGCTCGGACAGACCTACGAGGCCGTCGACCGCGAACTTCTCCTGTCCTACAAGGAGAAGAAGAACGGCCAGATCCTGCACGAGGGCATCAACGAAGCGGGCTCGATGGCCTCGACGATCGCCGCGGCGTCGTCGTACTCCACGCACGGCGAGCCGATGATCCCGATCTACATCTTCTATTCGATGTTCGGCTTCCAGCGCACCGGCGACCAGATGTGGCAGCTGGCCGACCAGCTGGGCCGCGGCTTCCTGCTCGGCGCGACGGCCGGTCGCACGACGCTGAACGGCGAAGGCCTGCAGCACCAGGACGGCCACTCGCTGCTACTCGCGTCGACCAACCCGGCGTGCGTCGCCTACGACCCGGCGTGGGCCTACGAGGTGGCGTTCATCGTCAAGGACGGCCTGCGGCGCATGTACGGCGAGAACGCCGAGGACGTCTTCTACTACATCACCATCTACAACGAGCCCTACCAGCAGCCGCCGGCACCCGACATCTGGGGTCTCGAGGAAGCCGTGCTGCGGGGCATCTACCGTTACCAGCAGGCGCCCGAGGGGCACGAGCTCAGCGCGCAGATCATGGCGTCGGGCATCGCGCTGCGGATGGCGCTCGAGGCGCAGCACATGCTCGCCGAGGAGTGGGGCGTCGGAGCCGACGTGTGGTCGGTGACGTCATGGAACGAGCTGCGCCGCGACGCGATCGAGTGCGAGGAGCACATGCTGCTGCACCCCGAGGAGGCGGCGCGCACGCCGTACGTCACGCAGGCACTGGCCAACGCGCAGGGCCCGTTCCTGGCCGTCAGCGACTGGATGCGCAGTGTCCAGGACCAGATCTCGCGCTGGGTGCCAGGCGACTACACGTCACTCGGCACCGACGGTTTCGGGCGCTCCGACACCCGGGCCGCGCTGCGCCGGCACTTCCACATCGACCCCGAAAGCATCACGGTCGGCGTACTCGAGTCGCTCGCACGCCGCGGCGAGATCAAGGCCGAGGTCGTGACGCAGGCGATCGAGCGCTACCACCTGCTGAACGAGCGGGTCGAGGGTGCCGCGTCCGTGGAGGGCAACAACCCCGGCGTCTAATGCCTTTCCACGAGGAAACGCTCCGGTGATCCACGGCAGATGATCATGATTTCCATCATGATCACGCGCCGTGGATCACGAGGTTTGGGAGGTCATTCTCGCCCTCACCCGCGTTGCGTTCGCTGTGACTGACTCCGCCGCCGGCACGCGTGTGGCTGCCGAAGCCGGCACCCGGAGTGAGGGTCTGCTCATTGCATGCCTGCAGCGGGCCGAAGTGGGTGTTGGCCGGGTCGTAGTGCGCGCCGAACGAGAAGCAGTGCCGCGACCGCACGTCACCGCTCTGCGTCACGAAACGATCGGCCGCGCGTACGACGATCGCATCCTGGCTGCGCACTAACCGCTCCTCTCGTTTGTCCGACTGCGCCGAACGGGCCACTGTGCAATGGCCCGAACGGGCTAATCGCCAGGGTGAGAATCCGCTGCAATTCGGCCCCTTCGTGACCATATTTCGTCTCGGCCCTCCCGGCGCCCGCTGAGTTCATGAGACAAAGGGGGTCAAGACATCGCCGGGCGTTCAGCCAAACGCGCCACCGGTCGATACCTGCACATAGCCAGTCGACCCCGCAGGGAGCACGGTGAGCGCACCAACGTTGCACCGCACCGAGGACCACCCCAACAGGGGCGAGATCTTCGCCGTCATGGCGCAGATAATCCACCTCGGCGACGAGGCGCTGCCCGCGCTGGCCGGGGGTTGGTGCAACACCGAGTTGTCCGCCCGCGCGCGCTCGAAAGCTCTCTCCCCAGACTCGCCGTTGATCATGGAAGTGCTCACCGCATTCGACAGCGTGTCGTTCCTGTTCGCCGACGACCTCGAAGGCTCGGCCGAGTACCTCACGGTGGATCCCGCGGTCACGGCCGTCGCGTTGAAGGCGATCCGCGATGCCATCGCCGCGGCGTACGCCGCACCGATCCTGAGCCGTGAAGAACACGCCGAGCTGCTGCGCCCCTGGCGCTCGATCTTCCCGACCAACGGCGTGGCCGAGCCCGACTTCGGGCCAGACCGCGGTGACATCGGCCGGCTCTTTCGGATGCTCCCCTCGCTTGCCGGCCGGTGCCACGACGACGTCGGCAAGCTGATGTGGCAGTCGCTGACCGAACGGGCTGCCGGCGTCGACCCAGTCGCCCACACTGCCGCGCTCGAGTTGGCGTGGGAGGCCGCGATCGTCACCCGCCGCCGGCGGCTGTGGCGCCTCGCCCGGCGTACCGCGATGGAGGCCTTCACTCGGCCTTGCCCGTCCTGCGGACAGCGGGCGAAGTCTGATGAGGACATCGAACTGCTGACGTTCAGCCTCGGCGGCGTCTACGCGCTGATCGTGCGTGACGCGATCGACGACGAGTCGTTCCAGTTGCTGCACGACCCGGTGACCGGGTTGATCCCGCGCCAGCGGCACACGCCCGTGGACGGCAACGACCCCCGCTAGCCTCCTCGTGGATCAACTTGTCGAAGTCGCCGGGCTGGAACGAGCGTGCGAAGACCAACGGATTTCGACAACATGATCGTCGCGGCTGAAAACCGCCGGCCGCAGCCGGGTCGGGTCGGAGGCGCGGTGGCTCAGTAGCTCGTCCAGGCCAGTAGGTCGGCGTACGACTTGGTGTTGATGACCCGCTCGACCGGTACGCCGCACTCCGCGGCTCGAGCGCAGCCGTAGGACTGCCAGGTCAGCTGCCCCGGCGCGTGCGCATCGGTGTCGATGGAGAACTCACATCCGGCCTCGACGGCCATTGCGAGCAGGCGTTTGGGCGGGTCGAGTCGCTCGGGGCGTGAGTTGATCTCGACCGCCGTACCGAACTGCCGGCACGCCTCGAAGACGAGTTCGGGATCGAACTGCGACTCGGGCCGCCCGCGACCGGTGACCAGGCGGCCGGTGCAATGGCCGAGTACGTCGGTGTGCGGGTTTGCGACGGCCCGCGCCATGCGTTCGGTCATCGCGTCGCGTTCCATCCGCAGCTTGCTGTGCACGCTCGCGACAACGAGGTCGAGCCGGGCAAGAAGCTCGTTCTCCTGGTCGAGCGCGCCGTCGTCGAGGATGTCGCACTCAATGCCGGTCAGGATGCGGAATGGCTTCTCGGTGCCGGCGGCGGCCTGCGCCGCGAACTCGTCGTTCAGCGCCGCGACGACGTCGAGTTGCTCGCGCAGGCGGTCGGGGCTCAGGCCGTTGGCGACGGTGAGCCGCGGCGAATGGTCGGTGAGCACCATGTACTCGTGGCCGATCTCGCGGGCCGCCTCGGCCATGTCCCTGATGGGGCTGCCGCCATCCGACCAGTCCGAGTGCACATGGCAGTCACCGCGCAACGCCGCGCGGATCGCCGTGCCCTCACCGGCGTCCGGCACGGCGTCCGTGTCGGTTAGCTTGTTGAGGTACGCCGGCGCCTCGCCGGCAAGCGACTCGAGGATGGTCTTCTCGGTAACGTCGCCGATTCCGGGGAGCTCTTTGAGGCTGCCGCCGGCCGCGCGTTCCGCGATCTCCGCGGCCGGCATCGCAGACAGCGTCTGTGCGGCCCGCCGGAACGCCCTGACCCGGTAGGTCGGCTCACCCGCACGTTCCAGGCGGAACGCGATCCGCTTCAGGTCCGCGATCGGGTCACGCGCCTCGGGCATGCCGCACCTCCGCTCCCGCGGTCGCCACACCCATCATCGGTCCCGCATCAGCCGTCGCGTGATCCACGGCACCCGATCATGGTCGGTTCATGATCACACGCCGTGGATCACGAGGCATGCGTGCGCGGTCATCGACGGGAGAGGGGCGGGTGAGTCGCGCCCGGGGGCGAGGGGGGCGCGACTGGTCCACATGGGTGAACTTCGGGCGTGAGCCGGATCGTTGCGCCAAGGGCAGGGCAGAGTTCGGCCAAACGGTGGCTATCGGCAACACGGACCGCCTGCTTGAGTGGATCGACCAAGAATTTCGGAGGAATTGCGTGTACTCGCTCGTCAGCTCGTCGCTGCTCACCATCGACCTCGTGCGCCACTCCAACGGCGTCGAACTCGCCGACGTACTCGAGCGGGCGCTGTGCCTGACGGCGGTTGACATGATGGCACTCGAGGCTGCGTTCGAGGACTCTCCGGAGCGCCGCGACGCATGGGCCGCGGTAGAGGCGGCAACCGAGGGTGCGCCCCGGCTGCTGGGCGTATTGGCGTCGGCGCGCGACGCATTCATTGACGGCACACCGCCGGTGGGCGCGCTGCGCCGCATCGGCCACGAGCTCAGCGTGACGCCAATGGGCAGCCTGTACGAGCTCGTGGCAATGGTCGAGCGCGATGTTCTTGAGTGGACCCGCGAGCGGCACGGCGACCTAGTCGTGCAGCAGCACACGCACGGCGTCGCCGCCGTACGCGACGCGATCGCGGCGGCGTACGCCCGGCTCATCGTCGCGCCCGAACACATCACGACGCTGACCGAGTCGTGGCACGCGGTGTTCGGCGACATGCCGGCGGTGGGCACCGGCGGCGAGTACGGACCGCAGACCGACGTCGTACGGCGGGCCGTCGACCTCGTGTCGCGCCTGCGGCCCGAGGACTTCGCGGATCTCAACTCGACGTACTGGCGGGCCTACCGGCCCGAGACCGGCTGGGCCACGGCGATGCACGCCGCGAGCTGGGCGGCCGTCATCAGCGACCGGCTGCGCCCGGTTGCGGCTTCGCAGCTGGCTCTGTTGCGGGCGTTGCTGCTCGCCGGACTGCCAGCAGCCGTTGGCGCGAGCGGCGTGATGATGGCGGCGACGGCAGCTATGCAGGCGGTCGTGCTCGCCGACGTACTCGACGAGTCGACGTACGACTCGCTGACCGGCGCGTGGGTCAACGCGTTCGGCCCGCTCAGCTAGGCGGCGCCGCCCCTAAACGATCAACTTGTCGAAGTCGCCGTCCTGGACCAAGCGTGAAGCAAGGCACAGCCTTCGACAACATGATCATCTCAGCCATCGAGCGCGGCTGCGGGCGAGTGTTAGGCCTCTTTGCGGGTCACTCCTGCGCTGTCGAAGGTCGCCATCTCGCGCAGCGCCGCGGCCGCGCACTGCAGGATGGGCAGGGCGAGCACCGCACCTGTGCCTTCACCGAGCCGAAGGCCGAGGTCGACGAGCGGCGAGAGATCGAGCGCGGCCAGGGCGACGGTGTGCCCCGGCTCCGCTGACCGGTGACCGGCGAAGCAGTACGCCGTCGCACCAGCCGAAAACCCCTGTGCCACAAGGGCCGCGGCACCGGCGATGACTCCGTCGAGCAGCACGGGGATGCGGCGGGAAGCGCCACCGAGGATGAACCCGGCAAGCGCCGCATGCTCGAGACCGCCGACACAAGCGAGCACGCCGAGCGGGTCAGTGGCGTCCGGTTGATGCAGAGCGAGCGTACGGCGTACGACGTCGACCTTGCGCGCGAGAGTCGCGTCGTCGACACCGGTGCCGCGGCCGGTGACGGCCTCGGGCGCGCCGCCGGTCATCGCGGCGATCAACGCGGCCGACGCGGTCGTGTTGGCGATGCCCATGTCGCCAGTGATCAGGCAGCGGGCGCCCGCGTCGATCAGTTGACTCGCGACCTCGATGCCCACCTCAACAGCGGCGCGCGCTTCGTCGCGGGTCATCGCGGGTTCGACCGTCATGTCAGCGGTGCCGGAGCGGATCCGGTGGTGCAGAACGCCCGGCGAGTCGTCAACCAGCGATGCGACACCGACGTCGACAACGACGACGCTCGCGCCGACCTGCGCGGCGAAGACGTTGACTGCCGCTCCCCCGGCAGCGAAGTTGGCGACCATCTGCGCGGTCACTTCCCGCGGCCAGGGAGTGACGCCCTGGGCGTGCACGCCGTGATCGGCGGCGAAGACCGCGACCGCGGCGGGCGACGGCATCGGCGGCGGCGACTCGGCTGCTATGCCCGCAAGGCGGATCCCGATCTGCTCAAGTGCGCCGAGAGCTCCAGGCGGTTTTGTCAGGCGGTCGTTGCGCGCCGACGCATCGGCCGTCGCACCCGCGTCAAGCGACGAGATCGCGGCAACAACCGTGTCGAGCAGAGTCATGACAGAACCTCTCGGATGGCCGCGCAAACGGCGGCATTGGTTGCTGGGTCGCGCACGGCGATGCGCAGGTAGTCGGGACCGAGCCCCGGGAACGTGTCGCACCGCCGTACCGCGAATCCGGCCGCGCGCAATGCCTCGCGCACGTCGGTGCGCCCCGGCGTCCGCACGAGCAGGAAGTTGGCATTCGGCGTGAACACGGTGACTCCCGGCACGTCGCCCAGCTCGCCGGCGTACGTCAACGCCTCGGTGCGGATCTCCTCGGCGGCGGCGTCCGACTCGTCGAGCGCCGTACGGCTCATGCACGCCACCACCGCCGCGCAGGCAAGGCTGGACACCGGCCACGGCGGCCGGGCCGCCGCGAGCCGGGCGATGATCGGCGCCGGGCCGAGCGCGTAGCCGACGCGGAGCCCGGCAAGGCCCCACATCTTCGTCAGGCTGCGTACGACGACGGCGTCGTCACGCTCGCTGATCGACTCGCGCCCGCCGGGCACGAACTCCATGAACGCCTCGTCGACGACGGTGGTGCGCCCCGGCCGCACGAGTGCCTCGACGGTGTGCCGCGGGTGCAGCACACCGGTCGGGTTGGTGGGGTTGCCGAGCACGACGAAGTCGGCACTCGCCGGTATCAGCGCGGGGTCTAGGTGGAACGGCGGCGGCAGGACCACCCGGTCGACCCTGACACCAGCACGCTCCAGGGCGGCCTCAGGCTCGGTGAAAGACGGGTGTACGGCGACGGCGCGCTGGGGTTGCATCGCCCGCGCCAGCAGGACGAAGGCCTCGGCGGCGCCTGCGGTGATGAGCACCTCGCTGACCGGTCGCCCGTATCGGTGGGCGACCGCGGCCCGCGCCAGATCGTCGTTCGGGTACGCGGCGACGTCGTCGATCGCGGCCCGCAGATGGTCGCGCAACCACGCCGGCGGCGTAGCCGAACGCACGTTGACCGCGAGGTCGACAAGTCCGGGCGCGAGCTCGGCGTCGCCGTGGTGCTCCAGGTCGACACTCACATGTGCACCGGATGGTCGTGGTGATGGTGATGGCCGTTCGGGTCGGCGGGATGGTCGTGCGGCGACTGCGGCGCCCCGAGCTTGGCGGCGAAACCGGGCAGGGCGACGCGGTAGGCGCAGGTGTCGCAGTTCATCCGGATGTCGCCGGCGAGTGCCTCGGTGTAGCGCTCGAGCACCAGCTCGGCGACCAGGTCGTCGCCGCCGATGAGGTCGGCGATGTGCACGTCGAGCTCGGGGTGGGCGTCGGCGTACTCGCGGGCCTGCAGGGCGACCCGGTCCGGAAGCACGCCGGTGAACAAGAAGTAGGGCAGGACCGCGATCCGCGTTGCGCCGAGCCGGCGGCAACGCTCCATCGCCTCAGGCACGCTGGGCGTGGTGAGGCTGATGAACGCCGGCTCGACGATCGGCCAGTCACGCCCCTCCCAGAGCAGGCGGGCCAACTTCGCGACGTCGGCGTTGGCGTCGGGGTCGGTCGCCCCGCGGCCGACGACGACGAGCGCCGTCGTAGCGCGCTGATCGGCTGGCACGACCGCGCGGGCGCGGGCGTCGAGCAGTGAGATGACGGTGGGGTGTACGCCGAGCGGCCGGCCATAGCGGAACGACAGGCCAGGTATGCGCATCTGCTCGCGCAGCAGCGCCGCCGGCACGTCGCCTTTGGAGTGGCTCGCGGCGACCAGGACGAGCGGTACGGCGACGACGTCGCGGTACCCGAGCGACGTCAGCCGTCCGACGGCCTCGGTGATCGGCGGGTCGGCCAGCTCGATGAATCCGCCCGCGACGTCGAGGTGCGGCGCCAGCTCGCCGACGCGCGCGGTGAAGGCGCGGAACTGCTCGACGCCCTCTTGTTCGCGCGTGCCGTGCCCGACGAGCAGCAGCGGCAAGGTCATTGCTCGTCCTCCAGCGCGTAGAGCAGTGCGTTGACTGCGGCCGCCGCGACCGCGGAGCCGCCCTTCTCGGATCTGTTGGACAACGCGGACAGGCCCGAATCGCGCAATGCTGCCTTGGCCTCGACCGCCCCGACGAATCCGACGGGGACTCCGATCACCAGTGAAGCCGAAGGGCGCAGCCTGACGATCTCGGCCAGCGCAGTCGGCGCGCAGCCGACGACCCAGATCGCGCCTTCCGTGACCCGTTCGCTCGCGATCCGGATCGCCTCGGCCGAACGCGTGCGGCGATCCGTCGCGCGCGCCTCGCCGAGGAAGCAGTGCGTCTCGTGGCTGGTGATCCCAGCCGCGACCATCCTCACGTCGGTGACGATCGGCGAACCGAGGCGGAGCGCGGCCCGGGCGCGCCGAAGTGCGTTCTCGTCGCAGACGAGATCGTCGGCGTACGCGATGTCGGCGGTGGCGTGGACGACCCGCTCGACCACGGCGCGGGTCAGCGGCGGCAAATGCGTGGTGTCGACCCGCTCGCGCAGGATGCGGTAGCTCTCGACCTCGATCTCATGCACCGCGCGGGTCATGCGAACACCTCGACGCACGCGTCGACCGGGCAGACCTCGGCGCATTCGCCGCAACCGGTGCAGGTGTCGAGTACGACGAGCCGGCCGCCGTACGGGCGGATGGCATGCTCCGGGCAGGTGAGCAGGCACGCGCCGCAGCCGACGCACTCGCTGGTCACCGCATACGTCAATCGGCCCATGTGTACCCCCGCGGCGTAACGAAACGGCCTGCTACGTAACGACTTTGCGACGAACCGACGAGCACGAGCGAGTACATGCCGACTTGCTCCACATCGACCGCGTCCAGAGTCGTGAGCACGGTCGTCTGGCCGTCGCGCGTCGCGTTCGTCACGATGGCGACCGGCGTCCTACCCGGACGGTGCTCGTGCAGGATCGCCAAGGACTTCCCCAGCTGCCAGTCGCGGCTTCGGCTGCGCGGGTTGTAGAAGCCGACGACGAAATCGCCCTCGGCGGCGGCGCGGACGCGTTGCTCGATCACGTCCCACGGCGTGTGCAGATCGGACAGGCTGATGGCGCAGTGGTCGTGGCCGAGCGGTGCGCCGGCAATCTCGGCGGCCGCGGCGAGCATCGCGGTGACACCGGGTACGACGGCGACATCGATCTGGGCGTCGGCGAACTCCAGGGCCGGGCTCGCCATCGCATAGACGCTCGCATCGCCGGAACCGATCAGGGCCACCGCATGGCCTTCGCGCGCCAGATCGACGGCGCTGCGGGCGCGCGCTTCCTCGTCGCCGAGACCGGTGGCCTTGATCTGGGTGCCGGGACGCAATAGGTCACGGATCTGGTCGACGTACTGATCGAGGCCAACGATCATGCTCGCGCGACGCAGCTCCGCGACGGCGCGCGGGGTGACGAGGTCGCGAGCGCCAGGGCCGATGCCGACGATCGCCAGACGCCCGCGCGCCGCCTTGCGCGCCACGGCAACCGTCGCCATCGCCGACGCGGTCTTGGGTACGACGAGCGACCCGCCGGGGCCGGCCGCGAGCAGCGCGGCCGCTTCCGCCACGCTCGGCGTTCCTACCGCGGCCTGCACGACCTCACTCGGATTGGGCACGGGGATCGCGGCGAGCTCGGCCGGTGGGTAGGTGCGCAGCTGCCAGCCACGCGTCGCCGCAGCCTCGAGCAGGCCCGCCTCGTCGGCCTTCGTGTCGACGGTCGCCACACTGCCGACGGACTCAACGGCGAGTCCGTGCGCGGCGAGTGTGGCCTCGACGAGTCGGAGCACCTCGTGGGCGCTCACACCCCGCGACGCACCTAGCCCCAGCACGAGCGAGCGCGGACGGATGACGACCGCCGGCTCCTCGACCGGCATGACACGGTCGTTGATGACGATGCTCGGTCCGGCCTTCTCGTCGGTGCGCGTCACGTTGTCCGGCAGCGCCGGCAGCGGCCAAACCACGTCGGTGACGAGGTAAACGGCGTCGCCGTCGAGCATCGCGCGGGTGACAGCCGCAGTGCCGGAGGTGTCCTCGACCGCGCCATCGACAGCCTTCGCAAGCTGCTCCATGAACGGCAGACCGGTCGCGTCCGATGCCGTCGTGACGACCGGTTCCGCGCCGAGCAGGTCAGCGACGGCGTGCGCTAACTCGTTCGCTCCGCCCTGATGACCGCCGAGCACCGCGACGGCGAACCTCGCTGCCTCGTCGACGCAGACCAGCGCCGGATCGGTGTGTTTGTCCTTCAGCAGCGGAGCAACGAGCCGCACGGCAGCACCGGTCGCCAGGAACGCCACCACCGCGTCGCACTCGAACCACGCCGCGCTGATCGCGGTGGCGACCGGTCCGTCGTACATCCGCACCTCGGGCAGCGCGTCGATCAGCACGGCCGCGTTGCGGCGGCCCGCCTCGGTGGCGCACACGAGGCCGATCACGCGCGGACACCGCTGACGACGAAGACCGGGTTGTTGGCCGCGAAGCCATGCAGAGCGCCGATAGCGCGCATCCGTGAGGTCTGCATGAGTACGACGTCGGTGCGGAAACCGTTGGCGTGCAAGGCATCGCGCGCGATCGGCACCCGCTCGATCGAGGCGAGTGCGACGACGACGGCACGCCGAGCGCGCTTGACGACCTCAGCGAGGACGGTTTCGAACTCGTCACCACTACCACCCACGAACACCGCGTCCGGATCGGGCAGCTCGGCCAGAGCGTCAGCCGCGCTGCCGGCGACGACTCGAATATCGACACCGTGTTTGCGTGCGTTCTCGCGGATCAGCTCTGCCATCGCCGGGTCGCGATCGACCGCGACGACCGCCGCGCCGAAACGCGCACATTCGATGCCGACCGACCCGCTGCCCGCGCCGATATCCCAGATCAGATCGCCGGTGCCGGGGCCCAGCCGCGCGAGGGCGACCGCGCGTACCTCGGCCTTGGTCACCATGCCGTCGCGGTGCTCGAACGCGGTCTCGTCGAGAGCCCATTCACGCGGCGACGCCGCGCCGGGGAAGCGGGCGCCCTTGGCAGCCACCGCTCGCGACTCGTCGAGCACGAGCACGACGTTGGGCTCCGCCCACTCCTGCCCGGCGATCGACTGCGGATCTCCCTCGACGATCCGCTCGTCGCGCGTGCCGAGCCGCTCCGCGACGACGAGCAGGCGCGAGGTGTCGAGCAAGACGGTGGCGATCTCGGCCGGCCCAGCGCCTGGTGCCGTCAGGATCGCGACCTTGGGATGCGCGCGCGCCGCGTTGACCGCGGCGTCGAGATCGCGGCCGTGCGCGCTGACGACGATCGCGTCGTCCCACGGCAGCGCCACCCGCGCAAAGGCTTGCGCCACCGACGAAACGGCCGGCACGACGTCGAGCCGCTTGCGGCCCAGCCTTTCGGCCAGCGCACGGACGATGCCGAAGAACCCGGGGTCGCCCGAAGCGATTACGACGACCGGACCCGTCGCGCCCGCGATCGCAGCGAGCGCGGGTTCGAGGTCGCCGCGAAGCGCAAGCTGCGTTGCCTCCGCTGCGATGGCGTCGGCGTACCAAGTGAGGTGTCGGTCGCCTCCGACGACGAGGGCGGCGTTCGCGAGGCGCTCCAGCAAGAACGCGGTCGCGGGCGCACCGTCGACGCCGACGACGGTGATGCGCGGACGCACGGTCACGCTCATCCGCGCCACCGGGAACTCGCGCCGCGGACGTCGAGCTCGGTGAAGTCGACGAGCACGACCCGCGCCGACAACTTGCCCTCACTGAAACGCTCGAGCACCTCCGCGACGCGGTCGCACAACAGGTCGCCGGCACGCGGCATCAGTCCGGCCTCGGTCCAGATCTCGTAGGCGTGCCGCGCGGTGTTGGCGACCCGCACGGCCGCGAGCGCGGGTTCGTCGCCGCCGGCGTTCGCGGTGATCGTGGCGAGCAGCTCGTTGTCGATTTTCGAGCGGGTGTAATGGGTCATCAGGATTCCGGCCGCGAGCTTGGCCAGCTTGCCGGCCATGCCGACGAAAACGACATCTGTGAGTCCGCGCTCGACCGCCTCGCGCACGGCGGCACCAGTGAAGTCACCGACCTCGACGAAGCACACCTCAGGCAGATCGGGCAGCAACCGTATGGCGGCGCGCTCGGTCCGCCCGCCGGTCGACAGCACGAGCGTTCGCTCGCCCTGGGCCGCCATCACCGCGATCGCCTGCACCACCGACGCGCGCCACGACTCGGTCGAGAACGGCCGCACGATGCCGGTCGTGCCGAGGATCGAGATGCCACCGATGATGCCGAGTCGGCCGTTGGTGGTCTTGCGCGCCATCACCTCGCCGCCGGGCACGCTGATGACACACCGCACACCCTTGTCAGCCAGGTCGACGATCTCCGCGATCGACGCGGTGATCATCTGCCTGGGCACCGGGTTGATGGCTGGACCGCCGACCTCGAGCCCGAGGCCCGGCTTGGTCACTGTGCCGACGCCGCTGCCTGCCTCGAGTTGCAGGCCGGGCGCCGTGAGCCACGAGACGGTGGCGGTCAGGTGCGCGCCGTGGGTGACGTCGGGGTCGTCGCCGGCGTCCTTGACGATCGCAGCTTCCGCCGATGCCGCCAGCACCTCACAACGCTCGACCGGGAAGCCAACGCGCGTGCCGTCAGGGAGCGCGACCTCCACGGCGGCTGGCGGCGTGCCGGTCAGCAGCGCGCTCGTCGCCGCTTTGGCCGCGGCTGCGCTGCACGTGCCCGTCGTCCAGCCGGTGCGCAGTGCGCGGGGCCGGACCTTCGCCGTACGCGGAAGGTCTGGCTCGCGCAGCTCCGGGGCGTCGGTCATCGCGAGCCCAGCCGCCGGGCACGCGTTTCGTCGCGCACCTTCGACCGCTCGCCCGGATCGGCCTTGCGGAACTCGTTGAAGTGACCGGGGTGGTAGAGCTGGCTCCGGGTGCCGCCCGCCTCGAGCGCGGGCCCGACGAGCACGAGCGTGTGCTTGTGCCAGCCGGCCTCTTTGATTGTGTCCTCGAGCTGGTCGAGGCGGCAGCGGCGGATGTCCTCGTCCGGCCAGGTCACCTTGTAGGCGACGACGCACGGCGTCTCGGGCGGATAGCCGCCGGCAAGCAGCTCCTCCTGCAGCACCTTGCTCCGCGCGGCGGAGAGGAACAGCGCCATCGTCGCACCGTGCCGCGCGAACTCGCGGACCGATTCCCCTTGTGGCATAGGGGTTTTCCCGCCTTCAAGACGGGTGAGTATGACGGACTGCGCGACTTCGGGGACCGTCAACTCGCGCTGCACGGCGGCCGCCGCAGCAGCGAATGCGGAGACCCCGGGGATGACTTCGGTGACCAGCCCGAGCTCGACGCACCGGTCGAGTTGCTCCTGAATCGCCCCCCACAGGGAAGGGTCGCCGGAGTGGATGCGCGTGACGTGCAGTCCCTCGGCGGCCGCCCGCTCGTAGATCGGCAGGATGTCCTCGACGGTGTGCAGGGAGGAGTCGACTACCTGCGCGTCGGCGCGGGCGTGCTCGAGGACGTCGTGATGAACGAGGCTGGCAGCCCAAATTACGATGTCGGCCGCCGCGATCGCGCGGGCGCCGCGGATCGTGATCAGGTCGGCCGCGCCTGGGCCGGCGCCGACGAACGTCACTCTGCCGGCGCTCACAGCTTTCCCCCGCGGGCGCCGCGCTTCGCGGGCACGATCAGCGTCGACAGGTACGGCGCGGGTCCGCTCTCGACGTCGCTCGCGGCGTACACCTGCTCGCCCTCGACACCGAGCCGAGCGCCGTACACCGCATCGTCGAGCCGGTCGGCGCTGCGTACGACGTCGAGGACGCGTGTCATCTCCCGGCCGCCCTTATAGACGACGACCGTGTCGAACGCGCGCAGAGCGTCGTCGAGCAGCTGCTCGCCGGCGGTGAACGGGAACAGCGCGAGCCGCTCGGTGCCCTCGACCAGCACAGTGCCGCTGCGCGCTGCGAGGTCCTGCATCGCCGTGATGCCAGGGATTGTTTCGATGATGACCTCAGGCAGCAGCGCAACGACTGTGTGCGCGAGGTAGGTGAACGTGCTGTAGACGTTGGGGTCGCCGATGGTCGCGAACGCCGCCGTACCACCGTCTTTGATGGCAGCAACGACCGCCGCACCGGCGGCGTCCCACGCGCCGCTGTTGCGCGCCGCGTCGTCCGTGAGGGCGAAGACGAGCCGGGTGATCCGCGCTGGGTCGATGTGCGCGACGACAGTCGCTTCAGCGCGGCCGACCTCGCCGCTGTCGGCGACCGGTACGAAGACGTGATCGGCGGACTGCAGTGCCTTGACGCCCTTGACCGTGACCAGGTCGGGGTCACCAGGGCCGACGCCAACACCGACCAACCTGGATGCGCTCACCGTACGCCCGCCGCTATCAGGCGACGCGGCGCGTCAGGTATGCCGGCCCAGTGCGTGTGCAGGTAGGAGGCGTGCAGGGTCGGCGAGACGAAACCCTCGCGCCGCTCACCGATGCGCCAAGCGGGCGATGCGCCCGCTGGCGGGTCGACCAGCGAGTAGTGGAACTCGTGCGCGCGGACCGTGGTGCCGGCGGCGACGACAACCGAATCGGTGGCGGCGACGGCACTCCGGTAGCCGAGCGCGAGGCGCTTACCGAGATGGGCGTCGGCGTCGATGACACCGCACATGTCGTAGCCGTCGAGGCTGCGCACCAGGTAGAGCAAGCCGCCGCACTCGGCGACGATCGGCCCTTCGAAGGCCGCGATCTCCTTACGCATCAGGTCATTCGCACTGAGCTCGGCGGCGTACGACTCGGGGAACCCGCCCGGCAGGTACAGCGCAGCGGCCTCGGGCAGGAACTCGTCGACGCAGGGGTCGAAGACCGTGACGTCGGCACCAAGCGCAGCGAGCATCTCGACGTGCTCCACGTAGGTGAAGGAGAACGCGCTGCCACCCGCGACCGCGACGGGAACGGTGGAGCCGGATGGGTCAGGGGGCTGCCAGGCCGGGCCGTCGACGGGCGGAGCCGATCGAGCGATGTGGAGCAGCGCATCGAGATCGCAGCCGGCGGCGACCGCTGCGGCCAGCGCCCGCAGGTCGTGTTGCGCGGCGGAGAGTCGCTCCCCCACCGGGATGAGTCCGAGATGGCGCGACGGTGTCGCGAAAGCGTCGTCGCGCGGCAACACACCCACGACCGGAATTCCGAGCGGGCGCAGCGCTTCGCGCAGGATCCCTTCGTGCGTAGGCGATCCCACCTTGTTGAGGATGACGCCCGCGACGCGGACACCAGGGTCGTACGCCGCGAAGCCGGCCACCAGCGCGGCCACCGACCGGCCCACCGAGCGCGCGTCGACGACCAGCACGACCGGCGCGTCGAGCAGCTTGGCCACCTGCGCGGTCGATGCCAGTTCACCTAAACCGGTGGCGCCGTCGTACAGGCCCATCACGCCTTCGACAATCGCGATGTCGGCACCATGCGCACCGTGCAGGAACAGCGGCGCGATGAGTTCGGGCCCGCACAGGAACGCGTCGAGGTTGCGACCCGGGCGGCCGGTCGCGAGCGCGTGGTAGCTGGGGTCGATGAAATCGGGCCCGACCTTGTGCGGCGACACCGCCAATCCGCGGGCGCGCAAAGCCGCCATCAAACCGGTGGCGACGGTCGTCTTGCCGCTGCCCGACGAAGGCGCGGCGATGACCAGGCGCGGGATCGATGTCACCACTCGATCCCCTTCTGGCCCTTTTCGCCGGCGTCGAAGGGATGCTTGACCTTCGTCATCTCCGTGACGATGTCGGCCGCGTCGATGAGTTCCTGCGGCGCGCCGCGCCCGGTGATGACGACGTGCTGCGTGCCTTCACGAGCAGCAAGCACGTCGAGCACGTCACTGACGGGCACCCACCCGCGGGACATGACGTAGGTGAACTCGTCGAGGATCAGCAGTTGATAGCTCTGAGCATTGAGCGCCGCCTTCACTTCCTCCCAGCCCTGTCGCGCGAGGTCCTCCGACGCCGCGGCTTCGCGCTGGATCCATGACCAGCTCGAGCCCATCTTGTGCCAGTCGATGCCGAGCTTCTCCGCGGCCTTCTCCTCGCCGACCTTCCACTTGCTCGACTTCACGAACTGGAACACCCCGACGTTCCAGTCCTGCGCCCAGCCGCGCAGCATCAGGCCGAACGCCGCGGTCGACTTCCCCTTGCCGGTGCCGGTGTGCACGATCAGCCGCGGCTTCACCCGGCGTACCCGGGTGGTGAGTCCGTCGTCCGGCACGACATCCGGTTTCCCCTGTGGCATCAGGCGGCCCGCCCACGGGTGAGCCGTCGTACGACGCCCGCGACGTTTGCGGCGTCGAGCTCCTCGAGCCGCAAGGGCAAGGCGCCCATGTGGTCGGCGAGCTGCGCCGCCAGCCCGAGGCGGACGGCCCCGTGCTCCGCGTCGACGACGACCGACGAGACGCCCAGCGATCCGACGTGGCGAGCCGCGGCGCAGGCGTCCTCGAAAGGTCGCTGCCCGGCCGTTGCGCGACCGTCGGTCACGACGACGAGCAGCGGACGACGGTCAGGGTCACGGATGCGCTCGACCCGCAGCAACTCGCCGGCGCGCAGGAGCCCGCCGGCCAGTGGCGTGCGCCCGCCCGTACGCAGGTCGGCCAGACGCGTGGCCGCGATGTCGACACTCGACGTCGGCGGGAGCACCAGCTCGGCCGACTCGCCGCGAAAGGTGATCAGTGCAACCTTGTCGCGCCGCTGGTAGGCGTCGACCAGCAGGCTCAGCACCGCGCCTTTGACCGCCGTCATCCGCTGCCGGGCGGCCATCGAGCCGCTGGCGTCGACGAGGAAGACGACGAGGTTGCCCTCACGTCCTTCGAGCACCGACTCGCGCAGGTCGTCGCGGTCGAGCAGCAACCCGGGCGCGTTGCGGCCTCGACGGCGCTGATGGGGCGCGGCAGCGCGCAACGTCGCCGCGGCGTGCAGTTTCCTCAGCGCGCCGCGGGGTCGCCGCGATGCCGTCACGCGTCCGTGGTCGCTCTCGGCGGCACTGCGCCGGCCGGCAGCACCCACGCCCGTGCCGGCAGCCGTGAGCAGGATCGGGCGGAAGGTCGCTCCCGTCGGCGCGCTGGCCTGCTCGCGCGCCTGCTCACCCGACTGCGGCGCTTCGCCCGCGGGACTGCCATTGGTCGACGAGGACGAGGGCGGGGGCGCGCCGGAAGGCCCGTCGGGGTCGTGGTCGGGATCGTGGTCGGGTTCGTCGTCGGGCCCGCGGTCCTGCGGGGCACTGTCGCGCAACGCCTGATCGAGCTGCTGCTCGTCGAGCCCCGGCTGCTCGAACGGCGTACGACGGCGCCGGTGCGGCAACGCGAGCAGGGCCGCGCGGCGTACGTCGTCGGTGCTCACTTCGTCGCGGCCTTCCCACGCCGCCAGAGCGATCGCGGTCTTGGCCATGACGATGTCGGCGCGAAGCCCGTCGACCTCGAACGACGCGCAGACGGCCGTGATCTGGGCGAGAGCGGAATCGGAGAGTACGACGGCCGGCAGGAGCTCCCCGGCCGCGCTGATCTGCATGGCGAGATCGACGTCGTCGTCGTACCACTGCTTCGCGAACGCCTCGGGATCGGCCTCGTAGGCGAGGCGCCGGCGTACGACCTCGGCCCGCTCGGCTGCGTCGCGGGTGCCCGCCACTTCGACGGTCAGCCCGAACCGGTCGAGCAGCTGCGGGCGCAGCTCGCCCTCCTCCGGGTTCATCGTGCCGACGAGGATGAAGCGCGAGGGGTGCCGGACCGAGACGCCCTCGCGCTCGACGTAGTTGGTGCCGAGCGCGGCGGCGTCGAGGAGCAGGTCGACGAGGTGGTCGTGCAGCAGGTTGACCTCGTCGACGTACAGCACGCCGCGATGTGCGGCAGCCAGCAGGCCCGGCTCGAACGCCGTGACGCCCTGAGTCAGCGCGCGTTCGAGATCGAGTGAGCCGGTCAGCCGGTCCTCGCTCGCCCCCACCGGAAGCTCGACCAGCCGGGCCGGCCGATGGGCGGCGGCCGCATCGTCGGCATGCGGTCCGGCCGGGCAGCCGGGGTTGGGCTCGTCCGGGTCGCACGAGAACACGCACCCGTCGACCACGGATACGTCGGGCAGCAGGGCCGCGAGCGCGCGCACGATCGTCGACTTGGCGGTGCCCTTCTCGCCGCGCACCAGCACGCCGCCGATCGCCGGCGAGACCGCGTTGACAAGGAGCGCGAGCCGCAGTTCGTCGAGACCGACAACGGCCGAGAACGGGTACGGCGTCACGTCGGAGCCTTCCTCGGGGTACCCCGCCCCGGGTCGAAGGGACGACGGCGGCAGTGTCCTGGCTCCCGGATCACCGCTCGCCCCGCGCCTTCCCGACTCTCGTCAGTGGCCGCGTGCGGGGTCTGCTCCCCGGTGACAGTGGCGGGACCGCGCCGGACTCGCACCGGCTTCCTGCCCCTCCGTCGTTCGTGCGGGCGCAATGCTAGCGCCCCGCCCGGACGATCGGTCACCTGCGGAATCGCCCGCCAAACGACCCTCGATGCACTTCTGACCGATTCTGTTCGCCGCCCACGCTCAAGAGCCACGGTTTTGCGTGCACAATCGGTCAGAGGTCACGGAGTTGGCAGCCAACGCTCGGCACACGCCGAAAAGGTCGCGTGGTCATCTGGCCGCAACCCTCATGGACGCCTGGCCGCGATCTTCTTCCGGTCACTCGCTGCAAGCGCGGAACTCGGCTCGCGTCAGCGGGCTTCGAGGTCGCCTTCGAGCTCGAGGTACGTCGACCGCAGGGCATCGAGGGTCGCGGCGTCCGGTTCGGCCCACAGGGACCGGTCGGCGGCTTCGAGCAGCCGTTCGCTGATGCCGCGCAGCGCCCACGGGTTGGACTGCTTCATGAACTCGCGGACGTCCTCGTCCAGCACGTAGCGCTGCGCGAGCGTCTCGTACATCCAGTCGTCGACCACGCCGGCGGTCGCGTCGTAGCCGAAGAGGTAGTCGACCGTCGCGGCCAGCTCGAACGCGCCCTTGTAGCCGTGCCGCATCATCGCGGCGATCCACTTCGGGTTGACGACGCGGGCGCGGAAGACGCGCTTGGTCTCCTCGGCGAGGGTCCGGGTCTTGACCGCGTCGGTCACAGCCGAGTCGCCGACGTACGCCGTCGGGCTCGTGCCAGTCAAGGCGCGGACCGCCGCGATCATGCCGCCGTGGTACTGGAAGTAGTCGTCGGAGTCGACGATGTCGTGCTCGCGGTTGTCCTGGTTCTTCGCGGCGACGCGGATGCGCCGGTAGACCGTCTCCATGTCGTCGCGAGCGGGCGCGCCGTCGAAGCCGCGGCCGTAGGCGTAGCCGCCCCATACCGTGTAGACCTCGGCGAGGTCGGCGTCGGTGCGCCAGTTGCGCGAGTCGATCAGCGGCAGCAGCCCGGCGCCGTACGCCCCCGGCTTGGAGCCGAAGATGCGGGTCGTCGCGCGCCGCTGGTCGCCGTGCGCGGCCAGGTCTAGCCGCGCGTGCCGGGCAAGGTAGTTGGCGTCGTCCGGCTCGACGAGCGCCGCGACAGTGCTGATCGCGTCGTCGAGCATCGCCACCACATGCGGGAACGCGTCACGGAAGAAGCCGCTGATCCGCAAGGTCACGTCGATGCGCGGGCGACCAAGCTCTTCCAGCGGTACGACGGCGAATCCCGTCACGCGCCGCGACGCGTCGTCCCACTCCGGCCGGCACCCCAACAGCGCCAGCACCTGCGCGATGTCGTCGCCCTGGGTGCGCATCGCCGACGTACCCCAGACGACGAGGCCGACCGACTCGGGGTAGTCGCCGTTGTCGGCCAGGTAGCGGTTGAGCAGCGAATCGGCGAGGGCCACGCCGACGTCCCACGCGAGCCGGGACGGGATCGCCTTGGGGTCGACCGAGTAGAAGTTGCGGCCGGTCGGGAGTACACCGACGAGCCCGCGGGTGGGCGAGCCCGACGGGCCGGCCGGCACGAACCGCCCGTCGAGGCCGGCGAGCAGGTTGCCGATCTCGTCGGTGGTGCGGTCGAGACGCGGCACGACTTCGGTCGCGGCGAACTCCAGCACGCGGACGGCCTCGTCGATCGGCTCCCCCGCGACGTCGAGGCAGGCACCCATCGCTTTGTCCGGATCCCAGCCGGCGCCGTCCATCGCTTCGACCAGCTCGCGCGCCAGTGATTCGAGCAGGTCGATCGCGTCGGCGCCCGTGTTCGCCGGCCCGGGCACGGTCGCGCGCAGAGCCAGCGGTACGGCGACCGCCTCGCCCGGCGCGGCCAGCAGCGTCTTCTCGTCGAGACCGAAGTGCGCGGCGAGCGAGCGCCGCAATCCGGGCACGGCCCCTCCCGCGCCCCCCCACGTCTGCACCGCGCGCAGGATCGCCAGCACGAGGTTGACCCGCGCCTCGCCGACAGGGACACCGCCGAGGATGTGCAAGCCGTCGCGGATCTGCACGTCCTTGATCTCGCACAGGTAGCCGTCGACGTGCAGCAGGAACTCGTCGAACTCGTCGTCGTGCGGCGCGGAGTCCAGATGCAGGTCATGGTGCAGTTGCGCCTGCTGCACAAGCTCCCAGATCTGCGCGCGGATCGTCGGCAGCTTCGTCGGGTCGAGCGCCGCAACCGTCGCGTGCTCGTCGAGCAGCTGCTCGAGCTTTGCCAGCTCGTTGTAGGTGTCGGCCCGTGCCATCGGCGGGATCAGGTGGTCGACGATCGTCGCGTGCCCGCGCCGCTTGGCCTGCGTGCCCTCGCCCGGGTCGTTGACGATGAACGGGTAGAACAGCGGCATCGCGCCCAGCACCGCGTCGGGCGCACACTCCGCCGACAGCCCCAATCCCTTACCTGGCAGCCATTCCAGCGTGCCGTGCTTGCCGAGGTGGATGACCGCGTCGGCGCCCCAATCACGGTCGAGCCACCGGTACGCGGCGAGGTAGTGATGCGACGGCGGCAGGTCTGGGTCGTGGTAGATCGCGACCGGGTTCTCGCCGAACCCGCGCGGCGGCTGGATCATCAGCATGACGTTGCCGAACGAGAGCGACGCGAGTACGACGTCGCCGCGGTCGACGTACAACTCCCCTGGCGCTTCACCCCAGTGCTCGACGACCGACTCGCGTAGCGACTGCGGCAGCTCGGCGAACCACGCCGCGTAGTCTCCGCCGCGGACGCGCGCCGTCGCAGCCTCGAGCTGGTCCTCCGTCAGCCACTCGACGTCGTGACCCCCCGACGCGATGAGCTGGTGGATGAGCGAGTCGCCGTCCTCGGGAAACTCCCCGACGGTGTAACCGGCGGCGCGCATCGCCTGCAGCAGCACGACAGCCGAGGCCGGAGTGTCGAGTCCGACGGCGTTGCCGACCCGCGAGTGCTTGGTCGGGTACGACGACAGCACAATCGCGATTCGCTTGTCGCTGTTGGGCTTGTGGCGCAATCGCGCGTGCCGGACAGCGATGTCGGCAAGCCGCCGCGCGCGTTCGGCATCGGCGACGTAGGCCGCGACGCCGTCCGGCCCGGCCTCCTTGAACGAGAAGGGAACGGTGACCAGTCGGCCGTCGAACTCGGGGATCGCGACCTGCATCGCGGCGTCGATCGGAGCCAGCGCGCCGGACGACGACTCCCACGACGCGCGCGACGACGTAAGGCAAAGTCCTTGCAGCACAGGCACATCGAGGTCGTTGAGGACATGCGCGTCCCACGCCTCCGCGTCGGCGGCGTTGGATCCGCCGGACGCGAGCACGGTCGTGATGAGTGCGTCGACGCGACCGCGCAGCAGCTCGTCGACGACGTCGACAGCGCCATCCGCACCAGGCCGCAGCGAGTAGCAGTAGACAGGCAGCGCGTTGCCGCCGGCGACCTCGATCGCGTCGCACAGCACGTCGACGAAACCGGCATTGCCGCTGAGCTCGTGGGCGCGGTAGAAGACGACGCCGATCGTCGGGCGCGCCGGATCGTGCGCGCGGGCGCCGCGGACGCCGTACGCCGGCAGCTCGGCCGGGGGCTCGAAACCGAAGCCTTCGAGCAACACCGTGTCCGCGAGGAATCGCAGTGCCTGCGCGGCGTTGCGCGCTCCCCCAGCGGCGAAGTAGGCGTGCGCCTCGCGACCGACTCCGGCGGGGACCGTCGACGCAGCAGTCATGGCCGCATCTGGCGCGGACTCACCGCCAAGGCAGACGAGCGGTACGCCGCGAGCCGCGCACTCCGCGCGTAGAGCGTCGAAACCGTCGGGCCACGCGCCGCGTCCGCCCAGCAGTCGTACGACGACCAGCCCGACACCATCGAGCGAGACCTGGGATGCGCCGGGCACCGCCGTCACGACCTCGGGAAAACCTTTCGGCAGCAACGAGATCGCCGAGCGGGTAGCGAGGAGGTCGGTGTCAGCCGTGGAGACGACGAGAACGCTGCCGAGCATGACCGCCAAATTCGAGGAGTTGCGGGGAGCCTGCACCATACCCGCCGCCGTTCACACCTACGGTAGTGAGCCAAGTCAGGTCAGCAGAGGTGCCGAAGGTTCGAGGCCACTCACCTTCTGAGCGTCATCACGGCTCCGACGGTGCGGCCTTCCAAGCCGGCAACTGCCGGCGATCGCGACGAGCACGATGACACCCGCCGCCGTCCACCAACCGCCGCCTAATCACACAAAGAAATCGGACAGGCCCCCCGCGAGCGTGACGCGCGGTCATGCCGATGAGCGCGCGTTGTTCTAAGCCCGCCCTGGAATACTGCCGTCGGAGCCTTGGGTACAGGTCTTGGGTGACGAGGCGCTAGAGAGCCGCCACCGGGACTGAATCGGCGGCGATCTTCACCTGGCGAGCACTGCCGGGAGTGGGCCGGATCAGGCACGCCAGTCGCGCGCGTACTTTGCCCACGGTGCATGAATCGGCGGCGAAGAATCCAGCTGTCCGCCGCTCACGGCTGCAGACTGGAGCGGGACTTTGCGGTCCGCGGATCGGCTCGCGAGGGGCATCTGTGCGCCGCGCGTCGTCTAGCCCGTCGCGTCGTCGGGCTCAGCGGGCAGGGTTGCTGGAGGCGTCCTGATTAGGCGGTCACTCTGGCTTAGCGTCAGCACCACGTGGTCCTCCAGGTCCGCGACGACACCGGGGGGGACTTCGTTGTCCACCGCGATGATCTGCAGCAGTCCCTGGTAGTCCCGGGACACGGTGGCTAGCAGCCGGTAGAGGTCCGCGATTCGGGCGCCGTCGAAGCCTTCATGGCCAGTGTTGGCGGACAGCCCATCAAGCACGAGCAGCCCCGGTAGTGGTAGGCCTCGGTCGATCGCAACGGTGTGGTGAGCGAGGGCGTGCGCGGCGTTGACCAGGGTCTTGAGACCTTGGCTGGACAGCTCGTCGAAGGTGCGCCCGCTGACCAGTGGCAGCCATGTTGGCCCGGTCACCCGGACGGTAAGCAGGTCCCCGAGCTGCGGGATGTGCAGCTCCTCCAGATACTCCAGAATCCGCCGTTCCAGCGCGGTGATGTGCTCGTGGGCCTCGCTCTGTTCGAACGTCTGGGCATTGATTGCGGCCTGCAGCTCGTCGATGCGGGTGGCGATCTGGGCTTGTTCGGCAGTGCGGGCGTCGCGCCGGTCGAGTAACTGCAGGTATTCACCGAGTCGATCAATGTCCGCGCGGGTAGCGGCAAATTGTTCGGCGTGCGCCCGGATCGCTGATGCCCGGGCCGACACGAACGAGGCGGTGCGGGCGTCAAGTTCGTCGTTGAGCCGCGCCACCGTGCGGTCCGCCTGATCGAGTGCGGTGCGGACGGCCTCGATCGCCGCGCGACGGGTCTCGAGGACCGTGTCGGTTTCCTGCAGTTGCGAGGTAACGCGGTCCTGCTCGGCCAACAGAGCATCCGGGGCGCTGCTGAGGTGCTGGGCTTGCAGGCAAAGGTAGCAATGCCCGTCGGCCGCGCGCTGGTCATCGACGTCAGATCCGCAGCGTGGGCATACCACGAATTCGAAGTCGACCAGCCACTCGTCGGCGACGATGGCTCGGGTCAGTCGGGCGCTTTGGCTCTGCAGCTGCTTGCGCAGGTCCAGGAGGTCGTCGAATTGCCGAAGCAGGTGGTGCTGTTCCTCTCGCAGCCCGTCGCGCTGAGCAGTGACCGTGAGAAGTGCATGCCGTACTCGGCTTACATCCACCTCCGCGTCCACGGCGCTGGCGAGCTCGGCCTGCTGGGATTGCGCGACGGCATGCTCGGCCCGGCGACGGGTCAGCTCGTCGAGCAGCGCGACTCGGTCGGAGAATGGGGTGCCGGCCAAGAAGTTGGCGATGACCTCGCTCTCCCGGCTCATGCCATCCAGCCGCAGCTGCAGCCCGCGCAGCTCGGCTTGCAGCCGGGCGGTCTTCACGTCGTATAGGCCATAGACGAGCTCGAACACCCAACGACGCTTGCCGTCGCGCCAGGTGTTGAGGTGACCGAACACTTGGGAGTCCAGGTCGTCGCCGGTGACGATGCAGTATCCAAGCCAGTCGGTGGCACTGACGGGCGTCATGGAGGCGGTCGGTTCGTTACGAGCGGTCGGGACGCTGACATTGGGTAGCGAGAGGCGGTCGAGCATGAAGCCGCTGAAGGAGGCCTCCCGACCGGTGGCGGGGAGCCGCACCGCCTCGTCGAGTCCGCCGGTGTCGACGTCGCGCCGGGCGAGTTCTACCGGCGCGTCGCGGGCGGTGGTGAGCGGCCGCAGCACACGCCACTCCGCTGCACCGAGCCGCACCTCGCCTCGCAGGGCGCGGACGCTCGCGACCTCAGGCGGGAGCTGGCTAGGCACGGTGCTGAGCAGTGAGCGCAGCAGCCGCACCAGGGTCGTCTTGCCGGTGGTGATGTCGCCTCGAACAATGTTCAAGCCGGGCCGGAAAGTGACCGAGCGTCCTCCCCCGACGAGCTCAACCTCGCCGAGTTGCAGCACGTGCGATGCTGCCCGGGTCCGGGCGGCGGGGTCTGGTGCTGACGGCGTTGTCATGTGAGTTCCTCGTGCCAAGCTGCGTCAGAGATCTCAGGCAGGTCGTAGAGCAGGTTCTTCAGCGTCGAGCCGCTGAGGTCGAGATGGCGTCGCAGCAGGGCCGTGCGAGCCGCCACCGGCGCGAATGCCTCGTCAGCCCGTAGCGCCTCGGCCAACTCGGCACCGCGCTCGGAGGTTCTGTATCCAAAACCGGTTCCCCCAGCGAGCGGGAACATCTCGATCAGCCCGCGACCGAACAGCGCGCCGAGCAAGGCGAAGTGCGCCGGGTCCCAGGGCCCATACCGGTAGCGCACCATCCGTGCGTCGAGGGGTGCGTCGTCGGTGCTGGCCACCTGTAGTTGCGCGAGCACCGACTCCTTGACATGACGGCGGGCCAGCACCCGAGCCATCTGCCGGGGGTAGCGCAACAGGAAGTCGAGCTTCGCGAGCTTGACGCGGCCCTCCAGAGTGCGTGGCACGCCGCCGGTCTTGCGGCTGAACCCGTCGATGAGCAAAAGCAGCCTGGCTTCGGCTTCCGGGGTAGAGCGGTAGCGGTGCCGAGGGTCCGTTGGACCCGGGCTGGTGCCAGTCACGGGCTCGTTCACGGCCGCCACCCGAATCGGCACTCGTCCGACAGTTGGCACAGCAGCCCGAGCAGCAGCAGGCCCTGGGCGCCGAGCAGCTGCTGATGGTCGAGGGTGGCCAGCGCTCCCGGGTTGGCGAGAAAATGGTTGAACACGTACTCGCCAGGGCTGGCGGCGACAAGCGGGTCGGTCATCCTCAACTCGACGTGGGCGGCGGCGCCTTGAGCGACCAGGAGGACGCGGTTGCCGAGCTCGTCCAGATGCTGCGACGTGCCGCCGCCGGCAGCCAGGGCGAGATGGCGCTGGACGTCGGCTTCGGCGCGCAGCTCTTTGGCGCGTTGCAGGGTGGATGCCTTGGCGCCGGCGCGCTGCAGTTTGAGTTCGAGGGCAGAGCTGGGCTGACCGCGGCGGAGCCGCTGCAGCAGCACGTCATTCGGCTCGTCTGGCAGCGGCGGCGTGAGCGCCTGCAGGATGCCGCGGGACAGCACGGGCGCGAGCCCCATGTCGGTGTCGTCGGGGTCGGCTGCCGACGAGCCGGTGGCGGCGCGGGCGCGCAAATGCTGCAGCACGGTGACGGATGGCTGCTCATGGGCTTGCGCGGCTTCGGCCGCCTGGAGCAAGCGTTCGACCAGCACAGCGGCCTGGGCGTGGGTCAAGGACGGCCACAGGGCACCGACGCTGTGATGCAGCACCGGGTCGATGGCACCGCGTGGAGTGGTGTTGGCGTGGATGGAGAGCCGTCTTAGGAAGGCGTCGACCTGTGTCTTCGACAGTCCGAGTTTCACGAGCGACTTCCTGACTTCGGTGCCGGCTGAGGTCGGATCGGCGAAGAACGTCACGGTGGCAGGGACCTCCGACATCGGGCCTTCCAACCACAGCTCAAAGGTCGAGCAGTCATCCAAGCCAGCCTCGTGCGCCGCTTTCCAGGATCGGATCAGCGCATCGAGACCGCCCTTCTTGGCGCAGACTTTGGCGGCGCTCCACGAACCGCGGTCTCTTGTCTTTAGCTGCTGGAATACGTACCGGTCGGCGTAGACGACGACGATGTCGTCGACTTGCTCGCAGACCACAGCCTGCGGTGCGTCGGGTGCGAGGGTACCCAGCCATCGCTGGAGAGCGATCTTGGCCTGCCAGCGGTAGCGCCCGAAAGTCTGGGCGCCAGTGGGCTCGCTCGGCAGCGCGACCAGGGTGGCAACTGGGTCGGCGGCGGTTGGCACGGGCGGCGTTGTCACCTCACGGCCTCCCCTGTCGCGTACGTCCGGCCAAGCACACCGGACCCTAGTTGGGCGAGACCAGACCCCGAGGCATCGCCACGGCATCCGTACATGGATCGACCCGCGAGGCCGAATGGCATTGTTGCATCAGAGGCTCAGGTGGTGACTCACTCATCACGCTGAGCGATGGCGCCGGGGCTTGAGCCGAAGGATGTCCGCTCATGCCGCCGAGAGGGAAGTGCGGTCATGCTGGCCGATGCCAGCGCGTTGGCGTCGACCGAGGCTCGCCGGGCGCCAGTTGCCCAGACCTCATGCGTTCAGCACGAAGATGAACTCCTCGATGTCGTCGTCGGGCGCAGGCGCCTTCGCCTCCTGCACGCG
>JBKJZO010000218.1:0-4651 GCA_046715235.1 Mycobacteriales bacterium
GCGCTGGCCAGCGCCGATACGCCCGATTCCCCGAAACGGATCGGTGAGTTGTTCGCGACGCGAACGGCGCCGCGCGGCGGCGTCGACCTGCTGGTGACGACAGAGCGAAAATCTCTGTTCGACCTGCAAAAGGATTACTGGCCGACGCTGGCCCTGGTCGTGCTGCTCTTTGTCCTCCTCGCGGCCCTCCTCGGCTGGGTGCTGGCAAGGCTGACGACCAAGCCGTTGCAGGAGCTCAGCGAGGCGGCGATGGACATCGCCAGCGGCAAGCACGACACACGCATAGTCATGCCTCCATCAGGCGAGGTCGGGCGGCTCGCGATCGCGTTCAACGCGATGGCCGACGAGGTGAGCAGCAACATCACCGAGCTGCAGTCAAGCCGCGACGAGCTGCGGCGCAACCTCACCCGGCTGGGCGAGACCCTCTCGAGCACGCACGACCTCAACAAGATGCTCGACGTCGTGCTCGAAACGGCGAAGGTCACCCTCCGCGCCGAGGCGGGGGCGCTGATGCTGTTCACGGCCAACCGTGACGAGCTCTACATCAAGAGCTGGCTGGGTGACCTCGATCGGCGCGGCGACGGCAGCGGGCGGGTCAGGGTCGGCGAGGGGGTCGCCGGCACCGTCGGGCGCACAGGGGAGCCGCTGCACGGGACTGTCGGCGATTTCCCCGGCGGCCTCACGCTCGCGGAGGGCGAGCCGCGCGCCCGGGCCGTCATCGCCGTACCCCTGCGGGCGCACGGCCGCACTCTCGGCGTACTCAACCTCTACGACAAAGAGGGCTCACGCGACTTCGACGCCGACGACTTCACGACCATCAGGTCATTCGCCAACCAGGCCACGGTCGCAATCGACAACGTGCTGCTGCACCAGGAGTCGCAGCGGCTGTCCATCACTGATGGGCTGACCGGCCTGTGGAACTACCGCTACTTCCAGATGATGTTCGACAAGGAAATCGAGCGCGCCAGCCGGTTCGGCCGGCCGCTGTCGCTGTTGATGCTCGACCTCGACAAGTTCAAGAACGTCAACGACACCCATGGCCATCAGCGCGGCGACTCCGTGCTGATCGAGCTCGCGACCCGGATCAAGGGCGGGATCCGGGAGGTCGACACACTCGCGCGGTACGGCGGCGAGGAGTTCGTGCTGATCCTTCCGGAGACCGACCTCCACGGCGCCGAGCAGGCCGCCGACAAGTTGTGCGAGCTGGTGCGCCAGCGCAGCTTCGGCAACACCGACGAGCCCAACTTGCGGCTCACCGTCTCGATCGGCGTTGCCGTCTACCCCGAGCACGGATCGACGCCCGGCATGCTGGTGCGCGCCGCCGACAGCGCGCTCTACGTCGCCAAGTCCAGCGGCCGCGACCAATTCAGCGTCGGCGCGCTCAGCAGCGAGCCCGACGAGGACACGGGCCCGAAGCTCCCGCCGCTGGGAGGCCGCGCGCGCAGCGCCCTCGAGTCCGCGGCGGCGTCGGTGGGGACGCCGCGCGTGTCCGAGGGCGACCAGACACTCGGCTCGGCCTAGCCTCGTCCGACGCCCCAAGCGGGCGCCGTCGTGTGCCGGCGCGACGCCAGCGGTTAGGGTTCCGCCATGTCGAACGTGCAGCGCGTCATCAAGGCCGTGATCCCGGCAGCGGGGCTCGGCACGAGGTTCCTTCCCGCGACGAAAGCCTCGCCGAAGGAGATGCTGCCGGTCGTCGACAAACCAGCAATCCAGTACGTCGTCGAGGAAGCGGTCGTAGCTGGCCTCACCGACATCCTCATGATCACCGGCCGCAACAAGCGCTCGCTCGAGGACCACTTCGACAAGCAGTGGGAGCTCGAGGCCGCGCTCGAACTCAAAGGCGACACCGAGAGGCTCGCGGCGGTGCGCAAGGCGGACGAGCTCGCCGACATGCACTATGTCCGCCAGGGCGATCCGCGGGGGCTCGGGCACGCCGTGTTGTGCGCGCGCCGGCACGTCGGCGACCAGCCGTTCGCCGTACTCCTCGGCGATGACCTGATCGACGAGCGCGACCCACTGCTCGGCCCGATGATCGACGCGCAGCAGCGGTACGGCGGCAGTGTCGTCGCGTTGATCGAGGTGCCGCCGGAGAGCATCCACATCTACGGCTGCGTCGCGATCGAGAAGACTGACGAGCCCGACCTGCTGCGCATCACCGACCTGGTCGAGAAGCCGGCGATGGCGGACGCGCCGAGCAACTACGCGGTCATCGGTCGCTACATCCTCTCGCCGACGGTGTTCACCGCGCTGGAGCACACCGACCCCGGCAAGGGCGGTGAGATCCAGCTGACCGACGCCCTGCGCGAGCTCGTCCGCACTGAGCCGATGCACGGCCTGGTCTTCACCGGGCGGCGCTACGACACCGGCGACCGCGCCGACTACCTCAAGGCGATCGTCCAGCTCGCCGCCGATCGCGACGACCTGGGTCCCGAGTTCATGACGTGGCTCGTCGAGTTCGTCGCGTCGCGCACCGCCGCCGCGGCGTCCGGCGTACCGCTGGTGTGACCATGCGCAGCGTCGACGAGCATCTCGCCGAGATCCTCGAACGTGTCGGCGCACTCGGGCAGATGGAGATGCGCCTGCTCGAGGCGCACGGCTGTGTTCTCGCCGAGGACGTCGTCGCGCCCGGCCCCTTACCGGCGTTCGACAACTCCGCGATGGACGGATACGCCGTGCGTACCGAAGACGTCGCGGCTGCCACGCCGCAGGCATCGGTAGCGCTGCATGTGGTCGGCGACATCGCCGCGGGCACTCAGAAGGTGCTGTCGATCCAGCCCGGCTTTTGCGCCCGTATCATGACGGGCGCACCGATCCCGCCGGGCGCCGACGCGGTCGTTCCGTTGGAGTGGACCGACCAAGGCGTGCAGCAGGTTCGCATCGGTCACCCACCGCCGGTCGGGGCCTTCATTCGCCGCGCCGGCGAGGACGTCCGTGAGGGCGACGTCGTCATGAAGTCGGGAGCGCTGATCGGCGCGACGCACGTCGGACTGCTCGCGGCCGTCGGCCGTCGCAACGTCGTCGTCCGGCCGAAACCTCGAGTCGTCGTCATCTCCACCGGTGCCGAGCTTGTCGACATCGGCGACGAGCCGGCATTCGGCCAGATCGTCGACTCCAACAGCTATGCGATCACCGCCGCGGTGCGCGAGGCCGGCGCGATCGCCTACCGCGTCGGTGTCGTGAGCGACGAGCCGAAGCAATTGACGCGGGCGATCGAGGATCACCTGATCCAGGCCGACCTGATCGTGACGACGGGTGGAGTGAGTGTCGGCGCCTACGACGTCGTCAAGCAGGTGCTCGGCGAGATGGGCACGGTGGGGTTCCACAAGGTCGCGATGCAGCCGGGGATGCCGCAGGCGTTTGGCACGATCGGGCCTGATGAGGTGCCGGTGTTCGGCCTGCCCGGCAACCCGGTCAGCGCGCTCGTCTCGTTCGAGGTGTTCGTGCGACCCGCACTGCGCCGGATGCTCGGCGCCGACCAGATCGGCCGGCCGAGCGTCACCGCGACGCTCACGCAGGCGGTGCGTTCGCCTGCGGGCAAGCGGCAGTTCCTGCGCGTCTACGTGACGAGGCAGGGCACTCAGGTGCTCGCCGAACCCACCGGCGGCCAGGGCTCGCACATGCTTGCCGGGCTCGCGGCCGCAAACGCGCTCGCCGTCATACCCGAGGACACCACCGAGCTCGCGGCCGGCGCGCAGGTGACGACGTGGCTGCTGGAACGGCGCGGACGATGAGCGAGTTCACGCACCTCGATCCGGCCGGCGCGGCCCGCATGGTCGACGTCAGCGCCAAGGACATCAGCGTGCGTACGGCGACCGCCTCGGGTCGGGTGCTCGTCAGCGCCGAGGTGATCGGCTTGCTGCGGGGCGCCGGGGTGCCCAAGGGCGACGCGCTCGCCGTGGCCAGGGTGGCGGGGATCATGGCCGCGAAACGGGTCCCCGAACTCATCCCGCTGTGCCATTCGATCGCCCTCCACGGCGTCGACATCGAGTTGAGGGTCGACGACGATGCGGTCGCGATCGTCGCCACCTGTCGCACAGCCGACCGCACCGGAGTCGAGATGGAGGCTCTGACCGCTGTTGCCGTCGCGGGTCTCGCTCTGGTCGACATGGTCAAGGCGATCGACCCGGCAGCGGTCGTCTCCGACGTGCGCGTCGAGTCGAAGTCGGGTGGCAAGACAGGCGAGTGGCGGCGCCCGGATCCCTTATGACGCAGCCGTTATGACGCAGCTGAACGGAGACGCGCGCGTTCTCGTCGTGACCGTCAGCGATCGCAGTGCCGCGGGCTCTCGCGCCGACTCCTCGGGTCCTTTGCTGTGTGAGCTGCTCGCCGGCCTCGGCTTCGCGGTCGGCGAGCCGGTCGTCGTACCCGATGACCGCGCGCAGATCGCCGCCGCTCTGCGCGCCGGCGTCGACGACGGGTTCGACCTCGTGTGTACGACGGGCGGCACCGGACTCGCGCCGCGTGACGTCACGCCTGAGGCGACCCGCGACGTGATCGATCGCGAGGCGCCCGGCCTGGCCGACGCCGTACGCGCACAGGGGCGCGACGTCGTGCCGACGACCATCCTGAGTCGCGGCGTCGCGGGCATCGCCGGCCGCACCTTGGTCATCAACCTGCCCGGGTCGACAAGCGGGGTCCGCGACGGCGTTGC
>JBKJZO010000219.1:0-7692 GCA_046715235.1 Mycobacteriales bacterium
GCGCCTGTGGCGAGCGGGCGTTGAAGTTGCGCGGCACACGCAGCCGATCCAGCGGCTCGACCGGTGTCGGAAACGCCTCCATCGACAGGCGTTTGATCTGGCGGTCCTCAGTGAGGACCTGTGGCCGTGGGTCGTCGCCGATGGTCACACCCGGATCGATCACGACCGCGAGCCCCGCGTGCTTGCCGGAAGGGATCCGGATCACATGTCCGGGCATCAGCTGCTCGAGGGAGTGGGCCGCTGCGGCCCGCCGTTGGCGCCCGCCTTCGCGCGCCAGCTCGTTCTCGCGCTCCCGCATTTGCACCCGCAGGCCGAAGTAGTCCCCGAAATCGCCCCGGTCGCACGCCATGCCCTCGGCGTAGCCGGCCAGCGCCTCCTCCGACCGCTGCAGCTGCCTCGCCAGGCCGACGACCGACTTGTCGGCTTGGAACTGCGCGAACGACGACTCCAGCAGCGCCCTGGCCCGCTCGCGGCCGACCGACCCGACGAGGTTGACTGCCATGTTGTACGACGGCCGGAACGACGAGCGCAGCGGGTACGTGCGCGTCGAGGCAAGCCCGGCGAGACCGACCGGGTCCATGCCCGGCGTCCACAGCACGACCGCGTGCCCCTCGATGTCGATGCCACGCCTGCCAGCTCGCCCGGTCAGCTGCGTGTACTCCCCCGGCGTGATGTCGACGTGCGCCTCGCCGTTCCACTTGACCAGTCGCTCGAGTACGACCGACCGCGCCGGCATGTTGATGCCGAGTGCGAGGGTCTCGGTCGCGAAGACACCTTTCACCAGACCTCGCACGAACAGCTCTTCGACGGTCTCCTTGAACGTCGGGATCAGACCCGCGTGGTGCGCGGCAAAGCCCCGCTCGAGGGCTTCGGCCCATTCGTAGTAGCCGAGAATCGCAAGGTCCTCGTCGGCGAGCTGAGAGCAGCGCATCTCGACGTACTCGCGGACCCGCTCCCGCTCCTCGGGAGTATTGAGCCGCAGCCCCGAGCGCACGCATTCGCGCACCGCGGCCTCGCAGCCAGCCCGGCTGAAGATGAAGACGATCGCGGGCAGGAGGCCGTCGGAGTCAAGCCGCTCGATGACATCGGACCTTCGTGGCGGCGGGTTGCCTCGCGGTCGCCGTTCGCCGGTGCCGCCTCTGCGCTCGCCGTCGCGACCGAACCGGCTCTGTTCGCGGGCGAAGCGCACCAGCGACGGGTTGACCTGTACCGCCTCCGACCCGCTCGCGAACAAGTCGTAGAGCCGGCCGCCGGCGATGACGTGCTGGAACAACGGCACCGGTCGCTTCTCCTCGATGACCACCGAGGTTTCGCCGCGGACCGTCACCAGCCACTCGGCGAACTCCTCGGTGTTGGACACCGTCGCGCTCAGCGACACGAGCCGGACCGATTCAGGAAGGTGAATGATCACCTCTTCCCACACAGCGCCGCGGAAACGGTCGGACAGGTAGTGCACCTCGTCCATGACGACGAACCCGAGCCCGGTGAGCGCGCGCGATCCGGCGTACAGCATGTTGCGCAGGACCTCTGTCGTCATGACGACGATCGGCGCGTCCCCGTTGATCGCGTTGTCGCCGGTGAGCAGGCCGACGTCGCGCGGGCCGTGCCGAGCGACCAGGTCGCCGTATTTCTGGTTGGACAGCGCCTTGATCGGCGTTGTGTAGAAGCACTTGCGGCCGGTGGCCAGGGCGAGGTGTACGGCGAACTCGCCGACTACCGTCTTGCCAGCTCCTGTCGGAGCGGCGACCAGCACACCTGATCCTGCCTCGAGCTCATTGCAGGCCTGGCGCTGGAAGGGGTCGAGCGGGAAGTCGTAGCGCTTCTCGAAGGCCTCGAGGTGCCCACCGTGCACGCCGTGCACGTCGTTGGCCATACAGCGAGCCTATGTGCAGCCGCCCCGCTGCACGGTGTGCGGCGGGGCGGCTGGACGTGCTAAGTGCAACGTCTGCGTCAGTCGCCGACCGTGGCCTCGTCGGCCTCTTCGTCGACGCCAGGTGACGCCGCGTTGATCTTCATCGCAACCAGCGAGCCCTCGTGGCGCAGGCCGTGAACGGAGACGAACGTCCCCACTGTCAGATCGCTGAGCCCCGCCTCGTCGCCGTCCAGCCTGATCACTGTGTGATCCGTGGCGCGGACCGCGAGCCGACGCCGGTGCAGGTCGCGGCTGCCGCCGCCCTTGATGCTCACGGACACGGTGCCGGCCTCGGCGTTGACCGCCGCGACGACTCCGATCGCGTGGAACCGGCGGGCACGTGCCTTCTCCTCAGCGTGCTTCTTCGCGCGGTGGGCCTTCTCCGCCTTGGCCTCGGCGCATGCTTTCGCCAGCTTCTTCAATGCGTGTGCACGCTCTTCCTCCGCGTGCCTCTTGGCCTTCTCGGCCTTGTGGGCGGCCTCCGCCTTCTCCTCAGCGGCGCGCTTGCGGGCCTTCTCAGCCTTGTGCGCGGCTTCGGCCTTCTCCTCGGCGGCACGCTTGCGGGCCTTCTCGGCCTCGTGGGCTTCGTCGGAGACGGGCTCGCCCTCTTCGCCCCTGAGGCGCTTCGCGTCGTTGTGCTTGCCGTGTTCCTTCTTCTCCTCGCGCTCGTGCTTGGCCTTCTCGGCCTTCTCCTCGCGCTCGTGCTTGGCCGTCTCGGCCTTCTTGGCCCGCTCATGCGCGGAGAGTTCGGCAAGGTAGGCCTTCAGCTCGCCCTCGGTGCAGGCCCACGTGGCCTTCTCGGCCTTCTCGGCCTTCTCGGCCTTCTCGGCCTTCTCAGCCTTCTCAGCGTTTTCGGCCTTGTCCTGCTCGACCGTCTGCTCGGGCTTCCGGTCGTCGCCCGCGTACGCGGGGACCGCGCTCACAGAAGCGGCAGTTGTGAGCGCAACAGCAGCGAGCAGGTGCTTCATGGTGAGCATCGACGTTCCCCTCCGACACGTGACCGCGGACGCGGTAGTCACTACGGGTCATATCGGCGGAGTAAGGAACTAGTTCGTACGGCCGAACGGCCTACTCGTCGTCCACTGCGTCTAGGTCGGATGGCTCAAGATCGATCTCGGATGGCCGGTCGTCGATTTCCGAGGTCTCGTCGAGCCCCAAGCCGGCGTTGGGATCATTGAGCTCACGCCTGCGCTTGGCCCGGTCGTGCAGTCGACCGAAAACGATGGCAGCCTCGAAGAAGACGTACATCGGCACCGCCATCGCGGCGAACGTGAACGGGTCCTGAGTCGGCGTGATCACGGCGGCAAAGACGGCGACGCAGAATGCGACGGTACGCCGGGACGCCCTCATCCGGGCGGTAGAGAACACGCCGGCGATGTTGAGCACGATGAGGATCAGTGGGAACTCGAAAGACACCCCGAACGCGAGCAGCATCAGCGTCACGAAGTTGAAGTAGGACGGGACCGCGATCAGGTTCTGCACCCGGTCCCCACCGATCGTCAGCAGGAAGCTGAGCCCCTTGTCCAGGGTGAGATACGCGAATCCGGCCCCTGCGGTGAACAGCAGGAACGACACCGCGATGAACGAAAAGGCCCAGCGGCGCTCCTTGCGGTGCAGGCCGGGCGCGATGAAGGCCCAGAGCTGGTAGAGCCAGACGGGGCCAGCAAAGATGACACCGCCGACGAGCGAAACCTTGAGCCGCACTCCGAGCTCGCCGAGCACGTCGAAGGCGTACAACGCGCAGTCACCGTCGGCGTTCAACTGAGCCTGTGGCAGCCGGCACAGCGGCGTGATCATGACGTCGAGAATGCGTGTCCAGAGGAAGAACGCGACGACCGTCATCACGAAGACGGCTACGACCGAGATCAGCAGCCGCTTGCGCAGCTCGATCAGGTGCTCGGCAAGCGACATGCGACTCTCGTCGACGTCGCGCGAACGCACGCGACTGCGTCGTGTCCCTGAATCCTCAGACATCGGCGGCTATCCGGCGCCGTAGCGCCGGCAAGCTAGCGCTCGGTCCCGCGGCGAAGCGCTTCTTCGCGCTCCTGCTCCCGGCGCAGCGCCTGGCGAAGGGCCTCTTCGCCGCGACGGAGCTCTGCTTCGCGTCGCTCGAGGTCGCTCTCGATGGGAGCTGCGGGCTCGCTGACGATCTCGCCGCGGCGTACGGCGGCGTCTTCCTTGCCCTCGAGGCCTTCCTTGTAGTCGTCGCGCAGGCCCTTGGTCTCGGCCTTGAAGATTCGCAGTGACTGACCGAGCGAGCGCGCTGCGCCAGGGAGCTTCTTGGAGCCGAAGAGCAAGAAACCGACAAGGACAACTAGGACGAGCTCCCAGCCGTTGGCCCAACCAGGCATGACAGCCCTTTCATCGTTTCGTTTCGCTCAGTCTACGCCCGGGCGCTCGCTCAGTTCACGCGATGCGCGTTCCAGCGCAGCGCTCATCTGACCGAACTCAGCGCCCGCGCGTCCGAGCACCCGGCCGAACTCCCTGACCTGCCGGTACAGCCGCCACAGGAGCAGGGCGAGCCCGAGCAGGCCCGCGACGCTGAGCGAGATGAGTGCTGTCACTGCCCAGAGCATGCGGGGATGGTAGCCCGAACGCGAAAGGGCGGCCCCGAAGGGCCGCCCTTTCGAAAGTCTGAGTGCGTCTAGCGGTTGACGACCTGTCCTGCGGTGGCGGCGAGGAACTCGGTGCCGGCCAGGTGCAGAGCGAAGTCGAGCAGGTCGTCGTACGTCAGCACGGGGCCATCGTGGAGCTCCATCGCCTCGCCCGGCACTTCCCAGACGACGGCGCGGACGCCACCGGACATCAGCAGCGACACGACGTGGTCGTCGGCGGGCTTGCGGACCTCGTCCTGGCAGGTCGGGCAGCCGAACGTGTAGTACGAGAGGGACGCCTGGTTGCAGACCATCAGGGTGACGTCGGCGGAGGTCAGCTCGACTTCGCCGCAGGTGGGGCAGGAGGCCTTGATGGTGGTCATGGCCGGGTCCCTTCGAAGATCCATAGCCGCGACTTCTGGCGCGACACCCGTTTCTTCGTCCAGCGTGCTCGTTCCCTTGAGCGCCAACAGGGGTCATCCGCGCTCGGCTATTAGGCCTATTCCGTTGCGCCGGCGTACCTGTCCAGCGCGGCTCTGGCCGCGCCCCCGGTGTCGGCGCCCACTCCAGCAGGCTCGACGACCCGCACCGAACCGGACATTTGCAGCGCAAGCCGGCGAAGCCATTGCAGGTCCCGGGCGCGCAGCGTGACCCGCTGGCCGCCGTCCGGCAGCTCGACGACGTCCTCGCACGGGTAGTAGTCGGACACCCAGGCGGCAGCAGCAGTCAGTTCGAGTACGACGACAGGGTCGTCGGGTGCCGGCCGAAAGAGCCCCTCGGACATGTCGCGGGGCTCGGCCTCTTCGGGCACCTCCGCTACGGTCTCCAGCAACTCGGCCGACAGGATCCGGTCGAGACGGAAGAGCCGGACGTCGTCGACCCGGCGGCACCAGCCCTCTAGATACCAGCGGCCGTCGACGCTTAGCAGGCGCATCGGGTCGACGTCGCGCTCGGTCATCTCGTCGCGGCCGGCCGCGTGGTAGCGCAGGTGCACGCGGCGACCCGCCTCCAGTGCGGCGCGCAGGCTGCGCAGCGTTTCGCCCTCTGCGTCCAGGACGACGGCCACCCGGTCCGCGCCGGGCTCGACGGCGGGGCCGAGCGCGGTCTCCAGTTTCGCGGTGGCCCGGGCAAGCGCGTCGCGTTCCTGCAGACCGGGTACGGCGGCGAGCGAGCGGGCGGCGACGACCAGCGCGAGGGCCTCGTCAGGCAGCAGCCGCAGCGGGCGGGCCAGCGTGGCGGCGTTCGACACAGTGATGCGGTCGCCTTCGTAGCTGACATCGATCAGGTCACCCGGTGTGTAGCCAGGGAGCCCGCAAACGAAGAGCAGATCGAGGTCGGCCCTGAGCTGGTCCTCCGTGACATCGAAGACTTCGGCGACCTCGGTGACTGCGACGCCTGGATGTGCTGTCAGGTAAGGGATCAGCGCAAGCAGGCGCGCGAGGCGCCCCCCTGACGCGCTCACGTGCCCGCCGCAGCGACGAGTTCCCCGAGGCGGCGGATGACCGCCTCACGAAGATCGGCCGGCTCCAGCACCTCGACGTCGGGACCGAAGCCCACGAGGTAGCGCGCGAAGTGCTCCGTGTCGCCGTACGGCACCTTGCATCTGATCCAGCCCGGCTTGTCGTCCGGTTCCTCGCTGGCCGCACCGCGGCGCAGCGCCCAGGCGGCTCCATCGATGATTCGCAGCAGGGCCGTCTCGGACGGCGGATCCTCGTCGAGCGTGCGGACCATCGCTAGCGGGTCGAGGCGCTCAGGGATCGCGAAGGACCCGGGCTCGCCGACGGTCCGCACCTCCCCAACGACGCGCGAGAGCCGGAAGACACGAGGTGCGTCGCGATCGCGATCGTGACCGGCGACGTACCACCGTCCGCGCCGGTGCACGACGCTCCACGGCTCGAGCGTGCGGCGCGCGGCCGGTCCGCCGCCCGGCCGCCGGTAGTCGAACGAGACGGGCTGAGCCGCGCGTACGGCGGCCAGCATCGGCCCGAACGCGGCGTCCGGCGCGTCGACCCGCGGTTCGATCACTGCCCCGTGCACCGGCTCGGCATCGATGCCCGCAGCGCGAAGCTTGAGGAGCGCGCTGCGGCTGGCGTCGGCCAGCCCGGCCGAATGCCACAGCCGGGCGGCCAGCCCCAGCGCGGCCGCCTCGTCAGGGTCGAGGTCGATGACCGGCAAGGCGTACTCGGTACGCCGGATCCGGTAGCCGAGCTCGTCCTCCCAGACGCTGTCAGAGCCGGTCTCCAGCGGGATACCGAGCTCGCGCAGCTCTTCCTTGTCGCGCTCGAACATGCGCCGGAACGCTTCCCCGTCGGGCTGGTCATAGGCCGGCATCAGGTCGCGGATTTGTTCCACACTGAGGAATCGGCGCGTCGACAGCAGCAGCATGGTCAAGTTGACCAACCGCTCCAGCTTCTTCGCTGACACCTCATCTGCTCCCAACGCATCCCCGCTCTCGCCCGCCAGGCACGTTAGCAAGAGAACGCCTGGCCTCCCTGTAGGCGCTGAGTGCAATGGGCGCAGGCGCGGATTTGAGTGTGATCGCCCAGGTGCCGATGCACTACGGACAATCCGACTACGGGGATGAGTGACCGTGTCCAACGGCGTCACCAGAGGGGTGAGCAACGAGCTGTTCATGGCAGCAGCGTTGCTCTTGATCTTCGGATTCGATCGGACCAGCTACGGCGTCGGTCCGAGCCGATCCGTGCAGATCGTGCTTGCGTTGGTGTGCGCCGGTGCCGCCTTCGTGGTCCGCCAGGGCGGATCGGTCGGCCGCCTTGCGGGTCTCGCTGCAGCGGGCTCGACCGTCGCCTACGGGGTGTTCTGCCTGTGGACCGGGCGCGGGTTCGTCGTCGGCTGCATCATCTGCGTCTACGCCCTCGTGCAGCTGCTCGGCACCGGTGACGCCTTCACAGACTCGCCCGCCCAGGCCGTGGGACACCAGGTCATTCCGGGGCAGGTTGCGCCCCAGCCATACACACCGATGCCCTACCAGCAGTACGCCGGCGCGCAGCCGGCCGCGGTCCAGCCATGGGCGCAGCAACCCCAGTGGGCGCCGGCGGCGCAGGGGGCCCCTGCGCCGCAATGGCCTCCCGCACCGCGGCCGGCGGCAGCGCTGACGCAGGAGCAGATGCAGCACTACTTCGCGCCGCCCGCTCCCACCCAGCAGGCACCGCAACCGCCGCAGCC
>JBKJZO010000220.1:0-10369 GCA_046715235.1 Mycobacteriales bacterium
GGTGCGGTCGCGGGTAGTACTCCATGACGAGGTACGGGCGGCCGTCGTCAGCGACGTCGGCGCCGAAGATGTTGACGATGTAGGGGTGGGCCGAGACCTGAGCCATCAAGTCGGCCTCCGCGGTGAACTGCCGCCGCCGCGCATCGGTAAGACCGGCCGCGAGCAGCACCTTGACCGCTACCTGCCGCCGAGGCCTCGCTTGCTCATAGAGATAGACGTCGGCGTACCCGCCGGTTCCGAGGAGTGAGACGTGCGTGAAGCCCTTCAGTTTCGGCGGAGCAGCAGGAGCGCGCGTCGGACTCACGTCGGCGCCTCGAAGCGGAACGTCACCTCGCCGGCCAGATCAACCACCGCACCAGGGACGATCGGGTAGGGCTCCCGCGGGTGGAGCCGTTCCGGCGATCGACCGGGCAGTGTGACCACGGTGCCGTTGACCGAGTCGAGGTCGACGAGCAGGACGTGCCAACCGTCGAGGCGCACCTCGACGTGGGTGCGCGAGATGTCCTGCTCGGGACTCTCGACCTGCACCAGTTGGGGCAGGTCGTCACCTGAGACGCGTTCGACGCTCGGGGAGCGCCCGACGACGACGCGACGATCGAGCTCGATGAGCTGACCGGTCGAGAACTGCAGCACTCCCATGCTGGGCCGCGGGATCGCGACCGGGTCCTGCTCCTGCAACGCCTCGCCGCAGACCCGGCAGCGCTGCGCCTGCGGTGCGTTTACGTGCAGCTGCGAGCAGCTGATTGCCTGAATCATCGGCCGGGACGTCGACGGCGTACGCATGGCATCGACGGTGGCTCGCGCGAGGGTGAAGCCGTCGTGGTCGCCCGAACCGTTGCCCGTCGCCTGCTCGACATCCGCTGACGCCGTGACGTCGGCTACTTCGGCCGCGCGTGCGCCGTCCTCGACTGTGTCATCAACCGCGTCGTCAACTGCGTCGTCGCTGGCGGAGACCGGTGCGTCCGCTGGTACGGCGGCGGCGGCGGAAACGTCGATGACCTTCGGCACACCCGCGAGGGGCACCTCGTGGATCCGCGGCAGTTCCATCGTCGCCGGAACCAGGTCGAGGGCGAGCACGTCGGCCTCGATGGAACCGCGGTCCGCGAATGGCGGCCGCCAGTCCAGGGCGTCGGCTGCGACCACTCCGGCGCTGATCGGCAGGGACGGGACGCCGGTCGGGGCGCCCGCACGGCTGAGCGTGACGAGCGCGACGTCGTCGGCGACGTACTCGACAGTCGTGCTGATGCCGCCGCTGTCAATCGTGTGTGTCTTGCCTGCGGCGTCGGTGACGATGGCACTCACGCCCGCACGGACGAGCACCCGGATGCTTCTTCCCTGTCGAACGACCAGACCGAATGCGGCCTCGGCGGACTGGCCATGGGTGACCGCTCGCAACAGGAAATCGAGGTTGTCGGAGGTGAGCATGGCCTTCCACAAGCCCGCGAGGCGCTCATGCGGAAGGTGATCGTCGACGAGCACTGCGACTGTCGTGCTGACCGCGGCGAACCACGTGCCTGGACGGTAGGCGTTCTCAGTCATTTCGGCATCATGTCCTGGGGATAGTGCTTTCCTCCGCGGCGTAGCTGATGCCGCGTACCTCGACAACGACGACGCTGATGTTGTCACGTCCTCCACCAGCAAGAGCCGCCGCGACCAGATTTGATGCAGCCTCTGCGGGCTCGCCTTCCGCGGCGAGCAGTTCACGTATCCGGTCGTTGCCCACCTCGCCCGAGAGCCCGTCGCTGCACAGCAGGAACCGCTCGCCGATCTCCGGCGGCATGATCCAGTAGTCGGGTTCGATCGAGTTCTCCTGGCCGAGCGCGCGGGTGACGACGTTGCGCTCCGGGTGGCCGCGGGCGTCGTCCACCGACAGGCGCCCGGAGTTGACGAGGTCCTGCACATAGGAGTGGTCGACGCTGATCTGGCTCAGCTCCCCCTCCCAGAGGCGGTAGAGCCGCGAGTCGCCGACGTTGAATGCCAGCCAGAAGGGCATCTCGAGTTGCTCGACGGCGATGAGCCCGACGACGGTCGTGCCCATGCCCGCTGCGCCGGCGCGCTGTGTGCCGGCCGCGATGATCGCGTTGTTGGCCGCCGCCACCGCCTGCGAGACGTCATGAATGGTCAGCCGGGCGGCGCCGACGAAGCCGCGGAAATGGTCGACGGCGATCTCGCTGGCGACCTCGCCAGCCAGGTGCCCGCCCATGCCGTCGGCCACGACGAACACGGGCGCCGACGCCAGCAGCGCATCCTCGTTGTGCTCGCGCCGACGGCCATTGTGGGTCGCCGAGCCCCAAGACAGATCGATCATGGGCGGCTGTTATCGGCAACGTAGAGCGGCATGTACAGAGAGTAATGCCCCGGTCCAGTCTCGCGAGGGGCGTTGATCAAGTTGGTCGTCCGGCATCGCAGATCCGGACGCGGTTTGCCCAAGTTGTCCCCAGATCGCCGGTCATCGCCCGACGAAGTTGATCTTTTTGTCGAAGTGCACGCCACCTGGCACGCAGGGATTTCGGCTCGGGGTTCGTCAAGGTGATCGTTTCCGGCCGCATGCGCCAACGGTCTCGAGGTCGCCTCACCCGTCTAGTTCGCGGAGAGGGGTGACGACCGCGGCAGACGGCGGGCGGAGCACCGGCAGACTCAGCCCGGCGCTCCGGTATCCGCGCGGAACACTGATGCCGCCGGATCCAACTGCCGCAAGTCGCGGACGTCGCTGGTCACGATCGAGTGGCCGTGTGCACGGGCAGCCAGCACGACAGATGCGTCAACCATGTCGCTGCTACCGGCTCCCGCCAAGAGCTCACCCACGGCGTACGCGTTCGCTGCGTCCAGCGCAACCACGCGGCCCTCCCGCGCTTTGACCACCCTCGCGATTCGGGCCGAGCCCGGGCCGCGCCACACCTGAGCGAGCACGCCGGCCGGGATCACAACCTCGCCGTCAGCCGCAGCGACCTCTGCGAGGAGCGCGACGAGCCACCGGGTGCCCCGCTCGATCTCGATCAACGCGCCGGCATCGAGGACCACGCCCACGCTTCGCCGACCGACGACCGTAGTGCGGCCCCTGCGCCCCGGCACTACTTCGCTCGCCGTCCGCGCTTCGCCGGTTTCGCCTCTCGACCTCGCGAACTCGTGCTGCCGTCGCCGTACAACACTCGGCGTGCGATTTCGCGATCAGCATCGGTCGGTGGGCCTACCTCGTCGGTGAGGTCCCGCACGATGGCGGCCAGCGACTCGCGTCCACTGCGCTCCCGCAGCGACTCGGCGACGTACGCCGACACGCTGGCCGAGCGTCCCGCCGCTACCGCGCGATGCGCCTCCGCAACGAGCTCATCCGGCAGGCTCACAGCAATCTTGGTGGTCATACCAGAATCATACCGTTGAGCGCTTTCGGCCCTCGACAGTTCATCCCGAGGCTGGTCGTGGACCAGCTGACCGTGCGGTTGGTTCGCAGCCGCGGAAATTGTGAGTCGCCGGACCTGCCGTGCGTCAGACTGCCCCGGTGCTGCTCACCATTTCGACGACCGCGTCACCGGCGACCGACCTCGGCTACCTGCTGCACAAGCACCCGGGCAAGGCGCAGTCCTTCGGCGTGTCCGTCGGTGAGGCACACGTGTTCTATCCGGAGGCGACCGATGATCGCTGTACGGCGGCGCTGTTGCTCGAGGTCGATTCGATCGCGCTCGTGCGTGGCCACAAGCGCAACGCAGCCGAGGGGTTCTCGCTCGCCCAGTATGTGAACGACCGCCCGTACGCCGCCTCCTCCATGCTGGCGGTCGCGCTGGCGAGGGTATTCAAGAGCGCGATGGCGGGCAGGTGCGACGCCAAGCCGGAGTTGCCTGGTCGACCCATGCCGCTGGAAATCCATCTCCCGGTGGTCCCGTGTCGCGGCGGCTCCGCGGAGGCCGAGCAGCTGTTCGCACCTCTCGGCTGGACCGTCGATGCGTCGCCGATACCGCTCGACCCTGAGCTCTCCTGGGGCGATTCGCGGTACGTCGACCTGCGGCTGTCCGGCGTCATGCAGCTGGCGGATGCACTTGGCCACCTCTACGTGCTGCTCCCGGTCCTCGATGGCAGCAAGCACTACTGGGTGAGTGATGACGAGGTCGACAAGCTGATGCGCGCCGCTGACGCGTGGCTCGGGTCGCACCCTTCTCGCGATCTGATCCTGCGCCGATACCTGGCCAACCAGCGACGCCTAGTCGAGAGCGCCGTCGGCAGGCTAGCCGAGGTCGACGACTCGCTTCCCGAGGCATTGGACAACGCCGTTGCCGCCGATGCCGAGGAGGACACACCGGAGGAGGCCGCCGCACCCCATGTGCGGCTGGCCGATGCGCGTAAGGACGCCGTCGTCGGCGTACTCCGTGCGGAGCGTGCGACTCGCGTGGTCGACATGGGCTGCGGTTCGGGGGCGCTGCTCAGGGCGCTTCTCGCGGACCCGACTTTCGCTGAGGTGGTCGGCGTCGATGTGTCACACCGAGCGCTGGAGATGGCCGCTTCTCGCCTGCACCTCGAACGCATGTCCGACTCGAAGCGAGGCCGCCTGACACTTATGCAGTCGTCCTTGACCTATCGCGATGACCGGCTCGCGGGTTACGACGCGATTGTGCTGATGGAAGTCATCGAGCACGTCGACCCGTCGCGTCTGCCTGCGCTGGCGCGCACCGTCTTCGGATCTGCCCGGCCGTCGACGGTTGTCGTGACAACGCCCAACGTCGAGTACAACGTGCGGTACGACGGCCTGCCGGCAGGCGCGATGCGTCACCGCGACCACCGGTTCGAGTGGACCCGCACGCAGTTCCGCGCATGGTGCGAAGCCGAGGCGTCGGCGTACCGCTATGACGTGCGCTTCGAGCCGATCGGTGACGACGACCCGGAGGTGGGGCCGGCAACGCAGATGGCGGTCTTCTCCCGTCACGATGCGGTGCGCGCATGACGACCGACCAGGTCGATGAGACCGAGGTCGGGTCGAGGCGCGAGTTGCGGATTCCGGAGCTCGCGTTGGTGGCTCTTGTCGGCGTATCGGGTTCGGGGAAGTCGACGTTCGCCAATCGTGCGTTCGAGCGCTTCGAGGTGCTCTCGAGCGACTTCTGCCGCGGTCTGGTGGCGAACGACGAGAACGACCAGTCGGTCAGCGGCGATGCGTTCGACGTTCTCTACTACATCGCCGGCAAACGCCTGGCCGCAGGGCGACTAACCGTCGTCGACGCCACGAACGTCTCGCCCGACGCGCGCAAGCACCTGATCGACGTAGCCCGTGCGCACGACGTCCTCCCGGTCGCGATCGTCCTCGACGTTCCTGAAGCCGTGTGCATCGAGCGGAACGCGGCGCGGCCGGATCGCGCCATGGGAGCGCACGTCATACGACGGCAACGCGACCAGCTGCGCAGGTCCCTCAAGTACCTGCAGAAGGAGGGCTTCCGCAAGGTTCATGTCCTGCGCGGCGTCGACGAGATCGCCGCCGCGACGGTCGTGCGCGAACGGCTGCTCAACGACTTCCGGCATGTCACCGGCCCGTTCGACGTGATCGGCGACATCCACGGTTGCCGCAGCGAACTGGAGACGTTGCTCGGCCACCTCGGCTACGGGATCACCCGCGACGAAGCGAGCCGGCCGATCGACGCGCGGCACCCGGAAGGACGCACGGCCGTCTTCGTCGGCGACCTCGTCGACCGTGGGCCCGACTCCCCCGGCGTGCTCCGGCTGGTGATGGGCATGGTCCGCGCGGGTCACGCCTACGCAGTGCCGGGCAACCACGAGAGCAAGCTCGTCCGCGCACTGCGCGGACGCAAGGTCACCGTGAGCCACGGGCTTGCCGAGACACTCGCGCAGCTCGAAGACGAATCGGAGGAGTTCCGCCAAGACGTCGAGTCGTTCTGCGACGGGCTCGTCTCGCACCTGGTCTTCGACACCGGTCGACTCGTCGTGGCGCACGCCGGTTTGAAGGAGGCCTACCACGGGCGCGCGTCCGGGCGGGTGCGCAGCTTCGCCCTCTACGGCGACACGACCGGTGAGACCGACGAGTACGGCCTGCCGGTGCGGTACCCGTGGGCCAACGACTACCGCGGTCGCGCGATGGTGCTCTACGGGCATACGCCGACGCCCCGCACCGAATGGGTCAACAACACGATGTGCCTCGACACGGGTTGTGTCTTCGGCGGGTCGCTGACGGCGCTGCGGTACCCCGAGAAGGAGGTGGTCGCCGTACCGGCTGAGCGCGTCTGGTACGAACCGGCCAAGCCGTTCCTGCCGGAGCCGGGCGCGCCAGGGTACGTCGCGGAGCGAGCCGCCGACGTACTCGACATCACCGATGTGCTGGGCAAGCGCGTTGTCGAGACGCGTCATCACGGTCGAGTGACAGTGCGCGAGGAGAACGCCGCCGGCGCGCTCGAGGTGATGAGCCGATTCGCGCTCGACCCGCGCTGGCTGCTCTACCTCCCGCCGACGATGTCCCCGTGCAACACGTCGTCGTTGCCGGATCTGTTGGAGCATCCGGCGCAGGCCTTCGCCGGTTTTCACAGTGAAGGGGTCTCGCAGGTGATCTGCGAGGAGAAGCACATGGGCTCACGCGCGGTCGTTCTGGTGTGCCGCGACGCCGACGCTGCCGGTGAGCGCTTCGGCGCGGACAGCGGTACGACGGGCGCCGTCTACACGCGGACCGGCCGTTCCTTCTTCGGCCCCCAGCTGACCGAGCAACTGCTCGCCAACGTCCGTGCCGCCGTCACGTCGGCGGGCCTGTGGGACGAGCTCGGCACCGGGTGGCTGCTGCTGGACTGCGAGCTGCTCCCCTGGTCCGCGAAGGCGGAAGAACTCCTGCGCACGCAGTACGCCGCCGTCGGCGCGGCGGCGCGCGCCGCCCTCCCCGCCACCGTGTCGGCGCTGCAAACTGCGTCGGCGTCAGGCGTCGACGTGTCAGACCTGCTCGCGCGAACGCGGGCGCGTGCGGCGAACGCCGATGCGTTCACCGAGGCGTACCGCCGCTACTGCTGGACCACTGAGGGCTTGGAGGGCGTGCGTCTTGCTCCCTTCCAGCTGCTCGCGACCGAGGGCGTGACGTACCACGAGCGAGATCACGCCTGGCACCTCGCCCTGATCGATCGACTCGTTTCGACGAACGCCGAATGCATGCAGACGACGCGGCGTCTCGAGGTCGACACCTCCGATCCGGCGTCGGTCGCATCGGGTGTCGACTGGTGGGAGCAGCTGACCGCCGCCGGTGGCGAAGGCATGGTCGTGAAGCCGATGGCGAACCTGACCCGAACCAGGAAAGGGCTCGCTCAGCCGGGCGTGAAGGTGCGCGGCCGCGAGTACCTGCGCATCATCTATGGCCCCGACTACACCGAGCCGGGAAACCTCGAACGCCTTCGCCAGCGCAACCTCGGCCACAAACGATCGCTCGCCCTCCGCGAGTACGCCTTAGGCCTCGAGTCGCTCGAACGCGCGGCCGCCGCAGAGCCGCTCTGGCGCATCCACGAACCGGTGTTCGCCGTCCTCGCCCTCGAGTCGGAACCCGTCGACCCGCGCCTCTAGCTTGCCAACGCCGGGCTAGGCCATGGGCCGCACGTATGACGCGACGCCGTACCAGGCACTTGCCGTCACCTGACAGGCCAGCTTGCTGCCGCCGCCTATCGCTGCCACGTCCGAGTCAGTCAGCGTGTACGTCGGCCCGGTGCCGAGCAGCTGCGCTCCTGCCGAGAACGCCGGACCGTACGTCGGCGACGGCTCGATCGCCCACTGGTAGGTGACCGTCGTTCCCTCGTCAGCGGTGGGGGTGCAAGTCGCTGTCGTGCCCGCCACGACAGGCACGGACGCGACGTACGCGAAGACCGTCGGCGGGTAGAGCGCCGGGAAACCGCGTCGCGCCCTAGCCGTGGCGTCGCCCATAGCGTTGGTAGCCACGACTTCGCAGACGAGTTCGTTACCGGCGAGGGCTCGCTGGACATCCTCCGCCAGCACCAGAGCCGGCTCGGTCGCGAGCTGACTGCGTGTGCCGTCCGGCCTCTCGACGTACCACGCCTGCGTGAGCGCGGCACCCGCCGGCGAAAACGTCGGTGCGGTACATGTCGCCACGGTGCCGAGCGCTGGTGGAACGAGCGAGCCGCTGGCTTCCAGGCCGGTTATAGCGACCGAGCCACTGGCCTGCGGCGCCCTGCCGGCTTGGACGTCGGCGAACGCGGTGAAGCGCCCCGCGCGGGAGGTCGCCGTGACGGCGCAGGTGATCGGCAAGCCCGCGTCCTCCTTGGACACCCGGTACGTCGCCGTCGAGCCGACCAGCGTGTACTCGTCGCGGAACCAGCGGTAGGTGAAGCCGCCCGAGTTGCTCGTCCACGTGCCTTTGCTGCACGTCAGCGTCGATCCGACGGCGATGGTCCCCGAGATCGACACACGCGACTTGATGGCCGGCAGTGCCCGGTTGGCGCGCTGTGCGAGGACCGGCAACGCGCGCCTTGCCCCCACCAACCAGCCGTCGTAGTTGCCGACGGACGTGAACACGGTCGGTGTCCCGTTGAGGCATCCGTCCGAGCCGAAGGAGGTCACACCGACGACGTACGGGACACGACCTCGGTAGGCAACAAGTGGCCCACCGCTGTCGCCGTTGCATCCGCCCGAGTAGCGGCGAGTGGCGGTGTTGTAGCGTCCGGCCGCGATCATGCGATCGGACTTGAAGTCGCTGCCGAAGGCCGCTCTCGCCGCGCTGGTCTGCGGGAACAGGACCGTGCTGCGCAACTGGCCGCTCAGGTTCTCGTGCTCATCGAGCCCCCACCCGTAGAGGGTGACCTTCGGCGACATCCCGGAGCGGAACGCCGCCGCCATGGCCGGCGATCCCAGCCTGGCGTATCCGGCCAATCCCATCGGTTCGACGGTTCGTAGTACCGCGATGTCGTGGCTTGGTCCGACCAACGGCCGGTATGCGGAGTTGACGTTGACGGCCTCGATCGCGATGAGGCGACCCCTGTCGATCGCGTCACCGCCGACGCGAACATAGAAGAACTCGCTGGTGTCGACGCAGTGCGCCGCGGTGAGGATCTCGGTCGGGCTGACGGCGGTGCCGCTGCAGTGGAAGTCTGGCAACGACCGACCGTCTTCGCTGTGGTACAGGCTGACCGCCCACGGCACGTTGCGCCCGGGCCGCACGACGGCCGACCCGTTGACCACGTGTCGATCCGGACCCGGAATCGCAGCGGTCGCGGGTGATGCGACGGCGATGGACAGCAGGCCCGCAGCGGCGCTGACGGCAACAACTGAGCCAATGGGTCGACGTGCCCGCATGCATCCCCCTTGCGACAGGCATGCCTGCGTGCAGGCCGCCAAAGCGCGCGCGCAGAACCCCCTGCGCCACTGCAAGGACTATCGGCGGCTCAGAAACGCCGCCGCTGAGCCAACCGGCGTACGTCAGTCGTAGTTGCGGATCATCCGCACGTTGAGCGCGATCATGGCGACAGCGGCCACGGCAACCACGGCATACCCCCGCAGGATCGGGGCCATCGCCATGTCGTCGAGCAGCAGCGACCGGAGCGCCTCCATGACGTAGGTGACCGGGTTGAACGTCGCGGCAACCTCCATCGGCCGGGTCAGCAGGTCTCGCGGCACGAAACCGGGCGTGAGGAACAGCAGCGGGAAGAACAACAGGCCACCGGAGTTCGTCGCGGCGGCGCTGCGGGTTTTCAAAGCGATCAGCTGCATGAATCCGACGTACACCACAGCCCACGACGACGTGAGCAGTACGAGCAGCAGCAGCCCAATCGGCCCGCTGGCGATCCGGATGCCCATCGGCAAAGCGCACAGGATGAGGACGAGGGTGATGGCGGCGCACTTGGCCGCCTCGGCGCTCAGCCGGCCGAGGACGATCGCGGTGCGCGAGGCCGGTGTTGCCCGCAGCTTGTCGAAGTAGCCCCCCTCGATCTCCTCGACCAGGAACAGCGCCGCCGACCCGAAGGAGGCGGCCAGCAACAGCGAGCTGGGGAGCTGAAACGCCGCGTAGCCCTGGCCTTTGAGGAACGCGGTCTCGCCCGACGGGAAGATCTTGCCGGCCTGACCGACATTGACGATGAGGAAGAACAGCGGGATGAAGACGGTCGGCAACAACGCCTCGGGCGTGCGCAACGTCTCCCGCATAGCCCGCTGGCTGAGCACCCACGACTGCGACACCGCACTCATGCCATGACCTCCTGCACATCGCCTTCGCCGCGAACGCGAGTGCGCCCGGTCGCATCGAGGAAGACCTCGTCGAGAGTCGGGTCGTCGTCCAATCCCTTGCGCCGCCGAAGATCGGCCTTCAGTTGCTCGGGAGTCCCCTCGAGCACGATGCGGCCGCCGTCGATGATCGCGAGGCGGTCACACAGTGCGTCGGCTTCCTCGAGGTACTGCGTTGTCA
>JBKJZO010000221.1:0-19124 GCA_046715235.1 Mycobacteriales bacterium
GGCACGGTGAGTACGAGCGCCCCGGCCGCGGCTCGCCGTACGACGACATCGGGGACCTCGCCCTGCGCAACGGGTTTGTCGGTACGCCGAGCGGCCCGGTCGCGGTCACGATCGATGTAGTCGTTAGCCCAACCGATCGACAGCTGCCCGGTGAAAACCGCAAGCGCGATGAGTGCCGCACGGGGTCCCATTCCCGCTGCAACAGCGAGTGACGTGGTGATTGCGGTGACGGCAACAACCGGTTCGGGATGGCACGAGGCCGCGAGCGCTTTGATCGCCACGGCGCCAGTATCTCGGCCCCATCGCGTGCGATGCCCGCCGTCCACGGGCTGATCCGGCAGGGGGGTCTTGATCGACGGTGTATCCTGAAGGCCACGGAAGGGGTATTACGCACATGACTTTTACGGTCGGAGAGACTGTCGTCTACCCGCACCACGGGGCTGCGCTGATCGAAGCTATCGAAAAGCGCATCATCAAAGGCGAAGAGCGTATCTATCTCGTACTCAAGATCGCGCAAGGTGATCTGACCGTTCGAGTCCCTGCAGACAACGCCGAAATCGTCGGTGTCCGTGACGTTGTGGGCGAAGAAGGCCTGGCCAAGGTGTTCGAGGTGCTCCGCGCGCCGCACACCGAAGAGCCGACCAACTGGTCCCGCCGCTACAAGGCCAACCTTGAGAAGCTCGCCTCCGGCGACGTCAACAAGGTCGCCGAAGTCGTCCGCGACCTCTGGCGCCGCGATCGCGAACGCGGCCTGTCCGCGGGCGAGAAGCGGATGCTGAGCAAGGCCAGGCAGATCCTCGTCAGCGAGCTCGCGTTGGCCGAGGGCACCAACGAGGACAAGGCTGAAGCCGTCCTCGACGAGGTCCTCGCCTCCTAGCCCGCGCAGCCGGCTTCCGGGCCGGCGGATGGTGAGGAGGATCCGATGGCGTCCCGACGCAGCGCTGGTGGCGTGGTCGAGCTGCTCCGGCTCCTTTCGGTCGTGTTCTTCGCCGGCGTCGGCTACGAAGTGGCCCGCATCGTCGACCGAACCGATAGCAACGTCCTCGGCCCGTTCAACGCGATTGCGGTCGGCGTCATCGTCGGTTCGGGTCTCGGTTACGTCCTGGGCGGTGTGCTCGGCCGCACGACCTTGTCGACAGTCGACCGCGTCGAGGTCGGGCTCCGCGAGTCGTCGGCGGAGGAATTGGTCGCCGGCGCGATCGGGCTGGCCATCGGCGTTCTGGTGGCTGCCGGCATGGGCGTGCCGCTTTTCCTGATCCCTGAGCCTTTCATCGCGTTCCCGATCTTCGGCTTCCTCATCGTTGTTCTCGGTCGCGTGGGCTACAAGCTCGGCCGGGCGAAATACACCGGTGTCCTTGCGCTGTTCGGAGCCCGGGCGGGCATGCCGTCAAAGGAAGTCGCGACTCCGGCCCTACCACGGCTAGTCGATTCCTCCGTCGCCATCGACGGACGCATACTCGACGTCGTACGAGCCGGTTTCTTGCACGGCAAGATGCTCATCTGCAACCCGGTGCTCGCCGAGCTGCAGGGCCTGGCCGACGCAGGTGACGACGCGCGGCGTGCGCGGGGCCGCAAGGGCCTCGGTGTGCTCGAGGCGCTTCGTCGCGAGCCCAGCGTCGAACTCGAGGTGATCGACGACGACGTGCCAACGGTGCACGAGGTCGACGCCAAGCTCGTGCGCATCCGCCTCGACCGCAACGCGGCGCTACTGACCCTCGACACCAATCTGGCCAAAGTCGCCGAACTCGCCGGGGTCAGGGTGCTCAACCTGCACGCACTCGCCCAGGCGCTGCGACCTCCGGTGGCGGCGGGCGAGGACGTGCCGGTGCTGCTGCTCAAGCCGGGCAAGGAACCCGGCCAGGCGGTGGGTTATCTCGACGACGGCACCATGGTCGTCAGCGAACGGTCACGTGAGCACATCGGCAAAGAGGTCGTCGTCCGCGTGACGAGCGTGTTGACGACGGCGAACGGGCGGCTGGTCTTCGCGCACCCGGCCGACGAGGCGGGCTCCGCGGGCGTGTCACCCATCGGCCGCCGCCGGACCGGCCGAGAGTGACCGTCGCGGCGGTGGTCCCGGCCGCTGGACGCGGCGAGCGGCTCGGGCCGGGCATGCCGAAAGCACTGCGGCCACTGGCTGGGACGCCGATGCTCGTGCACGCGGTTCGCGGACTGCTCGGGGCGCGACTGGTCGATTTCGTCGTCGTCGCTGCGCCGTCCGGCGACGAGGCTGAGGTGTCCGCGGTCCTGGCCAACTACGACGTCGGCAAGGAAGTGCTGATCGTGTCGGGCGGCGCGACGCGCCAGGAGTCGGTACGCCGCGCGCTCGACTCGCTGCCCGCCGACGTCGATGTTGTCCTCGTCCATGACGCGGCTCGTCCGCTGGCACCCAGCGAGCTGGCCGACGCCGTTGTGCAACGAATCCGTGCCGGAGCGCTGGCCGTCGTTCCCGGGCTGCCGGTGACTGACACCGTCAAGCGAGTCGACGCGGGGGGCACCGTCGTCGAGACGTTGCGCAGGGACGAGCTCGTCGCCGTACAGACGCCGCAGGGGTTCACCCGGGAGCTGTTGGCGAAGGCGCACGATGCCGCGCTCATCGACGGCTACACCGCCAGCGACGATGCAGGCCTGGCCGAACGCGTAGGTGCCACCGTTTCGGTGGTCGCCGGCAGCGAAGAAGCTTTCAAGGTGACCCGTCCGACCGATCTGGTTTTCGCCGAGGCTCTGCTGCGCGAGCGTCGTGGCCGCTGAGCTTCCGCGCGTCGGCGTCGGTGTCGACGTACACCCCTACGATTACGGGCGCGACCTGTGGCTGGCGGGGATCGCGTGGCCCGACGAGACCGGGCTGACCGGTCATTCCGACGGCGATGTCGCGGCGCACGCGTGCTGCGACGCGCTGCTGTCCGCTGCGGGGATGGGCGACCTCGGATCGCAGTTCGGTACGTCGGACCCGCAGTGGGCGGGCGCGTCCGGAGTCGCTCTGCTCACTGAGACGGCGCGCCGACTGCGCGCAGCCGGCTGGCAGATTGGCAACATCGCGGTCCAGGTGATCGGCGAACGTCCGAAGCTCGCGGCCCGCCGCGAGGAAGCCGAGATCGCGCTGTCCGCGGCCGTGGGCGCCCCCGTGACGGTGAGCGCGACGACGAGCGACGGGCTCGGCCTCACCGGCCGCGGTGAGGGCCTTGCCGCAGTGGCCACGGCAATCGTCGCCCGCACGTAGCCCGGTCAGAACTCGCCAGGAGGAGCCGCATGTCCCAGACGTTGCCGGACGAGGCGAAGGCGTTGCTGGACTCGAAGGTCTACGTAACGCTCGCGACCATCAACGAGGACGGCTCACCGCAGCTCACCGTCAACTGGGTGAAGCGCGACGGCGACGACATCCTGCTGTCGACCATCAGAGGGCGCCGCAAGGAACGCAACCTGCGCCGCGACCCGCGGGTGTCGGTTCTCGCGATGAATCCCGACGACCCCGACAACTACCTGGAGGTCCGCGGGTCGGTGACCGTGACCGAGGAAGGTGGCGTCGACCTCATCAACGAGCTGTGTCAGAAGTACCGGGGGTACTCGCCGTATCCGCTGCTCGCCCAGCAGGCCCAGCGCGTCGTCGTACGGCTCAAGCCGGAGCACGTCGTATGGCGGGTGCTCTGATCCCGCGTAGCATCTGTCCGTCCCGATCCGGTCCGGTAGCGAAGAGGTCGTCCGCGTGGCGCTGGTGCTCTACGACACGATGACGCGCCTGCCTCGGCCGTTCGAGCCGGTGCGGCCGGGTTTCGCGGGCCTCTACCTGTGCGGTCCCACGGTTCAGTCGGGGCCGCACGTCGGCCATGTGCGCAGCGCAATCGCGTTCGACATGCTGCGGCGCTGGCTCATGGCCAGCGGGTACGACGTCACCTACGTGCGCAACGTCACTGACATCGACGACAAGATCATCAACAACGCTGCCGTGCAGGGCACGACGCCGTGGGCGCTGGCCGAGCGAAACACGCGCGCGTTCACCGCGGCGTACGACGCACTCGGCGTCCTGCCGCCGACGGTGGAACCGCGGGCGACCGGTCATGTACCCGAGATGATCGAGCTGATGAAAGTGCTCATCGATCGCGGCCATGCCTACGCCGCGGGGGGTGACGTCTACTTCGACGTCGCATCGTTCGAGCCGTACGGCGCGCTGTCGGGGCAGCGGCCGCAGGAGATGCAGCAGGGTGAGGCCGACGACACGCACAAGCGCAGCCCGGTCGACTTCGCGTTGTGGAAGTCGGCGAAGCCGGGCGAGCCGTCCTGGCCGACGCCGTGGGGTGAGGGCCGCCCAGGCTGGCATCTCGAATGCTCGGCGATGGCGACGAAGTACCTCGGGCAGCCGTTCGACATCCACGGTGGCGGGCTCGACCTCGTCTTCCCCCATCACGAGAACGAACTCGCCCAGTCGGTCTGCGCTGCCGGCGTCGACTTCGCGCGCTTCTGGTTCCACAACGGCCTGGTCAACATCGGCGGCACCAAGATGAGCAAGTCGCTGGGCAACTCGGCGATCGTCGCTGATGTGCTCGCGTCCGGCGTACGCGCCCCCGTCCTGCGCTACTGCCTCGGGGCGGCGCACTACCGGTCGGGCATCGACTACACCGACGACACACTCGCCGAGGCGGCGTCGGCGTACGGGCGGCTGGAGACGTTCGTGCGCAACGCCGTCGACCGACTCGACGGGGTCGGTGCCGGCGACGATGTCCTCGTGGCAGCGCACGACGACGACGCCATCTGGTCATCGTTCGCGGCGGCAATGGACGACGACCTGGCCGTGCCGCGCGCCCTCGCCGTGCTCCACACGGCCGTCGGTGAGGGCAACCGGCTGCTGGCGGAGCCGACCGTCGACAAGGCCGCGCTGGCAGCGACGCTGTTCTCCGTGCGCCGCGGACTCGCCGTACTCGGTCTCGATCCGATCGCGCAGTGGCCGAGTGCTGGCGGCGACCTGATGGGCACCGTGTCCGCGCTGGTCGACATCGCGATCGAGGCACGCACGTCCGCGAGGTCCCGCAAGGACTACGCCGAGTCCGACGCGATCCGCGATCAGCTCGCGGCCGCCGGCATCACCGTCGAGGACACCGCGGGGGGTGTCCGGTGGCATCTGGACGGTCGGTAGGCGGCTCCTCGCCCAAGCCGAGGTCGGGAGCGGGCGCGAAGAAGTCGATAGCGGGCGGCGGCGCCGGCGGTCGCGCGGGCAAGGCGGGTTCCCATCGCAAGGGCGCCTCCACCGGCTCCGGCGGCTACGGCAAGAAGCGGCTCGAAGGCCGCGGCCCGACGCCGCCGGCGGAGGAGCGCACGGGACACCCGAAGGCCCGCGCGAAAGCGCGCGCCGATCGGGTCACCGCGACGAAACCAGCCGCGAAGATCGCGGGGATCCCCGTCCGGTCGGCGCGCGGCAAGGGCGACACCGAGGAGGTCATCGTCGGCCGCAACCCGGTTGTCGAGGCGCTCAGGTCGCGGGTGCCGGCCAAGGGCCTCGTCATCGCGCTCGGCCTTGACTACGACGACCGCGTGACCGAGGCGTTGCGGCTGGCGACGAGGCACGAGATCCCCGTCCGCGAGGCGCAGCGCAGCGAGCTCGACCGCGTCACTTCCGGTGCGGTGCACCAGGGGCTCGCGCTCGTCGTACCGCCCTACCAGTACGCCGACCCGCAGGATCTGCTCGACAGTGCAGTCGCCGCCGGGTCAGGCGGCTTGCTCGTCGCGCTCGACGGTGTGACCGACCCGCACAACCTCGGCGCGATCGTTCGGTCGGCCGCGGCGTTCGGCGCGCAGGGCGTCGTCATCCCCGAACGTCGATCCGCGGGCATGACCGCGACGGCATGGAAGACCTCCGCAGGGGCGGCGGCGCGCATCCCGGTCGCTCGTGCCACCAACCTGACGCGCGCATTGAAGTCGTTCGCCGCCGCCGGATTGCGGGTGGTCGGGCTCGAGGGCGAAGCCGATGTCTCGCTCGATCAGTTCGACGACGCGACCGAGCCGCTGGTGCTCGTCGTGGGCGCGGAGGGCAAAGGCCTGAGCCGGCTGGTGTCCGAGACCTGCGACGCGCTGGTCCGGATCCCGATGTCAGGCGCGGTCGAGTCGCTCAATGCCAGCGTCGCGACGGCCGTCGTACTCGCGGAGATCGCGCGCCGCCGCCGTACCGCCTGACCCGCTAGGCGCTGAGGCGCGAGCCGTCCTCGGGATTGAAGACGTGCAGCTCGTCGGAGCGGATCTTGAGCTTGAGGGTGTCGCCCTTCGCGGGTGGCTTGCGCGCGTCGTGGCGGACGATCATCCGCTTCTCCTCGCCGTGCAGGTCGATGGTTCCGTAGACGAACGCGTCGGAGCCGAGCTCCTCGACGACGTCGACGGTCACCGGCACGCCGCCCTCGTCGACTTCGAACGACTCCGGCCGCACGCCGAGAGTCACCTTGTCAGCGCCCGCCTTCTCAGCGGCGGCGGCTGCCTCCGGCGGCAGCGGCACCCGCAGTGTTCCGAAGAGCCCGTCCTTGCCCTCGCGCGGAACCGTGACCAGGTTCATCGCGGGCGAGCCGATGAAGCCGGCGACGAAGATGTTGTTGGGGTGGTCGTAGAGGTTCCGGGGTGTGTCGACCTGCTGCAGGATGCCGTCCTTGAGTACGGCGACGCGGTCGCCCATGGTCATGGCCTCGACCTGGTCGTGGGTGACGTAGACGGTGGTGATGCCCAGCCGGTTCTGCAGCGCGGCGATCTCGGCGCGCGTCTGCACACGCAGCTTCGCGTCGAGGTTGGACAGCGGCTCGTCCATGAGGAAGACCTGCGGCTCGCGCACGATCGCGCGGCCCATGGCGACGCGCTGGCGCTGACCGCCGGAGAGAGCCTTCGGCTTGCGGTCGAGGTAGTCCTCCAGGTCGAGCAGCCTGGCCGCCTCGTGCACCCGCTTGTTGCGCTCTTCCTTGGGCACGCCGCGCAACTTGAGTGCGAACCCCATGTTCTCGGCGACGTTCATGTGCGGGTAGAGCGCGTAGTTCTGGAAGACCATCGCGATGTCACGGTCCTTGGGCGGCAGGTCGGTCACGTCGCGACCTCCGATGTTGACCGAGCCCGCGTCGACGTCCTCGAGTCCGGCGAGCATCCGCAGCGCCGTCGACTTGCCCGAGCCCGACGGCCCGACGAGAACCATGAACTCGCCGTCCTCGATCTCCAGGTTGAGCGCGTCGACCGCTGCCTTCTTGCCCCCGGAATAGGTGCGTGTCGCATTGACGAACGAAACCTCAGCCACGTCAGCGGTCCTTCCTCTCGCGCAAGGGAGCCCTGCGGCCAGGGTAGTAGGAGACGTCCCCTGTGGGGAACGCCTCCAGTGCCACCTCAACGCGCGCTGGCCGTTCGCAGATAGCTACTACCATGCGTTGTTGCACCATCCCGCCGGCGTGGCGCAAATGGCTAGCGCAGCCGACTTGTAATCGGCAGGTTCGGGGTTCGAGTCCCCGCGTCGGCTCTCTCCTAAACCCCGGACTGCCCGGCCGTCTTTTGCGCGGCGGTTCTGCAGGACCCAGGTCAGGCGTCGCGCTTCGAGATGGCGAATGCGCCGACAGCGAGCGATCCCACGACCCAGACCACGGCGACGACGAGTGCGCGGCCGGGCGAGAGGATCTGCGGGTCCGGCTTCAGCGCCATCAGGCCCTCGCCGGCGGAAGCAACCATCCATTCGTCGATGACGGCCCAGCGCCGCGGCAGCAGGTCCGCGATCGTCGGCAGCAGGAAGATGACGCCGACCAGGGCGACCACGGCGCCCGCGGTATGCCGGACGATCGTTCCCAGCCCGAGGCCGACGAGTGCTATGACGGCGATGTAGAGACCGCCGCCGAACACCGCGCGGGCGACGCCCGGGTCGCCGAGGCTGTCCTGAATGTCGCGCCGGCTGAGCAGCGACTGGGCAACGCCGAACGAGGCCAGTGAGAGTGCCGTCCCGACCGCAAGCGCCCCGCCGCCGATCACCGTGGCCTTGGCCAGGAGCAAGGTGCGTCGGCGCGGGACCGCCGCGAGCGTCGTACGAATCAGGCCCGTGCCGTACTCGGATGTCATCGCGAGGATGCCCAGCGTGCCGATCGCCAGCTGGCCCAGCCACAAGCCGGCCAGGCTGAGGTCGGTGCCGCTGACGGTCGCCTGCTCGTCCGGCGACATCTTCGGGTAGAAGTTCGCGACGGCAAGGGCGATGACCGCCGCCAGGCCGATGGTGATTAGCGCCGCCACAGCGAGCGACCAGTAGCTGGACCGGACCGAGCGGAACTTCGTCCACTCGGCGGTCACCGCATCCCGGTAGTGCCCGCGGCCGCGGCTCTTCGAGGTGGCGTCGAGTGCCAGCGTGGTCATGACGATGCTCCGTTCGTGCTCTCGGCCAACCGACCGTCGATTGAGTGGGCGCCGTCGAGTGAGTGGGCGCGGAAGGAGACGCTGTCCTCGGTCAGTTCCATGAAGGCCTCCTCGAGGGATGCCTGCACCGGGCTGAGCTCGTGGACGCGGATGCCGTTGTCGGCGGCGAGATCGCCGATCCGTGCCGCGGTGAGCCCGGTGACGGTCAGGCCGCCGTCGGGCGCGCGCTCTACGTGCCCGCCGGCGGTGGCGAGGGTCCAGGTGAGCTCGTCGGCCTGGGGGGACCGTACGACGACCGAGTTCAGTGAGCTGCCGGCGACGAGCTCGTCGACGGTCGCGTTGGCGATCAGGCGTCCTTTTCCGATGACCACCAGGTGATCCGCGGTCAGTGCCATCTCGCTCATCAGGTGGCTCGATATGAAGACGGTCCGGCCCTCCGCGGCGAGCGACTTGAGGAGAACGCGGATCCAGCGGATGCCTTCGGGGTCGAGCCCGTTGATGGGCTCGTCGAAGAGGAGCACTTCGGGGTCGCCGAGCAGGGCGGCGGCAATGCCGAGTCGCTGGCCCATGCCCAACGAGAGCCCGCCGGCGCGCTTGCGGGCGACGGATTCGAGGCCGACGAGCTCTAGGACCTCGCTCACCCGGTCGCGCGGAATGCGATTGCTCTGAGCCAGCGCAAGCAGGTGGTGGTAGCCACTGCGACCGCCGTGCACCGCCTTGGCTTCGAGCGCGACCCCGACCTTGCGCAGCGGGCGCTCGTGGTCGGCGTACCGGCGGCCGTCGATGGTGACCGAACCGGACGTCGGTGCATCCAGCCCGATCATCATCCGCATGGTCGTCGACTTGCCGGCGCCGTTGGGACCGAGGAAGCCGGTGACGCGACCGGGCAGCACGTCGAACGACAGGTCGTCGACGGCGAGCGTGTCGCCGTACCTCTTGGACAGGTTGCGGGCCTCGATCATTGCGGTGGTTCCCTCCGACGTTGGTCGTCTTCTCCGATACGTCGAAGTTAGGAGTAGGCAATCGCTCGGTACGACGCCCTGCAGGCTGGTCTTGAGGTGCCCGCGTCTACATCGCCCGGCGTACGGCGAGTGGTCCCGCAGGGTGACGCCTCGCCGGGGGCACGCGCCTACGCTTGATTGCGTGAGACGCCTTCTTCGCGCGCCGGGTCGCGCTATCCGCGCGATGCGGCGAAGGAAGCCTGAGACGCTCGACTGGACGATCGTCGCCGTCCTCAGTGTCGCCACCGTGGGCGCAAGACTGGTCACGCTGGACCGCGCGGGTTTCTGGGCTTTGCCGATCGAGCTGGCCGCGTGCGTGGCGCTCAAGTGGCGGCGCACCAGGCCACTCGCGGTCCTGGCCTTCATCGCTGCGGCCTTCACTTTCGAGGTGGCGACCCTCGTACCCGAGAACAACGTCGGAATTCCGATGATGATCGCGATCTACTCGGCCTTCGGTTATGCCCCGCGCCGGCAGGCGATAATCGGGTTCGTTGCGACTCTGATCGCTTTGAACCTCGCGTCCTTTGCGCCGTGGGTCGAACCGCACCGCGAGCGCATCATCGAGGGCTTGGTCATGGCTGTCTTCGGTGCCGTCGGAGACAACCGGCGCGTCCGGCGCGCGTACGTCGCCGGCATCGAGGAGCGCGCCGCGCGACTCGAACGCGAGCGCGAGGTGCAGGCCAAGATGGCGGCCGCCGAGGAACGCGCCCGCATCGCCCGTGAACTGCACGATGTCGTCGCGCACAGCCTGTCGGTCATGGTCGCCCAGGCCGACGGAGCGGCGTACGTCGTCGACAACTCTCCGGCCGACGCGCGGCAGGCCATCGAGACGGTGGCCGAGACGGGCCGCTCGGCGTTGTCGGAGATGCACCGGCTCCTCGGCATCCTGCGCTCCGACGACGAGGACACGATGGCGCCGCAGCCGGGTGTCGACCAGCTCGATGCGCTGATAGCGCGCACCCAGTCCGCCGGGCTGCCCGTGACCCTGACCGTGCAGGGCGCACCGGCTGAGCTGAGCCCGGGGCTGTCGCTCACGGTCTACCGCATCGTCCAAGAGGCGCTGACCAATACCCTCAAGCACGCCGGCCCGGCCGTCAGCGCCCGGGTGCAACTGCGATACGACGACGAGGCGGTTGAGATCGACGTGGACGACGACGGTTCGCCGGCGCGAGCCGCTCCGGGTCTCGTTGACGACGAGGGCGGCCACGGCCTGACGGGGATGCGGGAACGGACCGCTGTCTACGGCGGCAGCCTGCAAGCAGGTCCGCGGGCTGGGCGCGGCTGGCGGATCCATGCCAGGCTCCCCCTGGAAGCGGGCTCGTGACCATTTCCGTTGTGCTCGTCGACGACCAGCCGATGCTGCGCCTCGGCTTCCGCATGGTTCTCGATGCGCAGCCGGATATGCGAGTTGTCGCCGAGGCGGAGAACGGCGAGGAAGCGATCGCGGTCGTCCGGGAACACCAGCCCGACGTCGTGCTCATGGATGTGCGCATGCCCAAGATGGACGGCGTCGAGGCGACTCGGCAGATCGTCGAATCGGGCGGCCGGTCGCGGGTGCTGATCCTTACGACGTTCGACCTCGACGAGTACGCGTTCGCCGGTCTGCGGGCGGGCGCGAGCGGATTCCTGCTCAAGAACGTGCCGCCGGAGGACCTGCTCTCGGCGATCCGCGCGGTGGCGACGGGCGACGCCGTACTCGCACCGACCGTGACCCGGCGACTGCTCGATGCATTCGCCGACCGGCTGCCAGTCGCCGGTCAGCGAAACGACTCGATGCTGGCTGCCCTGACGCCCCGCGAACGCGAAGTCCTCGTCGAGATCGCCACGGGCGAGTCCAACGCGCAGATCGCCGAACGGTTGTTCCTCTCGGAGGCGACGGTGAAGACCCACGTGGGCCGGATCCTCGCCAAGCTGCACCTGCACGACCGCGTGCAGGCCGTCGTACTCGCCTACGAGTCGGGGCTTGTGCGTCCCGGCGGCCAGTGACCGCGACACGTCCGCCGGCTATCGCTCGAACTGTGACCCCCACGTGCGAGGGGTCGCGCAGGCTCAAATCGCCTGGATCCAAGGCTATCCCTTACCCCGTAGAAATTACCCGAACCATCCCTTGACGCCACATATCGGACCCTGCTTCATTGCACCCGTCGGCGGGATGAGCGATCATGCCGGGGCCCAGAGGGGGCCCGCGGCATTGCCTCCCAGGGGCTCAAATGCGCGCTCACTCGCTTCGCTTCGCAGCTGTCATCGCGACTGTCTCGCTCGGCCTCGCGACCGCCCAGACTCAGGTGCACACGGCGGCAGCGGCTCCGGCCCCCCCGGTGGCCTTGCCCGACCCGGTGTCACCGGAGCCGGCGAACCGCAACCCGGCGCCGACGCCGAGCCCCGAACTGGTGCTGCCAAGCGGCGAGCTGCCAGCGCGTCGCACCCTCTCGACGCGAACGTTCCGCGACCCGGACGGCACGTTGCGCGCCGAGATCTACTCCGGCGCCATCAACTACATCGACGCCGCGGGCGCGTTGCAGCCGATCGATAACACACTGGTCGCGACGCCGTCCCGGTCCGGTCGGGCTCTCCCGTCAGGGTATGCGTGGCAGAACGCAGCGAACCGGTTCACCGCTGCGTTCCCGAGCCGGATCGAGGGGGCGCCGGTCCGCATAGACGGTCCTTGGGGCGCGGTGGAGATGGGCATGCTCGGCGCGAGCGCTGCCGGGCAGCAGAAGGGCAGCTCGGTCACCTACGCGAACGCGCTGCCGGGCGTCACGGTGTCCTACCTGGCGCAGGCGGAAAGCGTGAAACAGCTCATCACGCTGGCGAGCCCCGCCGCCGCGTCGACCTTCCAGCACCGGCTCAAGCTGAGCCCCGGGCTGACGCCGTCGTTGCGCGGCAACCGCATCATCGTGTCCGGACCGACCGGTCAGGTCGGGGCGCTCAGCGCCCCGTACATGTCGGACGCGAAGCGTGACATGTCGAACGGAATTCGTCTGGGATTGCAGCGATCCGGCCCCGACTGGCTGGTGACCGAGACAGTCGATCGTGCTTGGCTGAACGCCGCCGGGCGGGCCTGGCCGGTCGTCGTCGACCCGAACTGGACCGCGGGCACGCCGCAGGCCGACTGCTACCTGAGCGACGGCGGGAACGCCAACATCAGCTGGTGCGGCAGCCCATATCTGGGTGTCGGCTATCACCCCGGGTCGGCGTCGCGGAACCGCACCACCGTCAAGTTCGACGCGCTGACGACCGGGGTGCCCAAGGACGCGCTCGTCACCTCCGCCGACCTGAGCCTGTTCCTGACCGATGTCATCTCGCCGCTGCCGACGATGAGCGCCTACCCGCTGACCCGGTCGTGGACCGAGTCCGCGACGTGGAACAAGTACGACGGCACGAGCGCGTGGACGGCGGCGGGCGGCGACTACGACCCGACGCGCACTGTCGGCACCACGTCCAATGGCGTGAACTGGGGTGATCAGTACACCTGGCACCCGACGAAGATGGTCGCGGACATGGTCGCTGGCACGATCCCCAACCACGGGTTCCTGATCCGCGCGGCGACCGAAACCAATGGCAAGGCGCATTTCATGTCCAAGGACGGCAACCCGTCCAACTACCACCCGCGCCTGACGGTCCGGTACGCGCTCGCGCGCGGCGACCAGTCGTACTTCAGCACCACCGACTCAATCTGAGCGACCGGTCGATTGCGAAGGTGAACAACGCGAGCGGCAACTTGCTGTACCGGACCTCGGACATCAGCGTGCGCGGGGTTGGCCTGCCGCTGCAGGTCGGCCGCCATTACAACAGCACCGGGTCGTACGGGCAGCAGTGGCGCTTCGATGTCGGCAAGGACGTCAACATCGAGCCGCAGCCTGACGGCGGGATGAACTACACGACACCGTCCAGCACCGTGTTCCTCTTCACCCCAAAGACCGGCGGCGGCTTCACCACGCCGGCCGGCGCAAACGCCGACCTCACCACGGTCAGCCCGACGCAGGTGAAGCTGACGTTCCAGAAGTCCGGCCGGACCTACCTGTTCGACAAGACCTGGCAGACCTATGCGCTCGGCAAGTACTTCCTCATCGAGGACGCCGACCGTCACGGGAACAAGATCACCTACGGCTACACCCCCGCGGGTGACCTGAGCACCATCACCGACACGCAGGGACGCGTGCTCAACGTCACCACGACCGCCGGGAAGATCACCCGGATCGCGGAAACCGCGCCGCGGACCCGGGTGTGGAACTACGCGTGGACCGGCAATGAGCTGTCCACCTACACCGACGCGGACGGCAAAATCACCACCTACGGCTACGACAGCTACCCGATGCTGTCCTCGGTGACCGACCCGGTGGGCAAGCAACTGAAGCTGGTCATCCCGTCGACGGGCCGCACTGCGAGTGTGACCCGGGTGACGAACACGACGAACGGCACCGGGCCGACGTACACGTTCGCCCACAACACGACCGGCGGCAGCCCGTGCACCGCGAGCGGGGTGATGGGACGCATGACCGTCACCGGCCCGAACGCCGGCGTGACGAACTACTGCTGGGACGGTCAGTCCCGGGTGATCCAGACGTTCGACCCGCTCGGCCGATCCCGCGCGGCGGCGTACACGACGAACAGCAACGTGGAGTCGCTGACCGACGGGCTGTCGGCGATCTCGACCCTGACCTATGACAACTTGAACAACCTGACGAAGATGCAGGCGCCGGGTGTTGGTGGCCGGGAATCGACGCTCGAATACCCAACTCCGGTGGGTAGCGGTCCGCATGCGTTGGAGTTCTACCAGCCGACCACGTCCAAGGACGCGCAGGGCAACGAGACGACGTACAGCTACACCGCCGGCCGCAACCTGGACACGGTCGCGACCCCGGGCGGTGCGGGCGGCACGTTGGACAACGACTACCAGGGCGATCCGGGCGTGTCCTGCGGCGGGAAGCCGGGCGAGTTGTGCAAGACCACCGACGGGCGCGGCAACGCCACGTCGTACGGCTATGACAGTTCGGGGAACTTGACCAGCGTCACCCCGCCGGCGCCGCTGGGCGGGACGACTGTCGTGCCGGACAGTCTGGGGCGGACGGCGTCGATGACGGACGGGAAGGGTCAGGTCACGCTGCTCACCTACGACAAGCTGGACCGGATCACGCAGGTCCGGTACGGCGGCGCGCCGACTTGCACCCCGAGCGCGGGGAACTGCATCACCTACGCTTACGACGCGGTGGGGAACCTGCTGACCCGCACCGATAACACGGGCGGCACCACGTTCGCCTACGACGCGCTGCACCGGCCGACCTCGAAGGTCACGCCATACTTCGGCAGCTCGGATGTCACCTACGACGGTGTCGGCAACATCCTCACCTTCTCCGAGGACGCATCCACCACGACGACATACGCGTACGACCTGGCGAACAACCTGGACAAGCTCGCTGAGCCGGGCGGCACCTGCACCGGCTACAGCCTGACCGCGCTGCCGCCGGCATCAGCGAAGTGTGTGCTGTTCGACCAGGACTTCAACGGCCGGCGGACGCTGGCCCGCTTCCCGTCCGGGCAGAAGACCGAGTACGCCTACGACGGCTCGGGACGGCAGACCTCGGTCGTCGGCAAGCGCCCGGCCGGCACGGCGTTCACCTCCCGGTCCTACACCTACGCTCACCCGTCGACGGGCGCGGACACTGATCTGCGCTGGAGCATGGCGGAGGTCAACCCGGGCCTGGCGGATGTGAGCAGCACCTACGGGTACGACGGCATGGATCAGTTGACCGCCGCGACCCGCGGCGCCACCACCTGGGGTTACAGCTACGACCTGGCCGGGAACCGGACGCAACTGACGCAGACGGGGGAGCCGACCACGTTCTACGGCTACAACAACGCCGACATGTTGTGCTGGTCCGGTCCGACCGCGGGTGGCAACGGCACGACATCCTGCCCGGCGACGCCGGCTGGTGACACCGCGCACAGCTACGACGGGAACGGGAACCTGACCGCGGCGGGCAGTCAGACGTTCGGGTACAACACGAAGAACCAGACGTCGCAGGTCACCACCGGCGGCAGCCCGCTGCCGATGGGGTACGCCGACGCCGACTCGACCGAGCGGGACACCGCCGGCGGCACCCGCTTCGCCAACGACCTGCTCGGCGCCACTGGGCAGCTCACCGGAGCGTCTTGGCTGGGCTTCACCCGTGAACCCAGCGGCAACCTGATCAGCTTGCGCGTAGGCACGGGTGGCAGTTCCGTGAACAGCTACTACACCCACGACGGGCTCGGCAGCGTGATCGCGCTCACTGACAGCACCGGCAACACTGACACGGCCGTCATCACCTACGACCCGTACGGCACGGTCCTGTCCGCGACGGGTAGCCAGGCGGCGCTGAACCCGTGGCGGTACGCCAGCGGCTACCACGACACAGCGACCGGGCTGACGAAGTTCGGTACGCGCTACTACAACCCCTCGCTCGGCCGGTGGACCCAACGCGACCCCCTCGCCGGCAGCATCGACAATCCGAGCGCGGTCAACCGCTACCCGTACGTCGGCAACTCGCCAGTCAACTCGATCGATCCAACCGGGCGCGGTTTCCTGAGTGGGTTGAGTGGGTTGGCAGAGATACTCATCGGCGGCGTTGAGGTCGCCCTCGCGGGGGCGGCAGGATACGCATCAGGATACTATATCGGCCTATTGATACTCGGAGTAGTTTCCGCTCCTGCCTACCTGCCCGTCATTTTGGGTGCAGCGGCTGGCGCGGGGACTTTCAGCCTCGCGGTGTACATTCTGTCCAGATGACAAGGGAGAGAATCGTATGGCCACGACTAAATCCCGAAGAACGTCCTTCCGGATTCGTAGAGTTGCGGCGATAATCTTGTCTTTGGGCGCAGTGATGTATCTAATGACATCGCGCTGGTGGGACGCAGGTGCGGCGGCGGCGTTCGCAATCGGCTGCATACTCTACTCCCCACCAACGCGGCCAACGGTTCGGATGGCCATCAGTCTTCTAATGACCGCTGCAGCACTACTATTTCTAATTGCCGGTGCTAAACAAGATGAGACCATTTCGAATACCGCTGTTGTTGTCTGCGCGGCAGTGCCAATCTTTATCCTGATGCCCGTCGCGTTCATGGTTCTGATACAATCTAGACGCCACAGGACGGATTTGAGACCCACTGATTGAGTGCGCGCGTGGATCGCGTTCACCCGGGAACCCTCCGGTGCGCTGGTCAGCTTGCGCGTCGGCACTGATGGCAGATCCGTGAACAGCTACTACACCCACGACGGGCTCGGCAGCGTGATCGCGCTCACCGACAGCACCGGCAACACCGACACCGCCGTCATCACCTACGGCGACCGCGGCGCGGTAACGCTCCAGCTGATCGGCTGCCAGGTGGTACATGCCGCTGCCGACGACGAGCCCGTCGGCCGACAGGTGCACGTAGCCACCGCCGGCGAGCGACGCCGCGATGGACGTCTTGTACGGCGTCTTGTCGGCACTGAAGCGGACGTCACGGTAGGGCCGAAACAGCTTGGCCGCCCCGAACTCCGGCGCGAGCTCGGCGAGCAGCTCGTCCATCGGCGCGCGGCAACAGGTGTCGTAGGTGTCCTTGTTGTCCTGCCAATAGGCCTTGGAGTTGTCGGCCTCGAGGCCCTCATAGAAGTGCAGCGCCTCTGCCGGCCACCCGCGGAACGCCATAGTCGTCACCCTCCGTCCGGCGCCGACGCTACTAGCCGCCGCTGACAGATGGGTCACGGACTAGCGCAGGGGCTGAGTTGCCGAACTCCGCGGCACCCGTATCCATCCGGACTATTGCCCCTGGTCCGGCTGTTGACCGTGGCGCGCGCCCTGCTCCTAGGGTGAGCCAACTGATGAAGAGGGGTGCCTCCGCATGGAGATGGGCTTCAGCCACTGGATGGCGCTCGAGAGCGCGATGCGCGGCGATCAGCAGAAGCGCACGTTCACCCGGGCCACGCTCACGCGCATCCTCACGTTCGCCCGGCCGCATCGACGTGCTCTGACGGTGTTTCTACTGCTCAGCGTCGCCTCTGCCGTGCTCGCCGTAGCAACGCCCGTACTCGCGGGCCAGGCCCTCAAGGCGATCAACGAGGGCAAGAGCGAGCGCAAAGTCATGACCGTGGCCGCACTCATCGCGGTGATCGCGGTCGTCGACGCCGGCGTCGGGATCGCCTCGCGCTGGCAGTCGTCGAGGGTCGGCGAGGGACTGATCCTCGACCTGCGCCGCGCGGTGTTCGGCCACGTGCAGCGCATGCCGGTCGCGTTCTTCATGCGCACCCGCACCGGCGCTCTTGTCAGCCGGCTCAACAGCGACGTCATCGGTGCGCAGCGAGCGTTCACCTGGACGCTGTCCGGTGTCGTGAGCAACGTGATCGCTCTGCTGCTTACGCTCGGCGTGATGCTGACGTTGTCCTGGCAGATCACCGTGCTGGCGCTGATTCTGCTGCCGGTGTTCGTCGTGCCTGCCCGCCGGATGGGCTCCCGCCTCGCCCAGCTTCAGCGTGAGGCCTCGGATCACAACGCCGCGATGACGACACAGATGACGGAGCGCTTCTCCGCGCCCGGCGCGACGCTCGTGAAGCTCTTCGGCCGCCCGGCCAACGAGGAAGCCGAGTTCGGCCGGCGAGCCGAGCGGGTCGCGCGCATCGGCGTACGCACGGCGATGGGCCAGTGGGTCTTTCTCACCGCGCTGGGCCTGGTGTCGGCGCTGGCGCTGGCGCTGGTCTATGGGCTCGGCGGCTGGCTCGCGCTGCGCAATCGCCTCGAGCCCCACACGGTGGTCACGCTGGCGCTGCTGCTCACCCGCCTGTACACGCCGCTCACCGCACTCGCCAGCGCCCGGGTCGATGCGATGACGGCGATCGTCAGCTTCGAGCGGGTCTTCGAGGTGCTCGACCTGCCGCCGCTGATCGACGAGAAACCCGACGCGCGCAAGGTGCCGGACGGACCCGCGGCCCTCGAGTTCGAGAACGTGCGGTTCGCCTACCCCTCAGCGGAGAAGGTGTCGCTCGCATCCCTCGAGGAAGTCGCGACCCTCGACACCAGAGGGGGCACCGAAGTCCTGCACGGCGTGTCCTTCCGCGTCGAGCCCGGCCAGCTCGTCGCGCTTGTGGGCACCTCCGGCGGCGGCAAGTCGACGATCGCGGCGCTCGCACCGCGGCTGTACGACGTCGACGCGGGTTCGGTGCGGTTGTCCGGCGTCGACGTACGAGATCTGTCCTTCGACTCCATCCGCGAGACGCTCGGGATGGTGACGCAGGACGGCCACCTGTTCCATGACTCAGTGCGGGAGAACCTGCGCTTCGCCCGGCCGGAAGCCACTGATGCCGACCTGTGGGACGTGCTGCGCCAAGCCAGGCTCGCCGATCTGGTCGAGTCGCTCCCCGACGGTCTGGACACCGTCATCGGCGAACGCGGCTACCGGCTCTCGGGTGGTGAGCGCCAGCGTCTGACGATCGCGCGACTGCTGCTGGCCCGGCCCCGGATCGTGATCCTCGACGAGGCGACGGCTCATCTGGACTCGACGTCCGAGGCCGCCGTACAAGCTGCACTGGGCACTGCTCTTGCAGGCCGTACGGCGTTGGTCATCGCCCACCGCCTGTCCACGATCCGGGCCGCCGACCGCATCGTCGTGCTCGAAGCCGGCCGGATCGTGGAGCAGGGCAGCCATCCGCAGCTCCTGGCCGCCAACGGCCGCTACGCCGATCTGTACCGCACCCAGTTCGCCGATGGCGAGCCCGACGACGAAGCGCCCGAGGACGAGGAGCCCGAGGCCGCCTGACGCGTTCTTACC